>JBOFGF010000076.1:0-16749 GCA_051649005.1 Thermoguttaceae bacterium | reverse complement strand
GGCTGCATCAGTTTGAAGAAATTCCGTTCTCTGGATTTGCCTGAGCGAGCGTCCTTTTGCGCTGATGATTCCGGCACTGACAGTAGAATCGAGTTCAAAAGGGTTTCCGATTGCGAGCACCCAGTCACCGATTTCCATATTGTCGCTGTCTCCGAATGGTGTGAACGGCAATTCATCATCGGGATCGACATCGAGCCAGACGATGGCGAGGTCAGTTTCTGGGTCATGTCGATATTTTTTTGCATAAAAAATCCGTCCGTCTGGGAGTTCAACTTCGATTTCTTTTGCTTTCATAACGACGTGATTGCAGGTCAAAATGATTCCACTTGGATCGATGAGCACACCGGTTCCAGTGCGGTCTCCTGGGAGTCGTCTCATCCGATTGCTTGGAAATGAGGAGGCGGAGACAAACGCGGACTGTTTTTCCTTTCGTTCGGCGGCAGAAAGTGGTGAGGCGATCATTTTGACGACAGATGGCAAGACACTGTCGGAGGCATTTCGAAACGCCTCCGATAGTTCAGATGGTCTGCGCATACTGGCAGATTCGTCTGCGATGCCATCATTTTCAGATAATGTGAAAATGAAGATGCCGCAGATGAGAGAAAAATAGAGTTGAAACCCCGTGTTAATCGAGTGGAAAGGCATCAACTGTCGATGTTTTTTTATAGAGTGGCAAATGGCGATAATAGACTTCGAGAATCATTGTTGCAAATGCAGTTGCTCCGAGCCGTCCACTCCGATCAACCAATCCTCCGGTGGCATAGTAACTTCCTTTTGCATGACCATCCCGACTTTGTTTTTCGACGAGAGCGTCTCGCAATTTTTTATTCCACACATCCCATTTTTCGCCGCCGACATGGTGCATCACTTGTGTGGCATAATAGGAATAATAAAGGTTATTGACATCAGGACCCCAATTAGCAAGATAATCAGTTCCTTTGATGAGTGCAGGATTGTCGGCTTTCCATCCCATATACATTTGTCCAAGTAGTCCAATTGCGGTGACCCCACGAATATCACGATTCATTCCCTCTTTGTCATCTGCGCCATTATTCAAATAGCCATATTTCGCCCCTCCATCGGCTCCGACAACGTTATTAAGGAAGTGCTGTGTTCCGCGAATCGTATTACTTGGAACATTCAAATAGGCCATTTGTGCGCTTTTGAGTGCCATGAAATTCCATCCCATTCCCGAAGTGTCGCCGGGTTGTCTTGGTGAATATCTCCATCCGCCGCCGACAGGGTCCTGTGCATAACAAATGAAATTGACGGCTCCCTGCGCAAGTTTTTCGAGATTTTTATCACGAGTCATGGCAGCAGCTTCACAAATGACAATAGTCGAAAGCCCGTGATTGTACATGGGACTCCCAATTCCCTTTTCACTGAAGATCACGCCATTTGGAGTCAATTGGCAATTTTTGGTCATGAAATCTAGTCCAGCTTTGACTTCTTTCCGATATTTTCCTTCTTTGTGTGTGATTCCAGAACCGAGCATCGGCAACATTGCCATTGCAGTGGCAGAAATTAGGGATTTTTCGACTTTATCGACGGGAGTATCTTGACATTTTCCGCGGCAATTTGGATTCATCAATTGGGTATAACACCACGAACCATTTGGGAGTTGGTGGTCAGAGACCCAGGAGATTCCGGCAGCAACAGCGGCTTCACTTGCTTCAGTGGCTCCGATGAGTCCACCTGCGCCTTTATTTTTACGTCCACCGAGTCCTCCACTTTCCATTCCACCCATGCTGGAAATGAGAGCGTCTGCGGACATTAGATTTCCAATATCACTTGTTGCGACGACCATTTGTGGTGCTTCGGCGTTGATTTCCATTTGTTCGGTCATTGGCTCAATATCGCTTTCGATGGGAGGAATATCGACATCATCGACATTGATTTCAATTGGTTCGTCTTCGAACATTTCCATATCTTCCATCGGATCGATATCTTCGATATTTGCCGTGAGATCGGGGCGAAAATCGACAATAACGGGGAGATAACAAACGGCCAAAAGAATAATAGCCGCAGCATGAATAGCAACACTAAAAGCGATACTTGGCGCATCGCGCATTAGTCCACGAATTGAGAATTTTCGACGGATATTTTCCAGCGCAGGATCATAATCTTCATCGATATTTAGTTGTTCGAGAGCCTGCAACACTTCGGGTGGCAATTCAACTTCTGAGGCTTCAACGTCGCTTTCAACGTCTGCGGCGGGAGGTGGTGGCTGAATTGTGATGATTGGTTCGAGCGAGTCTTGTTCTGATTTACTCATAAAACACCTATTTTATAACACGAAAAAAGATAGAAAAGTATGAAACTGCTCGCCAAAGTTTTTTGTGCAACAATTGGAGAGTGAAAATTCGCTTGTTTTTATGAAACAACCGTTTTCTGCGAAAACGTGACAGACTAAGAAAGTGCATTATACTTCATAAAAAAAAAAAATCTATATTAAAAATATAAAAAATAATCATAAAAAAATAATCGTTCACGGTTTTTGTTTTTTTGACGGAAATGGGAGAATAACCCGCCGACTAACAACCGCCGACTTACGCCGGCGGCTCGCCAAATACACCGCCGACTTACACCGGCGGCTCGCCGAATACACCGCTGCCAAATATGATAAATGGCAGAAAACATTATGTCGTAAAAAAGCGAGCGAATACTTTTTTGCGATCCCATGTTTGAAAACCAGCAGTTAAGTAAGCACGCAGTGCGGCACTGTTCTGTTCATCGACAGATGTGAGCAACCACTGACGATTTTGCCTTATTGCAACATCAATTGCGAAACGAACAATCAACTGAGAAAATCCCCGTCCACGATATTCAGGAATCATTCCCATATATGTTAATTCGATTTGAGTTTCCGCCTGATCTGTCATGAGGAGCACGCCGATTTTTTTTGTGCCCGCTTTGATGCAGAACCATAGTTCTGGCCGAAATTCCTCCGCTGATTGGTAGTTTGCCAAAACATGTTTGGCACTCGCCTTTTGCATCAGATTCGGGAAGTCCGCAGTATTTTGATAAGTCGCCTCAACTAAATCAGTCAGTTCACATCGTATTTGACTGGAATCTCCCTGCATTGGAACAAAATCGAGGCATCCCGAAGTCGATGAAAGAGTCTCTGAGTCTGTTTTTATTGTTTCGGACGAATATGATGGTTCGATGTTATTACTCATGTTATTGATTTTCGTTTCGCAAACGAGATGCAACATTGTCGATTGAAATTGAAAACAGCCCGAATGTAGAAAGCCGGACTCCTCAATTTGCTGATTTCGGTCCACGAGAATAATCGCGGTGTGCAATTTAGAAAGCACGCAAAATTCTTCGATGGCTTTGACGAAAATGTCGGATGAGACGGGCGGAAGAGTGGTGGGATGCCAGAGGAGCAGTGTCTTATCAGGCCGTTCCTGCGCAAAAAGTGCGGCAACACGTTTGTTCCCGATGTGTCCCTGCCAAATCGAATTGAGAGATATTGCTCCTTTTTTATATTGATCGAGAACAGCATCAACTCGTGTCTGATATTCTTGCTCAGAAAGATGCCGACACGTCAAACGAATAACGTCTTCCATTTCATTTTCTTTCGGGTGGGACAGATAAACAGCGGAATCAGTCATGGTGTCAAAGAGACAAAAATCGAGCGACAAAAACCTAAAAAACGACGGGTGTCAACGAATCATTTACAATTTTTTTTGAGCAATTCGATTCCAGTAGTCAAAGAAAATGTCTTTTTGGGCAATTCCTTCGTTTTCCCTTTTTTCTGTTTTTTCGGGTCAGAATCGTCTTCGCAGCAATAATCGAAATCAATGTTACTTTCTGTTTGATAATCGGGGTCGTATTCGAGTTCAATTTCATCTTGCAGATAGTCGTTTTTTTTTCCGAATGTGTCCACGAATAGGTCGACAAAAGCATCCGCATCAGTCCCCACAAAATTATCTGGATCGACGAAATCGTCATCAATTATCGCATTTTTTTCAATCAGCAGCGTGATTCCGTCGTCTCGATGATATTTTTCTTGATGAAGAAAATCACTTGGAGAATCATATTTTACGACGGAGTTATCGTTTGGCAATTCGAGTAAAAAGCGACTAAAAATCGCCAGATCGAAAGAGCCGCGAAAATTTCGCCGATCAGCTCGACTGATACGAAGTTCCTCTCGGCCTCTTGTTATTCCCACGAAAAAAAGTCGTCGTTCTTCTTCTAACTGCATCGCATCATCTTTTGAGCGTTCATGTGGCAAAATTCCTTCTTCGAGTGCAATAATGTAGACGACCGGAAATTCGAGTCCTTTTGCAGCATGAAACGTCATTAAACTGACGCGGTCCTCCGCAGTTTCCAGTGCATCTACATCGCTCACCAGTGCAGCCTGTTCGAGAAATTTTTCGAGTCCACTTTCACCGTCTTCGAGAGGAATTGCGTCAAATTCATGTGCTTCTGCTAAAAGTTCATCGATATTTGCGAGTCGCTCCGCATCAGCTTCTGATTCTGGGTCAATGTCAGAAAAAGGCGATTTGTCCGTTTTGTTGGCAGTATTTGCATGTAATGATTTTGCTGCGGATGATTTTACCGCAGATGATTTTGTTGCGGATGATTTTGCTGCGGAGGATTTTGCTGCGGAGGATTTTTCAGAACGAGTTGAAGAAGTAGAACATGTAAATTGCTCTCGATAACCACTTTCTCGCAGCACCATTTCGATCAACGATTCGACCGGCAAACCACGAGAAGCTGATTCGGCGACGCGATCAATCATGGCCACAAATTGCCCAATAGATTTGCGTGTTTTTGTCGATATTCCGAGGGACGAACCAGGGTCAGAAGCGACCATTCTGGCCACATCCAGAGTCGGAATTCCTAATTCCACGGCTTTGTCGCAGATTTTTTTGAGCGAAGTCTTTCCGATTCCGCGCGTCGGTTCGTTGATAATTCGATTCAGTGCGATGGTGTCCGCCGGATTACAAACGACTTTCAAATACGCCAAAATATCTTTGATTTCTTTGCGATTGAAAAATTCGAGTCCACGAACTAATTGAAAAGGAATTGATTTACTTCGCAGAGCATGTTCGAGATTTCTCGAAAGTGCATTCATTCGATAGAAAATCGCAAAATCACTCGCTTTTCGTCTTCCTGATTTGATCTCACACGCAATTTCTTCGGCAATCGAGTCAGCCTCTTCTTTTTGGTCGAAGCATCGGACAATTCGGACAGGTTTCCCATCCACATTTTCGGCAATGAGTTTTTTCTGTTTCCGATACAAATTATTTGAGATGAGACAGTCGGCAACTGCGAGAATCTGCGGCGTGCTGCGATAATTATTTTCAAGCCGAATCAATTTTGCATCAGGAAAGTCTTTTTCAAAATCGAGAATGTTTTGAATGTTTGCTCCTCTCCATCCATATATCGACTGATCAGGATCGCCCGTCACTGCCAGATTCCGGTGGTCAATCGAAAGTGCTTTGGCAATGACATATTGAACCGTGTTTGTGTCCTGATATTCATCGACGAGAATATAACGAAAACGATTATCAAGAATTTTTCGCATTTCTGGATTTTCTTGGAGCAAAATGCAAATCCACAGGAGCAAATCATCAAAATCAACTGCATGAGCACGCTGCAATTCGTCGTGATAAATTGGATAAACATCTTTTACAACTTCCCCCAAAAGACTGCCTGGATGTGGTTGATATGCTTTTGGGCGAATCATAAGATTTTTGGCCCAACTGATCGATGATGCGATTTTTTGTGGAGTAATTCCGGCCGGCAGTCTTTGTGAGGCGACGATTCCTTTGATCAAGGCGAGACTTTCATCCGAATCATAAATCGTAAAATTAGATTGAATTCCGACTAATTCGCCGTGTCTGCGAAGAAGTAATGCACAAAAACGGTGAAATGTCCCGATCCAGACCTGTTTATTGGGAGCAAGTGTGTTCAGGCGATGTGCCATTTCCTGCGCCGCTTTGTTTGTGAAGGTGAGCGCGGCAATTTGAGATGGTCCGACTCCCTGATGCAGAAGTGCGGCGATTCGATGTGTGACGACTCTGGTTTTGCCACTTCCAGGTCCCGCCAAAACTAGAAGCGGCCCATCTTTGAAGCAGACGGCTTCTTGCTGCGATTGGTTCAAACTGTCTAAAAGAAAACTCGGAATTGACATGAATTATACTGTCGTCCTTCACAAAATGTTGCCTTTTTTGCACGAAAACATACAATTTAGTGCCGACAGCAGTATTGTTGAAAAATAGAATGTGACTGCGTTTCGTGCCTGTGTTTGATGAACGCAGAAAAATACCGCCTGCATTTTACACAAAGTGAGTGCCATATTCAAGTACGGCGGACCATGAATCATCCAAGTGCGTGCCAGAAAAATTGAAAAATTGTGTTGTCAATTGTCCCAGTTGACGAAAACGATAAAATAGTGGATAATCAAGAAGCATTTTTGTACTTATGATTTTGCTGTATTTGCCATTTTGCTGCTTCTAATATGGACAACTCGTTGGTTCATATTTTGAAAACAATGAGAAAAAATCGTCATGCAAAAGTGATTTTTTGTGCCGCACCAGACTGAAATTTTCCTGATCGTGTGAATCCATGAATATTCTTTTTGCATCCAGCGAAGTAACTCCATTTGCTAAGACGGGCGGTCTGGCTGATGTTTGTTCATCTCTTCCAACAGCACTGTCCGCGCTTGGTCATCGTGTATTTGTTTTTATGCCGGCTTATCAGCATGTGTTTCAATGCGGTGAACCAATCGAAGACACTGGAATATCTTTTCAGATTCCAATCGGTTCCAAAATGATGGATGTGTCTTTGTGGCACAGCACGATTCCATCAACAAATGTTTCGGTTTATTTTGTGCGAAATGATTCCTACTTCGACCGACGTGGATTATATGGCGAGCACGGCGAAGATTATGGGGACAACTGTGAGCGATTCGTCTTTTTTTGCCGCGCCGTCATGGAATCAATTCGAGCAATGCAGCTGAAAGTCGATCTCATTCATTCCAATGATTGGCAAACCGGATTTCTCCCCGCTTATCTGGAACTTATTTATCGAAATCAGAACCTGTATAAAAAAATTACCACAATTCATTCCATCCACAATTTGGCTTATCAGGGGATTTTTTGGCACTGGGATATGCTTTTGACCGGAATCGGATGGGAACACTTCACTTATGACAAATTGGAATTTTATGGCAAACTGAACATGATGAAATCTGGTGTCATGTTTGCAAAAGGCATAACAACAGTCAGTCCAAGATACGCATTGGAAATTCAGTCGCAACTTTTTGGCTGTGGCATGGAAGATATTCTTCGATATCGAAGTCCGATGCTCCGTGGAATACTGAATGGAATCTCGACAAGTCACTGGAATCCTGCCAATGATGCTGCAATTGCCGCTCCGTATAATGTCCAAACGGTCTTTGAAAAGAAGCCACTCTGCAAACTCGATCTTCAGAAAAATTTTGGTTTACAGGAAGACGTTTCGATTCCACTTTTCGGCGTGGTGAGTCGATTGGCCCATCAAAAAGGAATTGATCTGATTGCCGATGTCATTCCACTTTGGGTTGAAAAACATGGTGTCCAATTCTGCTTGCTCGGAACTGGTGATCGTGGATTGGAAGCTCGTTTGTCTGATTTAGCGCAGCAATATCCGAATAACGTCGCTGCTCGTTTTGAATTTTCCGACATTTGGGCACATAAAATCGAAGCAGGGAGCGACATGTTTCTTATGCCGAGTCGATATGAACCATGTGGACTAAATCAAATGTATAGTCAAATTTATGGAACCATTCCAATTGTACATGACACTGGTGGTTTGGCAGACACAGTAGTCGATCTGAACGAAAACACTCTGGAAAATGCCACCGCGACTGGATTTTCATTTTTCGCCGACAATGTCGATGATCTAAACAATGCGATTTGGCGTTCACTCGATGTTTACTGGAATCATCAAGAAACTTGGAAACAAATGGTGCGAAACGGCATGAGACAAGATTGGTCGTGGAAACGAAGTGCCGAACAATATGTTCGATTTTACGAAAAATTGCTGAAAAAATGACAATTTGGATAAACGACAATTTGGTCAAACGACAATTTGGTTTCGACAAAATCGAAATTATTTGAACATCGGCAATTGAATTTGCGGCAATTTTTCGGCAAAAGTGCGCTGCTGTGGAGCGGTTCCATTTCCTTTCGTGTATTGGACATATTGCTGCCACTTATTAATGTCCGTCCCATAATCTTGCATCGTTATTTTTTGGAGCGACTGCATCGCTTCATATCGAATCGCCGGAACTTTGTCATAAAGCGCGTCACTGAGTGCTGCCAGTGATGCTTCCTGCATTTTTTGAGTGGCGATTTTGTTTTTGTGTGGAATCGTCGGCTGTTGTGACGGTGTTTGGATTCCGATCAACTTCGTCGCACTGAGCCGGACATCTTTGTCTGGGTCTGTGCGCAGACGTTCGACAAAAATACGGAGCAATTCTTCTTGGTTTCCATTAAATGATTTTCCGAGTGCATCGAGTGCAGACAGTCGGACAAATGGGTCGGTGTCCTGCAAAATTTCTTTCATGTATTCGTCCCGTTTGGAATGTTTGATTTTGGCCATGGCATCGACTGCTTCGCGTCGCATATTCGGATCGGGTGATGTTCGATATTCGACAACAAGCTGCGCGACCAAAATTTCCTTTTCGGCAGTTGGGGCATTTGCTCCCTTTTCTCCTTTCAAACGAATCTGTTTGAGACGCTCTTTTGGCGGCTGTAAACCGGGGATTTTGTCGGTTTTCGCCTCGAAAAGAGGGAGTTTGGCAATATATTCATTGTCCACAGCACATCCTGTCGCTCCGAGAAGTGCCACTAAAATTGCGAAAACAGCAGTAAATAATGACATGAAGTTGGAAAAAGTGAAAATCGTTTTCATTATTGGCATCGTGCTGACTTTTTGGTATACTGTTTGCTGGTGTGTCGCCGGCCCCACCAATCGGGCATCCATCATTAAATCCATTATCAAAATGAGTGGAGTTTCGGTTCGAGATCGCACCTATTTCTTATTACTTGTCGCCGTGCAAAACGAACAATACCAATTTTTCCCATCAATGCCAAGATGAATTTTCGTAAAATATTCCATTTTTTTCTCATTTGTTTCCTCTTTGTGGAAATGCCATTTTGTGGAAATACGCAGAAATCATGGGGACTCGATAATCTTGAATTTCATCATTCAAACAAGGTTTGCCATGAATCAGGTCGTATTGTTCTCGAAGCAGAAGATGGCATCGCATTTGAAGCGCGAGATGGTCGCTTTTATGTTGTCCCGCCAGATCAAATTTTGAAACGAACGACAGATCAGACCCCATTTTCGTATTATTCACTTACCGAAATAAAGGATCGGATTCGTCTCGAATTTCCAGAATCGGAGGGATTCGAGATTTTAGATCAGGAACCTTTTCTGGTCGTTTATACGACTTCGCGGAGTTTTGCTTTGTGGTATTCGCAGTTACTGAAAAAATTGTATGAAGGATATCATTCTTATTGGAAAGGGCGTGGAATTTTGCTCCATAAACCCGATTATCCACTTGTCGCAATTGTACTTTCTAATCGGTCGGCATTTATGCAATATGCCAAAACCGAGGGTTTCCAGCTCGGCGCGAAAGAGTTTGCATATTACAATCCGGCGACGAATAGAATTGTGATGTGCGATCTAAGCGGTGCTGAAACAATGCGAGAAGGCGCAAAAGATCGCAGTTCGTCTCGTGTTATTCAAATGTTTGTTAATCATCCAGATGCGAGAAAAAACATTGCAACTGTCGTTCACGAAGCCACGCACCAAGTTGGATTCAGTTGCGGCGTTCATCCTCGATTTACTCCGAATCCACTTTGGCTGTGCGAAGGAATTGCCATGTTTCACGAAGTTCCTGACACGGGAAAACAGGCTGGATGGAGTGCCAAGATCAAATTGAGTCCACATCGACTGAACGATTTGAGACGAACCGGCACAAATTTTTCACCCGAATATCTGCGGTCTCTCATTTCGAATGACGATTCGTTCAGAAATCCTGCAACTGCGATTGATTCGTATGCTTTTTCTTGGGGACTTTTCTATTATTTGGCGATGAAACGCCCGAAAGATTTAGCGGCGTACATCTTGAAAATGCAGCAGAAAACAATACTCAGTCAGGATTCGCCCGACATTCGGCTTCGTGATTTTGAGAGTTGTTTTGGAGAAAACTGGGACAAAATTTACCGAGATTGCACCGATTATCTGCGAGGATTGTGATGCGGAAAATACACAGATCATCGCCATCAATTATACTACAAACGGCACAAAATTTGATGTTTGTCCAGTTTCGTTTTGCGAAACAATTAAGCACTGCATAGAAAGCTGTTGTTTCAGAAAAACAAAGCAAATTTCTATAAAATGACACGAAAAAAAGTATTGAATGACAGGAAAAATGTATTGTTTTGTGGCGGTGCGCAGCATATTATCACTGAATGTTTTCGGGGAACGCCAAAGTGTTTTTTCGTAATTTTCACCAAATTTCAAGACAAAAAATGGTGCTAAATTGATAAAAATGGAGACTTTTCTTACCAATTTTTGATGACGATGATGAGATACAATCGATTTTGGACGGCAAAAATACTGTCGATTTTTTGCATATTTACAGCTTTTTTCATGTGCAATTTGTGGAAAATCTGTGGCAATGACGCACTTGTGGATGAAAGCGAAAAATCAGAATATGCAGTGCAAGAAGCGTGCGACTGGACTCACTTGTTCATGGATCGAAAGAATGGTTGGACCGGAGCAGACGGCATTTTTTCGGCAAATATCGATGGCTCAATAGAAACAGGAATTGAAAAAAGACCGAATCAAAAAACGATTTTTGTTTTTAGTGACACTCTCGTCGGTGATGTCGATCATGTGGCAAAAACGCGAACTAATACTCAAATGGTCAATCACTCATTTGCATTTTTGCATGGAAACGAACCAGATGGGGACAAAATCGAATTTTTTTTCCCGAAAGACGGTCGAACTGCGATGTTGCCGATCAAACCACGACAAGACGGACAGTGGTATTGGCTGAGTGAATGCTTCGTTTTACCATCCGAAACCGACATTCATTTCTATACTTTTTTGTTACGAATGAAAAAAAGTGGCGGCGAAGGAGCTTTCGGGTTCGAACATCTCGGTGTTGATTTACTGCGATACAACATTCAGAACGGAGCCATTGATTTTAACTCGGCTCAAATTACAGAAGACGATCCTTTCGACCCGCACGTTGCTCGTTTTAGAGACACAGACCAGATGCGAGAAAAAGCGAAGGAATCAAAAACGATTGCTTTTGGAATCGGCGTGTTGGAAAATACGACGAAATCCGGTGCTCCGCACCCAGATGAGTTTATTTATATTTATGGATATCATGATGTAAAACCATCGACACGTCAATTAGTGGTGGCACGAAGTCGTCCTAATGAGGTTGATCAATTCAAAAAGTGGACATATTATGCAGGTGCAAATCAGTGGAGCAATCATCTAAATGATGCTGTTGGAATTGCTGATAACATTTCGACAGAAATTTCGGTGACACCGATTCCATCTGGTCCCAAAGCTGGAAAATATGCTCTGATTTATACGCCGGGCACAATAAATTCCAAGATCGCACTTCGTCTCGGAGAAAGCCCGGTGGGACCATTCGGAGAGGAACGCATTTTGTATGAGGAAACGGAAAGCAAGCGACTCGGGAAAGGTGTATTTGCTTATAATGCCAAAGCACATCCGGTCTTATCAAAAAGTGGTGAAATACTCATCACTTACAACATCAATTCAAACGATGCGAATTGGAGAATATTCCGTGAATCGGACATCTATTTTCCACGATTTTTCATTCTGAAATTAGATACACTTTAATACCATTCTATACATAACAACGCATTTCGAGTTCAGTTTTTCGCCGCGCCGGAAACCGACGGGATTCGTTCCTGAAACCAGAGGCGTTCCATGTTCCCGAACACCGGAGGTGTTCAATTATGGTAGAAACGAATTGCCCACAAACACACACAACTCCGTCGGAGTTGAATTATGGTCACCGTTATTGAACCCCGATCTGACGTTTTTGATGTTCGTGTTTCTACCATTATTGAATCCCGACGGGATTCAGGACTTTGAAAACGTGACTTTATTCGCGGTGTTGACTATATTAAATAGGAATTGCATTGCTCGAAAACTTGTTGGATAACTGTGGAAATTTATGGAAAAAACACACAATTCCCGTGAACGAATACGATATTTCTATTGTATCAATGAAAGCACATCTCCCGATTATAATCTTGGACTAGAAGAAGCATTTTTGCGTTCGTCTGAGCCGATTTTACTCCTTTGGCGAAATGAATCTTCTGTGATAGTAGGTCGCCATCAAAACACGTTCGAAGAGGTCGATCTCGATTTTGCACATGAACATTCCATTCATGTTGTGCGGCGGATTTCTGGCGGCGGAGCAGTTTATCACGATCTCGGCACTCTCAATTATTCGATTCTTGTTTCCGATCAGCCGCGTAATTTGGATTTTGAAACTTTTACGAAACCAATTATTTATGTTTTGCGGAAACTTGGTGTGCGAGCAGAGGCAAGTGGTCGCAATGACATCGTGGTTTGTGGCAAAAAAATTTCTGGAGCTGCTCAGTTTCGCTGGAAAAATCGACTTTTGCATCATGGCAGCATTCTTTTTGAGACCGATTTGGATCGACTCGAACATGTTTTGCATGTTTCACCTCACAAGTATTCTTCCCGAGCAATTGCTTCTGTTCGCAGTCGAGTCGGCAATTTGGTCGATTTCCTTCCCACTCCAATTACAATTGCCGCGTTTCAACAAATGTTGCTCGATGAAATCAAACCACAAACAATCGAATTGGACGCAGAAATTAATCGTACTGCTCATGAATTTTGTCATGAAAAATATCAGAAATGGGAGTGGAATGTCGGTTCGTCCCCTCCATTTTGGACGCACACAGGACTTCGCAAATTTTCGTGGGGACTTTTCGACATCCGACTCGAAGTCGAATCAGGACAAATAAAATCGTGCCAATTTTTCGGAGATTTCTTTGCGAATGACGACCCAATTCGTCTTGCTGAACGACTGAAAGGAATCCGATTTGATCGCGCCACTTTTGATCAAGTCATTTCTGAATCGGAGATTCATGCCATTTTTCCGTATTTATCGAAAACAGAATTGAGCGAAATCATTTTTTCCGGTTCTTCTTGTTTTGACGAAAAAATCGAGTAGAATAACTTATATCGATTATTTGTATCACACATTTCACATTTGATTTTTATCAAATTCAGTAAAACTATTATCCAAACACCTCTGTCAAAAAGGAACTTTGTCAATGCGTTCAATCGTTTCGTTTATCTCTGTTTGTATTCTTGTTCTTGTGTCTGCTTCTTTTTTGGTCGAAGCACAGGAATCATCGCCGGATGCTGCTCCGCTCCCAGCCACTCCGGAAATTCTGACAACTATCTCCAATATGAAAGTGACAGTCGCGGCATCGACTGAAATCGACGAAAAATTGCAGGGTTTTTTCGGAGTTCTCGCTCTTGAAATGCGTCTGGATGACAAGACGGCTGCTAAAAAAACAATGCAGGAGATTCTCGCATTGATGCCACAACTGACAAACGAATCAGCAAAATCTGACGTTTTGGGAGCGATTGCTTTTGTCCAGTCGGAAATCGGTGACATGGAAGGAATGGGCAAAACGCTTCTATTGATCGACAAAGCAGCCTCCAAATCAGAAGCGATTATAAATCTGGTCGAAAAAGTTGTCGAAGAAAACGAGGCATCCAAAAAATCAACGACATTTGATGCCGCTCCTCTCCTCGAACAGGCGGTTCTTTCTGCTGCCGAAGCAAAAGACAATGGACTTGAAACACTCGCACTGGCGATGCTGGGACGTGAACAAATGAAGCTGGGCAAAAAAGAAGAAGCAAAGGCAAATTTTGAGAAAGCACGCGCAAAAGCCAGAGGACTCGAAGAAATCGAGGAACGAAACATGGTCGCCGTCATTGTTCGCAGTCTTGTACAATTCGGCGAAGTGACTGATGCTGCTGCAATGATTGCAACAATCAATGACGAAGAATTGCGTCCCGCCCTCCTCGGACTGGCAATAATTACTTTGGCAAAAGAGGGGAAGTTGGCCGAAGCTCAAAAACTGTTGGGAACAATGGAAAAAGGGGAATTACGCGATAACACGATTATTGGTCTGGCAAAAGAACTTGCGGCGACTGCGGAATTGGAAGTGTTACTCCAAAATGTCGAACTACTTGCGGAAACAGATCGAGCCGAAATTCTTAAAGACATTGCTTTTCAGGCACTCATTGAAGCGAAACGATTCGATATTGCCGAAAAATTGGCGGAAAAAATGTCAGATGCCGAAAAATCAAAACGGATTTTGACCATCCAAAAAATTCGTATTTTGCTCGATGACAACAAGTTTGATGACGCGGAAAAACTTGCCCAAACAATCAGCGATCCCGAATTGAATAAGGGAATTTCACGAGCAATTTTGGTTTCTCGCATCAAAAATGGCGAATTGATTTCTCCAGAAAAAATGACGGCGCAGCTTTCCGATGCAGAAAAAGAAGAAACGAAACAACTTCGTGAAAAAGTGGCAAAAATAGCCGAATCCGACGATTTTGAAACGATTCAAAGTGCGATGGAAGATATTTTGCAACAACAACTTGCACTCTTCGATCTCGAAGGCGTGATTCAAAGTCTCGATATTCTTGTAAAAAAATCGGAAAAGCAGCCAAATCTTCGCCAATTTTTGAATACTCGTCTGGGACTGGCACAACTACAGACGCAATTTAACAAAGAAGTGGCCAAATCGAACATTTTGGGCATTCTTGTCCGACTGGATGCGGCTAAATCACTGGAAGAACTAAAAGGACTTCTGCCAGAAGAAGCTCCGGCGACCGATATACTTCCAGGTCTTCCTGGCAGCGAGAACGTGCTCACTCCTGCAATGACCACATCTCCTGCTGCTGATAAAACGCCAGTCGATCCCGCCGTCCAAGAGCGAGCAATAAAGACGGAGCTGTTCCAGATTTATGCCGGTTTGTCAGATGTACTCTCGGAACTCGGCGCAAAAGATGAAGCCAAAGCGACACTGCAAAAAGCCATCGACATTGCTGAAAAAGAATCTAATCAATCAACAAAAGGCAAAATGCTCCAAGTGATCGTCGTCCTTTTGGAAAAATTAGCGAAATAATTTTTTATTCGTTCACGACAAAAAACTCCCCTCATTTTTCAATGAGGGGAGCCAAAACAAAACGCCGTGAACGCATAAATCAAGGAAATACTATGCTCAAAACGGGGTGCAAATGTCCTATTTTTTCAGAAAAGGCAGACAATTTGTCCCCGTTTATAGTATAATAATAATGTTTCTAAGTAGTTTCTAAGTAAAAGACCACGGGCGATTTCGCTTAATATCTGATTTGAGAATGTCCATGCAGATATTTACATCTTCGACGATTTGGAAATCGTACATACCAACACAGAGGAAATCTGCCCCAGATTCCAGTGCATACTTAAATCCTTCTTTGGGATGAATTGCACCAGCTGCGAGGGTTTTGAAGCCGATCCATGGCTGCTTCAATGTCGCCATAAATTCGATGGTCTCTTCTGGTTTCCGGCAATAAACATTATCGCGCTCATTCTTATCAGCCATTCGGGACCAGTACTGGTCGTGATGAATCGTCTTCATCCAAAAATCTGGAATCAGTCCACGTTCAACACATGCTTTAATGGTTTCTATTCGATGACCGCCCAGTCCGGCGGGGACTTTTTCTTTGCGAACGCGTTCCAGAAAAGTGGCGATTTCATCGAATTTCTCTTCCCGAACGAGTCGATCATTCGTTTCTCCTTGAATATATGCAGCAATGGCACCCATCTCGATTGTCTGAAGTGCTCCGTCGGCATTGCCACAATCGGCAATGAAATTCATTGTTCCACCAGCTTTTTCCCAGTAATCCTTAAAAATGTGGATGTGAGACGAGTGCCCAAGATATGCGTTTATTCCACACGCTTCTCCCATTTTGAGAGTCGCATAAATTTTTTCCCGAGTATGATATGCTTTCACTAATTCAGAAACATATATCAAATCGCGTGCGTGTGCCCATCCGCCGACGAGATTACCTCCCATGATCATCCGGCTAATTTTGACGCCGCCAATTGTCGCCACTGACATCTTTTCTTTGAGATCGGAGAGCTTTTTCCAGTCGGTGTGCGTTCGAGAGGCACCAGACATACTGTCAATTTCAACATCTTTGGCTTCAATGTTTTCCAATTTTTCAGCGAGGACTTTTTCCTCAAAACTAACAACCGCTCCACTGGCGACCAGCGCAGCACTTCCGGCGACAATGCCGCCGAGTAGTTGTCGCCGATCTGGTTCCAAATGGCTTTCTGATTGCTGCACAACTTGCTTTGCTGACATGATATTTCCTTTCAAAAAAGGGTTCTGTACAAAAACAGAGACGTGACTCCTGATGACATCCCTCACTCGTGTCTCATCTCACTGCGAGTTTCAAGTCGGCATTATATCATTTCACAATAAAAAAAGCAATGTCACTGATGGTGTGAATAGAATTGTGGACAGTCCACTAACAAGTTTTGTGAACTTCGGAATTTTTTACCACGGAGAACACGGAGAATACAAGACACTCTGTGAACTCTGTGTCTCTGTGGTGAAAACTTGTTAGCAGACTGATAAA
>JBOFGF010000075.1:0-12046 GCA_051649005.1 Thermoguttaceae bacterium | reverse complement strand
ACGCACCCTCTGCTCCGGCCCGAATCACGCTGATAGTCAGTGTATTAAATATATTTGGATATGCGGCAAATGCAGATGGTATTCCTTCGCCGTCTGCCACGCGGTCATGAATATCCAATAATGCCTTTTTTAAGGTCGAATGTGTCGTCTGTTTGACTATGATTTGAAACGCTGAGAGGATGGTGACACCATTTTCGAGAAGATCAGCCAGTTGTGTGAGTGTCGCTGAAACCAGAGAATCAGAGACGCGCCGATTCCATGATGGGAGCGAGATTTCTCCGCGTCGTGCGTCGTCAACACGAATCGGAAAAAGCGACTGACGATGTAATGATTCGAGCACATCACGCGATGAATCGGCGGTCATTGTGCCGGAGACATCTTTTCCTGCTGCTGTGCGAGCGGAGTAAATATAATCTGGCATTTTATTTATTTGCGAAGTCCCTCCAGAGGGAGAGTGAATTGATTTGGACGCTCTTGAATCACACGACGAAGCCACTCATCTGGATATCCGGTATTTGGATATTTTCCGTCATCAGAGCGAATATAGCCATCATTAAATTTCGTGAAAATGTGAGTGGCGAGTTTTTTCCACTTTGCCGCCACAAGTTCTCCCTGCATGATGCTGTAATCTGTCAAAAATTGCTTCGCTAATTTGGGGTCGGTCTGCATCAATTCGACAGCTGTTTTTTCGATTGGTTTTTGCATTGCCAAAAATTTTCCTTCCAATTCATTTTGAACTAAAATGATTTCGGGAGTAATGGCGGAGTATTTCAAGTTGGCATAATTTGAAACCAGATTGAAGACCCACCATGCACTTTCCCAATTAAATTCATGAATTGAGCCAATTGCAAACGATTTTGGAACGTCAGTAATCGAACAATAAATTGGAAAATAGCAAGTCAAATAAGTGTCATCGACTCCATACCAAATAAGTCCACCGACTTCATCTGGCATAAATGAGCGCGATTGTGAAATCATGGAAAACCCCGTTTGCTGGGTCGAAATTGGACGTTCCCATGAATACTCCGCATCATCGACTTTCCAAAAGAGAGGGCGCCATCTTCGTGGAAGTCCGTATTCACCTGCATCGACTCCTTTGGTCATGTCGAACGGTGTCCCTTCAAAATGGTCTCGTAAAAGTGCCATTACATCAGAAACGGCGAGCTTTTGATCGGGTTTGATCGACCACGAATACTCTGGTGCGTCCGAAATTCCACGATGATAATCGGACGAAAATTCTTTCGATGGGGCTGCTCGTCGAAAAACGCTCCAAACTCGTGTTTCACAGGCTCGTTTTGATTTGGCATCAATAGCTCCATACATTTCATTGAAACGAAAATCTTTTTCCGCATCCAATTTATTTTCCGCATCCAATTTGTACCATTCTTTGTCAATTGCGACTTGCTTGATATTGTCGGAAAAAAAGAAAGTATCTGAATTTGCATCAGGAATTGTGCTGATTCGTGCCTGATTTGCATGTACTGAAATTTCACCATCTGGGACTTGTCGGGCGACCCAAATTGCGCCGCCATTTGAGAAATCGGGATTCGGGCCGATGCCAACTATTTCAAAGACCCAAACTTCCTCTTTGTCGGCAATAGAAATGGATTCACCTTCATCAGAATATCCATATTCATCGACGAGTCTGATCATCGCATCAATTGTTTCTCGGGCTGTCTTTGACTGCTGCAAAGCGAGCGTCATTAAAAGAGAATAATTGAGGAGTCCATGTGGATTTACAAGTTCTTCGCGTCCTCCAAATGTTGTTTCTGAAATAGCAACTTGATATTCATTGATACAACCTTGTCGAAACAAATAGCCATCGTCGGAAACGAAACCAATCATCTGAAAGGTTTTTTCGGGAAGTCTGATTTTTCCGGCGGGGCGATTGTCTGTTGCTGGAATGTCCATAAATGTTTCGGGGCCATTCTCAGTTGCAGGAAAAAGAGTCAGACGTGGATAAAACCCGGCGGCATCAGCCGTGTATGTAATCATTGTCGATCCGTCTTGTGAGGCACCTTTTGTTACAAGAATACTGGTGCATGCAAACAAGTTTCCCTGCACTTCTCCTCCAAAAATCCAAGTGAAAAAAGGAAAAACCAAACAAGCTGCGACCAAAATGATGTTTTTCATGGCAAAAAAACTATAATCAAGACAAAAACGTCTCATACAAGAGACCGAAAAGATAAACCGAATCACGAAGTTCGTTGTCGAAAATTCCCATCTCCAATTATAGCAGAAAATTTCTTTTTATGCCACTTCATTCAGTTCTACACTCAACAACGTCTTTCGAGCCGGTGCGTGAGCACCGGCATTTATACCGCGCCGAAAACCGACGGGATTCGTTCCTGAAACCCGAGGCGTTCCATGTTCCCGAACGCCGTCGGCGTTCAATTATGGTAGAAACGAATTGCCCTCAAAAACACACAACTCCGTCGGAGTTGAATTATGGTCACCGATATTGAACCCCGAATGGGGTTCTGACGTTATTGATGTTCGTATTTCTACCGTTCTAGGACTCCTATTGGAGTCGGAAAATGGCGACATTTCATTTGCAATAATTATTATTGAAACAATAACACCCGCCAAACAAACCCGCCAACTTACGTTGGCGGCTCGCCAAACGTACTCGTCAAACGTACTCGCCAAACATACTCAACAAACATGGACGCGAATTTTGCATTGCAAAAAATCTAAAACCGTGAACGGATACTTAATTAATTTGTTTGGCAGATTTGTCTCCGCTCGTAGATACAAATAATCGGACCAATTCTGGCAGCGATTCGGGCTGCACAAAAGCAACCACGACATCGCCGGAATGAAGTTGTGATTTTGCACTGGGGACATGAACGCATCCATTTCTAATGACGACACCGAAAAGAGTTCGCACGGGAAGCTGAATGTCTTTTAGTGCTGCTTTGGTGATTGCTGATTCTTCCCGCACTTCTAGTTCCACAATATCAATTGTGCTATTGAATAACTGTTTGTTTCTAAATAAGACGGGGCCAGAATTGAGAAAACCAAGAACTTGCGAACCAATCACACTGGCAGGAACAATTGTTTCATCAATTTTCAATTTACTCGTCAAAAGAAAGTAATCGGATCGTGTGCTCAGAACCATCGTTTTTAAGTCTGACTTATATTCTCGTGCTTCGAGAGCCGCAATAATATTTTCCTCATCTTGTCCGGTGCATGAAATAAAATAGTCGATCTGGCTGATTTGCTCGCTCTGTAAAACAGTTCTATTTGTCGCATCAGCATGAATCACCGTGCATTTGGGCAGATGTTCTGCTAAATACTCGCATCGTTTCCGATCAATATCTAAAATCGAAACCGAATGACCACGATGACAAAGTATTTCTGCTATTTGAGAGCCAGTATCGCCGCCGCCTGCAATCATAATACGAAGCGATTTTGGAGAAATCGCACGAAAACGACTCTTTACATTTTCGACTTGTTCGCGTTCCCCGATCAATGTAACACGATCTCCCGGCTGAATTATATCTTGTGCTCCGGCAATACAAACGTCAGAACCACGACGAATCAAACCTATTCGAACATCAGATGGCAATTGCAATTCCGAAAGCGGCTTTTGTTGTGATGCAGGAATGTCTTTGGAAATAACAAATTCCTGAAGTTCAATGTCGCTGCCAACAAAATACTCGAGTGCCAATTTATCATGTTGTTTATCAGGATCAGAGCCATCTTTCGACTTTTCATCTGCACAGACCCGATTCGCAAATTCCGCTGCTGTCAGAGCCTCGATACTCAGAATACGATCCAATCCGAAATGCCGCTGATAATCAATTGTGCTGGTATCACGAATTGATGGCGAATGAATATGTGCCGCCACTCGCCGGACTCCCATTGATTTGACAATTGATGCTGCCACCAAGTTTGTTTCATCACTGCCAGTCACAGCAAAACAGATTTCACATGCACTTGCCTGAATCCGAAAAAGCTCATCTGCATGTGATGCAGACCCACAAACCACATTCGCATCAAGCAATTCGTCCAATTCTTTTGCTCTGGCGGCATCTTTTTCGACCAAAATGACATCATGTCGCTGCGTGATCAAAATTTTGGCGATTGTTTCGCCAATTCGACCGCCCCCCAAAATCAAAACACGCATTGATTATGTCGCCTCCATTTTGTCAGTAATATGAGTCGTTGTATCAGAAATCGCGTGAGAAACATCGCCTGAAATGACACTCGAAACAGAATCTGATGCTTTGTCGGAAATGTCTTTTCGACACCAAGCACCTTCCCAGCGAACACATTTCACGGCGGAATAGGCCGCCAATTTTGCTTCTGCGACTGAATCACCGAGCCCGGTTACTCCGAGAACACGTCCGCCTGTGTTTATGATATTTCCTGCTGAATCGAAACCAGTTCCTGCATGAAAAATTTTGGTATCAGGAATTTTTGCCGCTGCTTCCAGACCACGAATTGGAAATCCTTTGTCGTAATTTCCAGGATAACCACGACTTGCCATCACCACACAAACGGAAAAGCGGTCATCCCAGTCGAGTCCTCCGAGTTCGTGGAGGCGGCCATCAATTGTTGCTTCCATAATATCGACCAGATCAGTTTTCAGTCGTATAAGAAGCGTCTGGCACTCTGGATCGCCAAATCGCACATTGTATTCCAAAACTCGTGGACCTTGTTTGGTCATCATCAAACCGGCAAAAAGAACGCCGCGAAATGGAGTGCCATTTTGATTCATCGCATGAACAGTGGGAACCAAGACGTGTTCTTCAATCCAATGAAGTGTTTTTGTATCAAGAGCGGAGGCGGGCGAATATGCCCCCATTCCTCCGGTGTTTGGTCCTGCGTCGCCGTCATACGCCGCTTTGTGATCCTGTGCTGGCTGCAATGTCAAAATTGTGGAGCCGTCTGTGATTGCCAAAACACTCACTTCTGCTCCTTCGAGACGATCTTCAATAAGAATACGATTTCCAGCTTCGCCAAATTCCCGATCAGACATAATTCGTTTGACTGCGGCGATGGCCTCTGCGCGATTTGAGCAGACGATGACACCTTTTCCGGCGGCCAAACCATCCGCTTTGATGACGAATGGACCACCTCGGTCTAGTTCGAGAAATTGAAGGGCGGCACTTGCTCCTGTGAATGAGTGGGCAACTCCGGTCGGAACATCCCCTTTTCGCAAAATGTTTTTACAAAAAATCTTACTTCCTTCGAGTTGTGCAGCGGCTTTTGTGGGACCGAAAACACGCAATTTTTCCGCTTGAAATACATCGACAATTCCGGCGCAGAGCGGCACTTCTGGGCCGACGACGGTCAGACCGACCTTGTTTTCTTTTGCAAATCGGACCAGTGCCGGAAAATCAAGCTCTTTGATCGGCACATTTTCAATATCCGTGCCATCTGAGGCTGTTCCAGCATTTCCGGGAGCGACGAAAACCCGACCAGCGCGGGGACTTTGGGCCAATTTCCACGCGAGAGCGTGTTCACGACCACCGGAACCAATAACGAGTATATTCATAAGTATTATAAAAGTGATATTCGTAGTACAAGCATGTTCAGACGCAAAAAGAAACTCAAAACAAAACCACCCCGACACAATAAGAGCAATTAAACACAGCTAATTACAGCAACAGAAAAATGTGCAAATGAAATATACTCAACACCGCCTTTCGAGCCGGTGCGGGAGCACCGGAATTTATACCGCGTCGGAAACCGACGGGATTCGTTCCTGAAACCAGAGGCATTCCATGTCCCCGAACACCGGCGGTGTTCAATTATTGTAGAAACGAATTGCCCACCAAAACACACAACTCCGTCGGAGTTGAATTATGGTCACCGTTTGCATTGTATTAGCCGTCCAATACATCTTTTTCACGGTTTTTGGCAAGTTCATTCGCAGCATCTTCATACGTTTTGGTCAATTTCTGAATTTCGTCTTTTGTTGAATCGCGGACATCTTCGGAAATACTTTTTTCCTTTTCCGAATTTTCAGCCATTTTGTTTCCATCTCGGCGCACATTCCGAATGGCAACTTTTGCCTCCTCACACAACTCTTTGATTCGCGCGACCATTTTTTGTCGCACCTGTGTTGAAAGGGGCGGAATGTTAATTCGCACGACTCGTCCGTCATTGTTCGGTGTATATCCCAAATCGGATGCGATGATCGCTTTTTCGATCTCTTTGAGAGTGCTGGCATCAAATGGCCGAATGACGATTTGGTTCGGCTCAGGACATGCGACTGTCGCCACTTGTTTAAGAGACGAGGCCGAACCATAAACATCGACTTTGATCGAGTCGATAAGTCCTGGATTAGCGCGGCCTGTTCTGATGCCGGCCAAATTTTGCTTTAATCTGGCGACTGCTTTTTCCATTCGGTCTTCAATATCGAGGAGAATTTCGTCTGCTTGCATGTTTGTATTGTTGTTTAATTTGCGCCCAAAATAAAATATGTATTGATGGATTGATGGATTGTTAATAGACCGATCTGGGACATAAAACAATTGTTCGTTTTATGCCTGTGCGGAGTATATCATGCAAAATCACATTTCTTGCGGGTATTTTTCTTTGCAAGTGAAAGCTTAATATACTGTGAATCGTCATCAATTAGATGTTTAACCCGCTTTCGTAGAAAGCGGATGTTTCGCAAAACAAAGCAAATTTCTAAAAAAATTACACTAACAAAAGTATCGTTTTATGACGGTGCGGAGTATAACACCGACCTGCTTCAAAGCAATTTTACATGAAATTGTGATTTGTTCAAGAACCTAGATGAGGTGATTCACAATACATTTTGTCGCCTCTCTTGTCAAAATTGGAGTTTCATGTATCATTTATCTTATGACTTCATCACAATCACCGATAAATTGGGAGCGTTTCGCGGAACTAATTCATGCTGCGTCGAACATCGTTTTGACAGCACATCAACGTCCCGACGCAGACTGTCTTGGAAGTGAGTTGGCAATGCGACTCATTTTGAAGCATCTTGGAAAAAATGTTTGCGTGGTAAATCCGCATCCGACTCCTCCGACTTTGGCGTTTCTCGATCCAAAAGGTGTGATTCTGGCAATTGACAATCTGACATTGGAAGAGCGAACATGGATGTCGAATGCTGATTTATTCCTCGTTCTCGATACGAGTTCATGGGCGCAACTCGGCAAAATGGGGGACTTTTTTCGTGAATCACGGGCAACCAAAATGGTACTGGATCACCATTTCAAAGGGGACGACATAGGAGCGGAGCGATTCGTTGATTCGAATGCAGAAGCAACTGGCGCGATAGTTGTCGAGGCGGCGGAGCATTTGGGAGTTCCTCTCACAAAAGCTATTGCAAATGCCGCTTTTGTGGCGATGGCCACAGACACCGGCTGGTTTCGTTTTACCAGCACGACTGCAAAAACATATCGCACAGTGGCAAAACTCGTCGAAGCTGGGGCAGAACCTGCGACGATTTATCAAAATTTGTACGAACAAGAATCGCTCGGACGGATTCGATTGATTGGTCTGACTCTGGCAAAAACGGAGTCGCATCTCGATGGACGACTAATGTTCACTTGGATCACACTCGATGACATCAAAACAGCGGGCGCGCTCGGAAGTGATTCTGAGGATATTGTGAACATGATTCTGCAAGTTCGACAATCGCAGATGGCAGTTCTCGTTTCTGAACTCAAAGACGGCACTTTCAAAATCAGTTTTCGGAGTCGCTGCGAAGTCGATTGCAGTCTTTTGGCTTCTCAATTTTCTGGTGGGGGGCACAAAAAAGCGGCGGGGGCATCGTCGTCGCTCACTTTTGATGAAACCAAAACCGCACTCATTGCTGCAATTGAAATTGCACTGAACGATGCAGAAAAATAGTATACAGTGAATCGTCATCAATTAGATGTTTAACCCGCTTTCGTAGAAAGCGGTTGTTCCGCAAAACAAAAAACAAAGCAAGTTTCCAAAAAAATTACACTAACAAAAGTATCGTTTTACGCCGGTGTGCAGTATAGTTACAACAACGAATTTAACATTAGTTTTGAACCATGACAGCAAATTTTATTTCTAAAATCGCGGACAAAACAGTGAAAGTCGGCATTGTTGGACTCGGATATGTCGGTTTGCCGCTTATTCGGGCATTCATTGCCGCTGGATTCAAGACAATCGGATTTGATGTTGATCCGAAAAAAGTCCAGAAGCTAAAAGCAGGAAAAAGTTATATCGAACATATTCCATCAAATTGGATTCACGAGTGTGTACAAAATGGGTTTTTCGATCCGACTTCGGATATGAACAGACTTGGCGAAGCAGATGCCGTTCTCATTTGTGTGCCGACTCCACTGAGTGAAAGTCGAGACCCCGATTTATCTTACGTCGTTCAAACGACAGAAGCTGTCGCAAAAACGCTCCGAAAAGGGCAACTAATCACACTTGAAAGTACGACTTATCCTGGAACAACACGAGATGTCATGCTGCCAATTCTCGAAAAAACCGGACTCGTTGTCGGAAAAGATTATTTTCTTGCTTATAGTCCAGAACGAGAAGACCCAGGAAACCCCAATTTTTCAGCAGATGGCATTCCCAAATTGGTCGGCGGAATTGATTTGCCCAGCACCGAAATCGCAAAAGCATTGTATGAAAAAGCAATAGTTCGCATCATTGCCGTTTCTTCATGTGAAGTGGCCGAAGCTGCGAAAGTTGTCGAAAATACATATCGCGGTGTCAATATTGCGATGGTTAATGAACTGAAAATTTTGTTCGATAAAATGGGAATTGATGTGTGGGAGGTGATTGATGCGGCTAAAACCAAACCGTTTGGATTTCAGGCGTTTTATCCCGGACCAGGACTCGGAGGACACTGTATTCCGATTGATCCTTTCTATTTGAGTTGGGTGGCAAGAACGAAAGAAACAACGACGCGATTTATCGAATTGGCCGGAGAAATTAATACGTCGATGCCTGGATATGTTGTCAACAAAGTTGTTGGCGCACTAAATAGTCATAAAAAATCGGTGAACGGTTCGAACATTCTTATTCTTGGTCTCGCTTACAAACCTGATGTCGATGATTGCCGCGAATCACCATCATTCAAAGTGTGGCACTTACTCGAAGACCTCGGAGCGAATATCGATTATCACGATCCGCACTGCCTCACTGTTCCAAGAATGCGTGAATATCCAAAATGGGAAGGAATTGCCAGCGCGGCACTGACACCAAAATCACTCCAAAAATACGACTGTGTTGTTATTGTGACGGACCATAAATTGGTCGATTACAACATGATCGTCGAAAACTCATCACTAATCGTCGATTCTCGAAATGCCATCGAACGAGCCATCGGAAAAAAGCCGAATGTTATTAAAGCGTGAAAATTTTTTCTCGTTGTTAATTTAATGGACACATCATTGTTTTGCCCCATTTATGCTTTGCCGCATTTTTTACTTATTGTTTCTTATACAAATTTCCCTTCACAAAAAACCCCCCTCGGAAATTTTACATTGCCATGAAAAATGTTATTGCTTTGATTCTCGGTGGTGGCCGAGGTACTCGTTTATATCCACTGACTAAATTTCGGGCAAAACCAGCTGTTCCAATCGGTGGAAAATATCGACTGATTGACATTCCGCTTTCAAACTGCATTAACAGCGGTCTCAATCAGATTTATGTTTTGACGCAGTTTAACTCTGCCAGTCTGCATCATCACCTGCAATCGTTTCGTTTTGACTATTTTAATGGCGGTTTTGCCGAGATTCTTGCCGCTCAGCAGACGACCGGAAATTCTAATTGGTATCAGGGAACTGCGGATGCGGTGCGACAAAATTTCAGCTATATTCAGCAAAAGAATGTTGATTATGTTCTCATTCTTTCTGGAGATCAGCTTTATAGAATGGATTTTAAGAAGATGCTCCAAACGCACATTTCCGCCGCAGCAGATGTTACAATTGCGTCTGTTCCTGTGATGCGATCTCAGGCTTCTGCACTGGGAATCATGCGGCTCGATGAAACGGGGCGTGTTGTCGGATTCCTCGAAAAGCCACAAACTAATGAGGAAATTGAACATGTGAGCACGCCTCTAAAATGGATTCAAGAGCAGGGAATCCAACCAAAAGGACGTGATTGTCTGGCAAGTATGGGAATTTATCTTTTCAATAAATCTGCGCTGCTAGATGCACTTGAAAAGACCGATTATGCCGATTTTGGAAAAGAAGTTTTTCCTGCCACGATTCGAACGAAAAAGGTGCAAGTCCATCTTTTTGATGGATATTGGGAAGATATTGGAACGATCAAATCGTTTTACGAAGCCAATTTGGCGATGGCTGGTCAATATCCACCATTTCCTCTTTCGGAACCGAGTTGGCCGACATTCACAGAGCCACGTTTTCTGCCCCCAACTCGAATGGAAGGTGCGACTGTGCGAGGAAGTCTCGTCGCTGATGGATGTCATATTGGCGAAGGAGCTGTGATTGAAAATAGCATTATCGGACTGCGCTGCTGCATCGGAAAAGGGGTGAAAATCCGCAATTCGATCATCATGGGAGCCGATTTTTACGAAACCGACTCCGAAATCATGGAACATCAACGTCGTGGAATGCCTCCTTTGGGAATCGGTGAGTACACCGTCATTGAAAACGCAATTATCGACAAAGATTGTCGTATTGGGCGACGTGTTTTCATCGTCAATCAAGAAAACGTACTCAATTGCGACGAGAAACCTTTCGGAATGATACACGATGGTATTATTTGCATCCAAAAAGAGGCGACTATTCCTGATGGCTGGGAACTACGCGGATAATTCAATTGTATACTGAAAACGGTACAAAATTGGATGTTTAGTTAGCTTTCGCAGCTGTTTAGCCGGTTTTCGTAGAAAACTGTTGTTTCGTTCGGCGAGCCGCCGATGTCAATCGGCGGGTGTCTTAAAATCACCACTATTTTTGATATATGAACTGGCAAAGACGACATTTACTTGGACTAGAAGGAATGACAAAAGACGAAATCACGCTCATACTTGATGAGGCGGAGCGTTTTCGTGAAGTTATTTTGAATGGTGATCGTAAAACGCCAATTCTTGCCGGAAAAACATGCGTCAATCTTTTTTTTGAAAATTCCACACGCACGCGAACGAGCTTCGGAATCGCCGCACGGCGATTAGGAGCCGATGTTATTGAATTTTCTGCGGTCACGAGCAGTATTTCTAAAGGTGAGACGATTATTGACACCGCGAAAAACATTGAAGCAATGCAGGTCGATGCAATTATTGTCAGACATTCATGTCCAGGTTCTGCAAAACTCATCGCAGAAAATATAGGCGGACACGTTTTGAATGCTGGTGATGGCCCACACGAACATCCCACTCAGGCTCTTTTGGACATGCTCACTATTCGGCAGCGACTAGGAACAATCGCTGGAAAAACTGTCGCGCTAGTCGGAGACATCGCACACAGTCGAACC
The DNA here is from genome assembly GCA_051649005.1 of Thermoguttaceae bacterium. Lineage (GTDB taxonomy): Bacteria > Planctomycetota > Planctomycetia > Pirellulales > Thermoguttaceae > WRKP01. The sequence continues at coordinate 628 of JBOFGF010000075.1, read as the reverse complement.
GCACGTTCTAACATCTGGGGACTGAAAACACTGGGTGCAAAAGTAATTTTGTGTGGACCATCGACATTAGTTTCACGGCAGTGGGAAAAAATTGATGTCGAAGTTGTCCACTCACTTGATTCCATTTTGCCGCGAGTTGATGTCTTCAATCTTCTTCGTATTCAGTTTGAAAGACAAGTGGTGCGGCCGTTTCCATCGACGCGAGAATACGCTCATTTATATGGGATGGATGCGACTCGACTTGCACGAGCAAAATCAGACGTGCTTATTCTCGCGCCGGGCCCGATCAATCGTGGTCTCGAAGTGACTCCAGAAGTCGCGGACGGCCCTCATTCTGCCATTTTGGACCAAGTGACAAATGGAGTCGCCGTTCGTATGGCCGCTTTGAAACTCTGCCTGAATGTAAACCAACCAATTTAGCTCTTGGTTTGTGAAACACGGCATTTCTGCACTATGTTTCCAGAAAATGGAATGCTTCAAAAAATTTAATCTAGTGCCTTGTAAACATTAACGATTGGGATTGACCTGTTTTGGCAAGTTGTGGTATAATATCCGTTTTCAACACACGGAGGTTTACCATGAAAAAAATATACATCGTTCGGCTTTCCGACGAAGAACAAAAAATTTG
>JBOFGF010000074.1:0-16203 GCA_051649005.1 Thermoguttaceae bacterium | reverse complement strand
GAGTTGTGTGTTTTTGTGGGCAATTCGTTTCTACCATAATTGAACACCTCCGGTGTTCAGGAACATGGAACGCCTCGCCGAACAAAACCGTGAACGGATACATAAATAAAAATTCATCTTGTTCACAAAACTTGTTAGCAGACTGGCAATCCACATGACCATTCAATCGCCCCACTCGACTTCACTCCAGCAATTGGTATAATCAGTGATGTATTTTTAGCTGATTCTCGATTCTTCGCAATTTTTTCGCATTGGACACGACGTTTTCGTTGTGGAGAGGTGCATCAGGACTTCTAAATGAAAAAAAAAACGCAGCCAGATTCGGAATCGACGCTCTTTGAAATTAATAATGACAATCGAGGTCATTTCGATTTGAGTCAGTACAAAGACACATCATCTCAGCACACGCCAGTGAATGAGTCGCGGCGAACAGACCGCAAAAAGACAAAAAAATCTGCGGAATCATCGCACACAGAGAAACAAGAGAGGAACAATCCGACTCGACAAAACGCAGATAATAAAAAAGGGCCGAACAATAAGTTGCGAAACAAAAAGGGACAGACATCAAAATCACCCGCAAAACATGCAGCATCTAAATCTGCCCCGCAAAATAAAAAGAGGCACAAAGTTGGAAGCGAACCTGGTGAGAAGGAATCGGTCGGACTTCGTGTGATCGGCGGTCATTTTCGTGGTGCGAAACTTCAATATATCGGTGACAATCGAGTGCGTCCGATGAAAGATCGAGTGCGAGAAGCGGTTTTCAATTTGATTGGGCCGACAATACGAGGACGGCATGTGATTGATTTGTTCGGAGGAACAGGAGCCGTGACAATCGAAGCACTCAGTCGCGGAGCGGTTTCGGCGACCATTATTGAACTTCATTTGCCAACAGCAGCAAAACTTCGTGAAAATTTACTGTCTTTGGAGTTGGAAAAAGTCTGCACACTTCGAAAGACAGACGCTTTTTACTGGGCAAAAAACAAAGAGGAACATCCAACTGCGCCGACTCCGTGGATCGTTTTCTGCTCTCCTCCTTATGACTTTTACATAAAACGGCAGGAAGATGTCATTGAAATGCTTTGCAATCTTCTCGGCACAGCTCCCGACGACTCTCTATTTGTAATCGAATCGGATGACAGATTCGACTTTGGGATTCTTCCTCGTGTTCCTCTTCCCAATAAAATTCGATCTTATCCACCTGCTCAAATAGCTATTTTTGCAAAGTAATTGATCATTTGCGATCTCGATATTTCTTGCTCGCTTTTTGGAGAAATTCACGTTCTTCGGGAGTGAGTCCTGCGTCTCCGACTTGTCCATATCTTTTGAGAATGTCATCCAGTCGTTTATCAAACTCGATTTCTTCCAATGATTTTGGCGGCGACTTCGTGGAATCCGATTTGGTCGATTCCTCTGTGTAAATTTTGAATTTCGGCTTGTTCGTATTCTTCGGTTTTCCGATTTGCCATTCAGTGATCCACGTTTCAAAGCCGCGAGTCAGTCGATATCCGCGATTGTAAAGACCGAAATAATAGATCAGAGCGAAAGCGGCTCCGGCCAAATGGACAGAATAAGCGATTCCACCTTCTCTGACTCCCGAAGCTCCCTGTGCATCCATGAACACAATGAATGCACCGAGTGCCCACATCGGGACCGGCAAAATTCCATACAACAAAAGCGTCTTGTTTGGAAACATCAGTGCAAATAAAATCACGACTCCCACTGCTCCGCCAGAAGCTCCAAAGGCAATTCCATCAGGATTTGTCACCGCAAAAACGATGCCTCCGATCAGAATCGTCAAAAGATAAAAGACGAGATACTCGGTGCGACCAAGTCGATTTTCGACTGAATCACCACGAACGAGTCCGAATCCGCCGGGTCCAATTCCGAGCATCATTCCATATCCGAACATAATCAGGATGAGCATGTTCCCAAATAGATGCCAAATCGAATTGGGTGTGTGCGCAAATCCATAACTTACGAGCTGATACCAATTCAATGGATTCGCCAAATCGTTGCTATGCAGAGCCAGTATATCATCAGTCAGTCGATTGCTTCCGGGAAACAAGAGACCATTTATCAACCACAATGCGACGTTCAAAATAACCAAACGCATTGTGATCGACATTGAACCACTCACACGGCGACGCTTTTTATAGCCATCATCGTCATATAAATCATTTCGTGAATAATCGCGGTCGCTGAATCCCATATTTTCGTGTCAACATTGTGAGTTGTAATCAGCTCGTCGCCAATGTCAATTGGCAAACTTAGAAACAGTAAACAATTAAATTTGCAAATAACACCCCTCCTTTTTAATGAGGGGTGCCCGGAGGGCGGGAAGGTTTGGACACACAAACAATCACTTTTCCATCTCATCAATATATTGTTTCAGACGTTCCAGCTCATTTGTAACAGAACGTAATTTTAGAAGGTTCGTGACTCGTTTTAGTAACTCAAATTTGTTGATTGGTTTGCTCAAATAATCGTCGCATCCTGCATTTACAGCACGTTCTATGTCACCGAGTTCACTCAGAGCAGTGACCATCAAAATCATTATTCCCTTTGTTTTTGGATCGTTTTTCACCTTTTCGCAGACTTCAAATCCGCTGTATTTTGGCATCATAATGTCCAATAGAATCAAGTCGGGAGAAAACGTGTTCACTTTTTCCAGAGTTTCGGCTCCGTCCGCCGCCGTCGAAATTTCATAATCTGCGTATTCGGACAAATAGGCATCCAGTAACTCGACATTTGCTATATTATCATCCGCAATAAGAATTTTTGACATGAATGAATTTTGAGTGTGATGAAGTGTGATGGTGAAAGCAAAAAAAGGCGGCGAAAATTACAGCAAACTACTCACAACTTGCCATGCGGATGTCGTTGACGCGCCCCAGTGCATCTTCCGCTTTTCCGCGTTCGCCTGCTTCGATGGAATAGGCACTCAAAACCGAGAATCCAAACGAATCTGTCGGTTCCAGCTCGCAATACTTTTCGATGTATTGTATTGCCTTTGATAAATCACCGCGTTTCTTGTAAATGGCGGCAATTGCATTGTATCCCAGTGAAAAATCTGCATGTTCTTCGATCAGCTTCATCAATGCTTCCAGTGCCTCTGATTCGTTTCCTCGTCTGTGCATATCCACACAGGCATCGTATTGTTGCATCGGTGTCATGGTTTCAAATCGGAGTGCAAACTCCGAAAAAGTTTTTAGGTTTGAAACAGGGAATGAAAAACCTGTTGCAATTGTTTTGCGTTATTCATTTCCGATATATTCCTCAATTTTTTTGAGGAATTGGCACGTCTTCGCAGAGACGGCAATTTGATTCAGAGCGTCCGAATCTCGGAATCGGCTTTCATATTTTACAGCACCGAATCGGATGAGTCAAGTCAAAAAATCCAAAACAAAAGCCGAAAAAATTTAGTATGCTTTAATCGATATTTTTTGTCCATGTTGTAAAACGTCAAAAAGATGAGCATGGAACTGATGTACTCACAATTTCATCGGATTATACCAGAATTTTTTGATATTGGCATTTTATACTATTTTTGTTAGAATTGATTTGCGTTTTGGACCGCGTGTTATAAGTCGCAAAACTGGTGCGTATATCGGTCAAAAGTAAAAATAGATAAAATAAAAAACATGAAAAATCCATTGACGGAATCGCATCACGAATCTTTTTTTGTTGACATGCTTCGAGCCGGAGTGCTATTTTCAGCACTTATTGCGGTGCCTGGGACATCTATTTGTTGGAATCTGATCCCGAAAATGGAAAAGACAGAAGCAGCAGTAGAACCACCAGGTCAATCTTCCTTGCCATCTGATTTGGAGAATCACTCTTTTCAGGAGATGAATGATAAATATAAGGCGAATTCGCATAATGACACGAAAATCACGGAATCAGTCGATTTTCCTCTGTCGATACTCGCCGAATCGAGTGATTCGGAAAAGACGGCCTCTCAATTGCCTCAGTCTGATGGAATGAATCCATTTTCGCCGCCGCAGCAATCCAAACAGTCCTCCGATGTTCAGCAAATGAGATGGATCGAAGAAGCGGAACATTCAGACTCGCTCGTTTCTGCCGCATTCCGAAAAGAAATTGATGTCGTTCCTCTCCCGCCTCTTTTGCTTTCAAAAACGGAATTGGATCAACATTCTGCTCCACTGCAAAATTCTTTCACACAACAAAAGTTTGCTTCCCAGCAGGATTCTGTTCCGCCGCAAAACATTTCACCGATCCAATTTTCTATCGAGAGTGAAAACAATGGAGCGTCTCAGTTTCCAATCGAAAACGGAAAAAATGCCGAGTCTCAATTGCGCAATTTTCAGCTTTTGGAACAAGAACTGAAGCAATTTGGAGCAAAATACTACAGACTCGAAAAATGGGGGAGTCGTGGTGAGCTTTTCCGGTTTTCATGTTATGTTTCGGGGACAGATTCGCATCGATTTCAAAAACATTTTCAGGCAATAGATTCGGATGAATTGCAAGTCATGGAACGTGTATTACTGGACATTCGAACTTGGCGACAGACGCAATTACAAATCGCACAATGAAAAAAGATGTAATGAAAAATGATGGGGTGCGAATTATTCCATTTTCTGGAAAATCTCTCAGATATAACGATTCGTCCTCTAATAGATCAATTTGCACCACTCCAGAACGCGGATTTTGGATCGGTTCTGATAATGAAATTATCGAAACAATAGTCCAGTGGATTCTCGGAGGGGGAATGCCGCCGGAAAATCAACCAGTTGTTTTATATGGGCCATCTGGATGTGGAAAAACACATCTTTTGCACGGAATTCAGAGTGCATGGCCGATGCAAAGACCAAGTATCGAAAAGCCGGGGCGAGCAGTTTTACTCTCCGCAGCCGATTTTGCACGGTTTTATAATGAGTCAATCGAAACACGAACGACCGATTCATTTCGAAAACGATACAAAGATGCGCCTCTGTTTTTGATTGACGAATTGGACGAGATTAGTCAAAAACCGAACATTCAAGACGAGCTGCAATTTCTTTTGGATGCGCGACTTCAATCAGGTTTTTCCACGATTTTGGCGACCACAAAACCACCACACACCAATCGATCATGGTCCGAATCGCTTCGAGCAAGGTTGATTGGTGGAACTATGATTCCACTGCATTATCCGGGACTGGCAGTCAGACGCCAATTTATCTGCGAACTGGCCGCTGGTTTTCGTATGACATTGACCGACTCGATTATCGATCAACTGGCGGAGAAACTCGATGTCTCGATTCCGATGTTATATGGAACTATCGCGCAAATTTACTTTCAATCAACATCGACCGGAGTAGTTATTGACGGAAAATTTCTAAATCCCTTTTTGAAAGAACGTCTAAAAATTCTTGCACCAACAATTCCACATCTGGTCAAAAAAACAGCTAAGTATTTTTCGATGACTTTGACGGAATTGCGAGGAACATCGCGCAAAAAGTCTGTCGCTCTTGCCAGAAGTCTTGCCGTTTATCTCGCAAGAAAAGAAACGCCTTCGACACTCAAAGAAATCGCGGACTATTTTGGAAAGCGAGATGTCTCCACTATTCGACATTTAGTTGAACGAATCACCACGGAATTGCACAGTGATCCGACTTTGCAGCATCATCTCTGTCAGCTCGAAACTGCCGTCCGTGAATCGGGAACATCCACATAAATATACTGTGAATCGTCATCAATTAGATGTTTAACCCGCTTTCGCTTTGCGAAAAAATACGAACTGCGTAAAAAGCGGATTTGTCGCAAAACAAAGCAAATTTCTAAAAAAATTACACTAACAAAAGTATCGTTTTATGCTGGTGTGCAGAATAGCAACTGGTTTTGCAAAATCGTCAAATTTATTAGCAGACGGACCTGATTATCCGAACCACAATTAGGGGGATTGAATTTTTCGGCATTTCCTGATAACATTGCACCTGATTAGTCACATGGCAAACAAGTCGAAGTACATCAATGCTTTCCGGCTTTTATACTAAATGCCAAATTTGCACTCACTTTTTCCAAACAAATTATACATTTAACATTTACAAAATTACTATCTATGTCAAAACTGACCCAATCTGTCGCATGGAATGCTCTCAAATCACATCAGCAATCGTTTCAGGGAGTCACAATGCGGCAACTTTTTGCCGAAAATGCCAATCGATTTAACGATTTTTCATTGATCTGGGATGATCTTCTTTTCGATTACTCGAAAAATCGTATCACAAAAGAAACCATTCGACTCTTGCTCGATTTGGCAAAAGAGCAAAATGTATTTTCCATGAGAGATGCGATGTTTTCTGGAGAAAAAATCAATATAACAGAAAACAGAGCCGTCCTGCACTCAGCACTTAGAAATCGCTCGAATCGAGCAATTGTTGTCGATGGCCATGATGTCATGCCCGATGTTCGCGCCGTCCTCGAAAAAATGAAGGCGTTTTGCTCTCGTGTTTTGAGCGGTCAGTGGACAGGATTCACCGGCAAACAAATCACTGATGTCGTCAACATTGGCATCGGTGGCTCTGATTTGGGGCCAGTCATGGTCACTGAAGCACTAAAACCATATCAAACACGTCTGAATGTCCATTTCGTTTCAAATATTGATGCGACACATTTGGTCGAAACAATCAAACATCTTTCTCCTGAAACGACGTTGTTCATCGTCGCATCAAAAACATTTACGACGCAAGAAACAATGACAAATGCCGAGTCGGCAAAGTCGTGGCTGATGCGTGCTGCAAACGATTGCACCGCAATTGCCAAACATTTTGTCGCTCTTTCAACCAATAAATCAAAAGTTGAAGCATTTGGAATTGATCCGACAAACATGTTTGAATTTTGGGACTGGGTCGGTGGTCGCTATTCACTTTGCTCTGCAATTGGCCTTTCCATCGCTCTCGGAATCGGTTTCGACCATTTTGAAGAATTGCTCGAAGGAGCTTTTGAAGCCGACGAACATTTTCGCACAAGTCCGCCGGAACAAAACATCCCTGTTTTAATGGGATTGCTCGGTGTTTGGTACAACAATTTTTGGGACGCAGACACACAAGCAATTTTGCCGTATGACCAATATATGAACCGATTCGCGGCATATTTCCAGCAGGGAGACATGGAAAGCAATGGAAAAAGTGTTGACAGGAACAATCAGATGGTCGATTATTCGACTGGACCTGTCATTTGGGGAGAGCCAGGAACGAATGGGCAACATGCCTTTTATCAGCTCATTCATCAGGGAACAAAATTGATTCCGTGTGATTTTCTCGCATCTGTTTGTTCTCATAATCAGTTGGGAGACCATCATCCGAAACTTCTGGCCAATTTTTTGGCGCAGACCGAGGCACTCATGCAGGGAAAGACTCTCGAAGAAGCTGCTGCGGAATTGCGTGCATCGGGAATGTCCGAAAACGAAGTCAAACGACTGGCTCCGTCAAAAGTATTTGAAGGAAATCGCCCCAGCAATTCCTTCTTCTTTGCGAAACTGACTCCAAAAATGCTCGGTCGCCTGATTGCTCTTTATGAACACAAAATTTTCGTTCAAGGGATTTTGTGGAATATAAATTCGTTCGATCAAATGGGAGTCGAACTCGGCAAACAACTTGCCGGAGTTCTGCTGCCAGAACTGATGAGTGATGAAGTCATCAATTCTCACGATTCCTCGACAAACGGTTTGATCGCTTTTTACAAATCAGAACGACATCGGAAATGAATTTCTGCTTTCGCCGCGTTTTGCAGGTGTTTAGCTGCGTTTCCGTTGAAACGTGTTGTTATAATAATCGTATGCGTTCACGGGTTTTTACCCGTCTCTTCTTGCAAATTGTCTCGTTTTGTGGTAGAATACAACACATGACAAAGAAAAAATCCAAACCAACCGAGCCGCAAATTCAGCCGCTCACACACGAGCAAGTCGACAAACTGTTTGCCAAACTCAAACGGAATCTCGGTGATTTCAGCGTCCTAAACGATATTATTTTCAAGCACCTTTTCGGCGAACCGGGCAAGGCGGAACCGCGTCTGATGAGCTTGATTAACGCTGTTCGGAAGCAGATGCAGCAGCCGCTTATCACAAAAGTGACGATGAAAGTGCGACGAATTATCCCACCAATCCGGGCGACAAAATCACGTTTCTCGACATCAAAGCGAAAGACGAAGATGATTGCTGGCATAACGTCGAAGTGCAGTTGATTGAGCGGGGACATTTCGTGCGGCGAGTCGTGTATTACAATGCGAAAGTCCACAGTTCGCAGCTTGACAAAGGAAATGGTTATGAAAAACTCCGCCCGACGATAAGCATCGTGCTGACCGATTTCCTACTGTTTGAGGAGTTGCCGGGCTCATTTCAGCCGTTTCGTATCACGTCGGAGACGAACCCTGACTATGTTTTGACGGATGACGTTCAGTATGTTTTCATTCAGTTTGGCGGTAAATTGACACCAGAGATGCTGAAAGGTTTGGTGCCGGAGTTGGCGGACTGGATTAAATTTTTGAATTTCAAACGAATTGATGAGGCGACAATGAAAAAGGTACTTTTTGCAAATCCAATGGTGGCTTGTACTGGAAATGTTTTGACGGATTTCGTTTCGGACAAGAAGTCTCGGCAATTGATCGAGGATGCAGAAACGCACCGCCGCGACTATGACTGGGCGATGCAATGCGAACGGCGGGAAGGCAAAGCGGAAGGGATTGCGACAAAAGTCGCCAGAATTCTGGAAAAACGATTTACCAATGTGCCGAGCCAGACAATTTGCAAATTACGAAACATTAGCGATTTGGACAAACTGGATGAGCTTTTCGAATTTGTCCTTGATTGCCAGTCACTTGACGAGTTCCAAAAAGTCATGTAAACGCAAAAAGCCACCCCGTGTTACTGGGATGGCTTTCATATTTCGAGCCGGTGCGTCTCAGCACCAGAATTTATTTGAACGGACAAAATGCAATCTCCACTGAAATCAGGCTGCGAACCTTTGTGTTTCAATTACGAGCCGACTGGAATGACTCTCAATCATTTTTGGTCGTGGAGTTCGTCGGATTTGTTGAGTAACGTCCTTCGTGGTTCGTTCGGCGAATTTATCGTCGCATCGGCCTTGAATATCGATCTGAAAAAACCTCGGAACGACTGGCAGGCTTTCGATTTTGATTACACAGAACACAAAATTCCGCACGAAAGTACAACGAAAAGCTGGTAAAACTTTCGACACAAATCCTTACTTGTTGTGGTCGCCGATGTTCGGGACACTCGCATGAACTTCCGGCCCGAAATAACGCAGACTCACAAGTGGTTCGCTCCCTGTATTTTCGACGACGAATCCTTTTTGAGCGGCAGTCGCTGTTATGTAAAATTCGTCATTCGGCTCTTCTCCATAATGAATCATGACAGGAGTTTCGAGCGACAGTTTTCCGATTTTGCCACATCCCTGCACTGTTATCCAGCCACTCGCGCCGGGGTCTTTGATCGTGCATTTGCACCCAGGCAAAACGGTCAACTCTTTTGCGGAAAATAGTTGTTTGCCATCAATTTTTCCATAAGTGATCCACTTGTCAAAATAGCCGTCTCCCGACTGACTTGGATCGATAATCGGTTCAACATAGTTCGATTTTTTGAAGTTCGGATCGACGTTTTTGTCCCAGTCGAGCATCTCGATAATGAAATCGAGGTCGAAATGTTTTTCCTTTGGAACGTCTTTGACGAGCAAGTCCCACGGAACTTGGCGACCTTCGACCAGTGACTGGAACATTCCGAAAACGTCGCTCCCCCACTGTGGTTCATAAGTACAAAGCGAACCGGGTGCGTGCAAAACACCAGCGGGAACGACCCAGCCAGTGCCGCGTTTGAGTCGATATGCTTTCGATAAATCGAGAATTCCATTGTCTCCTTTGTTCCAATTTTCGAGACATTTTTTTACATCGGATTTTGTCGTGCCAGGTTCGAATCCCATGAAAGTGTAATCGAAATGGTTTTCGGCGGCATTCAATTGCGGCGGATAATAATATGCTTCGGGCTTTCCTTCTTGTCCTGTCAAAGCAGCGATTTTTTCTGTTTGGTGCATGTGATGCGGAATCGGGCCAGCATTATCAAAAAATTTCGAGTAGACGGGCCATCTTTTATAATTGTTCCAGATTGAATCACCGACAACTGCTCCTTTTCCTTCGGCAACGACATCGCGGAGCAGACATTTTTGGCCTTCAAATTTAACATAACTGAGACCTTCGTCGTCGGCCCGATTGTCATTTGCCGCTTCTGTGGTGCTGGCAAACCATCGTTCGTCTATTCCTCCCCGATGAACACCGAGCGCATACCAGTCGGTCGGAGCAAGTTTGATACGTTTTCCCGGATGCAAGAAACTACGAGGAACCCAGTTTGGAATCAGTCGCAAAATTCCGTCTCCTGCCTCCATTGCTCGCTGAAACAGTGGGGCAACTTTGTCGGTCGAAACAGTAACAGAACGATTTGTCATAAAAAGTCTCCTCGTGAATAAATGGGAAGTAAAAAACAACCGCTTTCTACGAAAGCGGGTTAAACATCTAATTGATGACGATTCGCAGTATATATTATTTCAGGCGGAATCCGGCAATCAATTGTTTCAGTTTGTCTGCTTGTAAATTCATTTCATTAGAAATGCTTGCTGTTTCTTCGGCGTTTGCCGTATTCTGCTGAGTTACAGCATCAATTTGGTGCAAACCTTGTGTTACTTGCAAAATTCCCTGTGATTGCTCATGACTTGCAATTGCAATATCACTTATCAAAGAGGCCACTTTTGTTGCTTCTTCAACAATTTGGTTTAACATGTTGGAAGTATGTTCGGCAATTCCAGCACCTGCAACAATTTGTTTGCTGCTATTGGAGATCATCTGCGTCGTTTCAGCCGCCGCTTTTGCGCTGCGTGCGGCCAAGTTGCGGACTTCTTCTGCGACAACAGCAAATCCTTTTCCATGCTGACCGGCCCGGGCTGCTTCAACAGCGGCATTTAGTGCAAGCAGATTGGTTTGGAATGAAATATCATCAATGACTTTAACGACTTTTTGAACATCCTGCGAATTTTGTGTAATCAATTCCATTGAAGATATCATTTGTCGCATCATGTTTTGTCCAGAGACGGCAATATCATTTGCGTTCTTGGCAAGTTTATTTGCTTCTGTGGCATGTTGAGCATTTGCCGTCGTTTGTCCGCCAATTTCACTCATGGATGCTGTAATTTCTTCAATACTCGCAGCTGATTTAGTCGCACCATCAGAGAGATTGGCACTTGCTGATGTTACATGTGTTGTACCTTCAGCAACCTGATCCACTGTTTCTTTTACATTTATAAGTGTATGACGGATAGATGAGACCATGTTTCGCAGTACAATGTTCATCACATCTTTTTCGCCTCTGATTTTCACCTCATAAGTCCAGTCGCCGCTTTCCAATGCGGATGCCATTTTTGTAACAGATCGAAATGAGTGGACGATTTGGGAAAACGCATTTGCCATCGCTCCAATTTCATCTTTGCGATTCAAATCTTCTTCGGGCACATCAATACTGACATCACCTTCCCGCGAAATATATGTCATTGCTTCGGAAGCACGTCGAATAGGTTTCATCACATTATTATGAATCAAGTAGACCAAAATCGAGGCAAAAAGTAGAATAACTCCAACGACTGCGATACTTGTCCATTTTATGGTTCGATATAATTTTGCATCATCTTCATTCGTTGGAATGCCAGCAAAAATAATCCCGATTACATTGTCATCAGAACCGACAATTGGATGATACATGACATTCATGTGTTGTCCTAATACGTTTGTTCGACCAACTGAATCCTTTTTTTGTTCAAACACTTCTGCCAATATATCTTTATTCTCCAGTTTGGTACCAACCATTCTTTCACCTTTGTCATTTTTTAAGGTCGTCATGATGCGAGTATCACCAAGAAAAATTGTATACTCATATCCTTTCTTGGTTTTCATATTATCGACCCAGTTTTCTTTATCGAGTCGAAATCCTCCAGAGACGGCACCAACAATTTTGCCGTCTTTATTTTTTATTGCAGCGGCGACTCGGATTGCAAGTGGGATATTGGCAGTTGACTCGAAATAAGCAGTTGGTTGTTTTCCATTTATTGGATCAGTTAAACTTTTTAGTGATTCGAGTGAATCTCCATATTTGCTTGGATTTGATGTTCTTGCGATCACTTGGCCATGTGTGTCACAAAGAGTTAAAAACTCACTTTTATATGGAACATTGTAAGAATTAAAGACATCCAAAGCAGCATCTCGCCGCATTAAAGCGAGTTTGTCTTGGTCATCTCCTGTCATTTCAAAAATGTCTCGCAATTTATTATTTTCGGCCAATCCATCGACTTGACAGGTCAAAATAGCCTGCATCAAATCGAGTTCGGCGGTGAGACTTTCGGCCTCCGAATTCATTGTTGCTTCAAGAGAAAGCCGAGCAATCGATTTATATGCAGGAACACCGATCCCGACGGAAACGGCGATCAGCAAGACAAACATTACAAAGATTGGAATTAAAATTTTTGCGAGAAGTGAGTTAAAAATTTTCATTGATTTCAACTGATTGTTAAATAATATACTGGAAACTGTAACAAAATTGCAAATTTAGTCTCCAGTTTCTACAAGCGCGGTGTTAAAAGCGTTGTTAAAAACGGTTATTTCGTTAAAACAAGTAGATTTAGACAAAATTTCATACATCGAGATTTTTGACTTCGAGAGCGTGTTTTTCGATAAATTCTCGTCTTGGTTCGACTTTGTCGCCCATTAAAATGCGGAACAAATCATCTGCGGCGGCGGCATCTTCCATTGTCACTTGAATCAAAGTGCGATTCGACAAATTGAGAGTTGTATCTCGCAATTCTTCTGGGTCCATTTCACCGAGGCCTTTGAATCGTGTAACTTGCATCCCTTTTTGCCCACCACTTCGGACTTCGGTGAGAAGTTCTCGCAAATCTTCGAGTCCTTTCGATGCGTCGCCTCGCCGCAAATAATATCGAGACGTGTCCGCCCCTGTTCTTTCTTGTGGCAATAGTGCATCAATTTCGAATCCGAGTTCACGAAGTTCGAGAATATATTTGTTCATCGTTCGCACTTCATGCAGTTCGATTATGCGTAATTTCGGCTGGTCATCGGCATGAATCGCATCTGCGGCGGAATTACCTGTGTCATTTTCGGTCGTATTTACAGAATGATGCCCATCGGAAATCGCGTCGGAAAATCTGTCGGTATTTCCATCGGTCTCAGCAGTTCCAACAGACAATTCGTGGCCTGATTCGAGTTCAATTTGCTTTTGGAATGTTTGCAATTTGTCTCGATCAGTGAACCACTCCTCCCGTTTGTCAAAAAAGACGTGATAAATAGGCAATTTTGCCGTTTCAGGGTCCTGTCTTGGTGCATGTTGTCTCAGACTGATTCCACGTCTTTCGAGTGCAATAATCGATTCATCCAGATGCGCCAGAACCCGACATAGTTTTTCCATTTCGTCTCCCTCGAAAGTACGTCCGTCATTTGGATCGAAAATGGCGTTTTTGAGACCATATTCGAGGAGAATACGCCGCATTTCGTCGTCGGTTTGGATGTATTCGTCTTTGTGTCCTTTTCGTCTCATTCGGAAAAGTGGTGGACATGCAATATAAATATGTCCAGCTTTCACCAAGTCGTACATTTGCCGATAAAAGAAGGTCAGAAGGAGCGTGCGAATATGTGAGCCATCCACGTCGGCATCGGTCATGATGATGATTTTTCCATATCGACGCTTTGTCACATCGACTTCGTCGCCGATTCCACTTCCGAGAGCAGCAATCATACTGCGAACTTCTTCATTGGCGAGGACTTTGTCTTCCCGCGATTTGTACGCATTGATAATTTTACCGCGCAAAGGAAGAATTGCTTGAAATTCACGATTCCGACCACCTTCTGCACTTCCACCAGCGGAATCACCTTCGACCAAATATAATTCGCATCGATCTACTTCTCGACTCGTGCAATCGCGCAATTTGCCGGGAAGTCCACCGTGTGAGAGTGCGCCTTTTCGTTCGCGGACAAGTGCTCTCGCCTTTTTGGCACTTTCGCGTGCTTCGGCGGCAACGATCCCTTTTTTCACGATGATTTGGGCCGTTTTGGGATTTTCCTCGAGAAATTTCGCCAATTGTTCACCAACGAGTGAATTGACGATCCCTTCGACTTCGCTATTTCCGAGTTTCGTCTTCGTTTGGCCTTCAAATCGCGGATTCGGAACTCGCAAAGAAATAATCGCCGTCAAACCTTCTCGAAAATCTTCGCCGGTCGGAATGAGCGTCTTTTCTTTGAACAAGTTCGGATTGCTTTTTCCGTATTGATTCAGTGTCCGTGTCAGTGCTGTTCGGAAACCGGAAAGATGCGTTCCACCTTCTATTGTGTATATGTTATTGACATACGAACGAAGATTTTCGGTGTATTCGACAGTATATTGGAGAGCAACATCGACTGTAACTCCTTCTGATTCTCCAAAAATATGGATCACTTCCTGATGAGCTGGCTCCGTCGTCGTATTCATGTTTTTGACGAAATCGACGAGTCCATTTTCATAATAAAAGGTTTCTTCCACACCTGTGCGTGCATCTCGATAAATGATTTTGACCCCTTTATTAAGAAAGGCCAAATCCTGCAAACGGCGAAATAAAATGTTGTAGTCAAATTTTCTATCAGGAAAAATCTCCTCATCTGGCATGAACGTCGTTTTCGTTCCACGTTTGTCGCTTTTGCCGACCTTGATCACTTCTGTCGTTGGAATACCGCGTTCGTATTCCTGGTGATAAATTGCCCCGTCTCGGGAAACCTCGACTTCGCACCACTCTGAAAGAAAATTCACGACAGTAACACCGACTCCATGAAGACCGCCGGATGTTTGATAAGCTCCTTTGGAAAATTTTCCGCCAAACTTGAGAACTGTCATCACGCCTTCGAGTGTCGATTTTTTCAAGTCGGGATGCTCTTCGACTGGAATACCGCGCCCATCATCTTCGACAGTGACAGAGCCATCATTATTAATCTGAATGACGACTTTTTGCGCAAATCCCGCCATTGCTTCATCAATCGAGTTATCGACGACCTCGCTCACAAGATGATGTAAACCGCGACTGGTCGTATCACCGATGTACATGGCCGGTCGTTTTCGGACGTGTTCCTGATCGCTCAAATGTTCAAGGTCTTTTGCCGTGTAATCCTCATTGGCATCGGGAGTCGGAATGTGAACGGCACTTGGAACTAATTGATATGATTCTTGGAGAGGTGCGTTTTCTTCTGTCATATTTTGTGTAAATGGTAATTCAGGTATTTATCCCGGTTTCATACAAATCAGAATTAGATAATTGCCTTGTTTTATAGCAACAACTAGCTAAATCACGTCTAATTATACAGAATACTCAGATTTTGGCAACAACCTTTTCAATGAATTTGAAATCAATATCGAAATATCATTGTTTTAGGCATGTTTTGCGGTTTTATTCTATTTCAAACAAATGAGACTTGAAAATCTGAAAAAACATGATATAATTAAACCCAGATTCAATGTGCAAATTAAGTGTTCCAATACAATTTTTAGTATCTAACTAATTTTTTAGTATCTAAACTAATTCAAATTCACTCCCACGTTTTGTAAAATGCGAATAGATCGAGTCCTCCTTGTCGGAATTATTGGTTTTGCAATCACGATTGTCGTTATTACAGCGGGGTTTCTCACAAGAGATATGCTGCAATTGTCTCATATGAGTCTGGATGCTCTCCATGATGTTTCGATGAATGTTGATTTGCGGAACACTGAAATTCGGGACGGTTTAACAAAACAAGCGACTGAAGTGAGCGAAAATGTTTGGACAATTACAGACCAAGCGGCTACTGAACAACTCCGTGCAATGGGAAATGGAATAGCCGCAGAAGTCAAAGCTGTCATGGACACGCCATTTGCCGCAGTAAAATCACTTGCCAACTTTCTCCTTTTTGAAAAAACGGATGCCGAAAAAAATGGGCAAATTCCTTCAAGATCGCGTGTTGAAAAATTTCTGGTCGATTATCTGAAAAACAATTCAAATATACGCGGGATTTTTTCTGGATGGGAAAAAAATCAGTTCGATGGCAAAGATGCTGATTTTATCGGAAAAGAAAATCCAGACCCAGATATGGAACATGCGTTCCCAGACTACGTTTCAGAAGGTGCTTTTCTTCCCTGGTTCTATT
>JBOFGF010000073.1:0-10885 GCA_051649005.1 Thermoguttaceae bacterium | reverse complement strand
AAAAATCGAAGGAAATCGCCAAAAAAGCGAAGCCACCCGAAAAATCGAAGGAAATCGCCAAAAAAGCGAAGCCACCCGAAAAATCGAAGGAAATCGCCAAAAAAACGAAGCCACCCGAAATTACGATTCCTGAAAGTGTTTTTGGAGCATTTCATGAGACAGAACATGAAAAAATGCAACTACATGAAAAGGGATTTCGAATTGAAGACGTTGGTGGATACAAGGCGAGGTTATTGGCTTTGCGTGATCGACTTCGTGGCAATGTTTCGACGATGGCCGATGCCGCGTTAAATAAAAATCGCATGGACAATGAGGTCGAAAATTCGACGATGCCAATTCACATGGCCGATGTTGGAAGTGATAACTTCGAGCAAGAACAGACACTCGTTTTTATGCAATCTGAGCATGGATTACTCGATTTGGTCAATGAAGCTCTTGAACGAATCAAAGATGGGACTTATGGTATTTGCGAAGATTGTGGTAGTCGGATTCCAAAGGTTCGGTTAAATTTTCTCCCGTATGTCGCCACTTGTGTGAAATGTGCAGACAAAGCAGGGGAATGATCAAACAGGAGCCGATCAGGAGCCGATGTAGATCAATATATTCGGATAAGTCTCAATAAAAACAAGTTCTGCAAATCACAAGAATTTTTTCTTGTACCAAACTGCCCCATCGACGGGCACTCCTCATTGAAAAAGATGAGGAGTTTTTTGCGGAGTTTAATTTTTTAATGTTTCTAAAGTGTCTGACAACGGAACGAAGGAGCGATTGTGCGATTCCATTCCACCGATTCTGAAAAAAAGGGCAAGACAGTTTTCCTCTCGATGCGGATGATTCTCTTTGTCGCTTTCATGTCAGTCCCACTTTTTGCTGATCTCCTCTCAAAAGAGTGGGTGTTTCGTGCTTTGGGAATGCCCGGTGAATATCGATTTGCGGACGCACCGCAATTACACGGCGTTTATTGGATCGTGCCAAATGTCTTCGGACTCCAAACCGGTCTGAATGAAGGTGCATTATTTGGTATTGGACAGGGACGTGTCTTTTTGTTCGCCATTTTTTCGGTCATCGCCCTGATTGGAATCGTTTTCTGGATGTTCCACTCCGCTTGGAAAAGCCGATTTCTGACGATTACTCTCGCACTAATAGTTGCCGGAATTATCGGTAATCTTTTTGATCGACTTGGACTCCACTCGCTCCGCTGGAATGGTGACATGGAATATCACCAACTCGGAGAACCAGTTTATGCTGTTCGTGATTGGATATTGGTTATGATTGGAGATTATCCATGGCCGAATTTCAACATCGCCGACTCCTGTCTCGTTTGTGGCGCGATTTTACTTATCACTTACTCCCTCTTTTTTGATGAACAGAATGAAAATTTAGAGAGACGAGATGAAAAAAGTGGCGAAACGTGAAAAATACTTGGCTCGCTGAAACACATCCGAATCGCTTCTGTGTTGTTTGGTGCTTTGTACGATATACTCCGCACCGTCATAAAACGATACTTTTGTTATTGTCATTTTTTTAGAAATTTGCTTTGTTTTGCGAAACTACCGCTTTCTACGAAAGCGGGTTAAACATCTAATTGATGACGATTCGCAGTATATTTACCAAATTTTCCACACGCACTCTTAATATTTTTTCATCCTTTCCCGCTTTGAATGGAAAAAACTGATGCTATTGTTCTTCGTCGCACTGAATTTAGTGAATCGAGTCTCATTTTGACTCTGTATACGCACAAAATGGGCAAAATAGAAGTTTTGGCGAAAGGTGGGCGGCGTTTGAAAGGACCTTTCGAGTCTGCTCTTGACACACTGGCACAAATTAGTGTAATCTTCCTCCGCAAAAAAGGAGATGTCCTCGACTTACTCACAGAATCGAAATTGCAAAAGCGTTTCCATGCCAGTAAGTCGAACGTCGCTGGTTTGTTCGGAGCGTTTTACGTTGCTGAAATAGTCAATGTTTTGACAGAAAATGGCGATTCGAATCCGAAAATTTTCGCACTCCTGACAAAAACGCTTAATAGACTCGAACAGGGAACATTTGTGATGCGAACAATTCTCCGATTTGAGGGGCTTTTTCTCGCCGCAATTGGAGAGCAGCCTTCTTTGCGTCGATGCGTCGAATGTGGAATTACGATTCATCCCGACGATGAAACGACTTTTCCACGAAAACTGGTTCCATTTGGATACTTAAATGGTGGTGTGATGTGCCCGCACTGTGCGGACGAACTGCGACAAACGGGAACATCACGAGAATTGATGACGGT
Organism: Thermoguttaceae bacterium; assembly: GCA_051649005.1. Taxonomy (GTDB): domain Bacteria; phylum Planctomycetota; class Planctomycetia; order Pirellulales; family Thermoguttaceae; genus WRKP01. The sequence goes on along the minus strand of JBOFGF010000073.1, from coordinate 8,616 downwards.
TTCCGCCGATTCACTGCGTGGTTTGGCCGCATTGACCGCAGCTGATGATGGCACTGAAATTTGGACTCGTGTACAAATTGCTGACAAAACATTCACCGAAATACGTCGAATCGTTAGTAATTACATGTCCCATGTGATCGGGTGGAAACCGCGATTGCACGAATGGATGAAATTCATTCACCAAAATGATCGAGAATGACTGCCGGTTCACATGAAACCGACATAAACGCCTATTTTGTGATTTATTATGATGATTACACGGATGTATTTGTTGCCTTTATTTCGACTTTTCTTGGTGCTGATAACCGGAATGGGATTTGCAGGATGTCAAACAGGCCCCAAAAACCATGCGATGGCAGTCACACCGCGTCCACACCTCGATGAACAAACACCACAATATCGAGGGCAAAATTTCTTCGATTCTGGATACACAGCACTTGATGAATTTTCAAGTCCTGATGCGGTTCCATTTTCACCAAATCCAGTCACTCCAAACCCAATTTCTGCCACTCCAATTGCCGCCACTCCAATTGCCGCCACTCCAATTGCCGTGAATCCAATTGCAGCGAATTCGATTCCACCGGTTTCCGCATCTTCAAATCCCGTCGCCGATCCATTTGCACATGTTGCCGGAATGTCGCAAAACTCAGATGTGTTTTCACATGAGTCAATGCCAAATCAGTCGCAAAAGACACAAGAAACTATGGCATCAGGAGCACATCAATTGATTCAGAATAACATTGTTCCATCTGATTCAATGTTGGCCGAAGATGTCTCAGCAAGAAAAATTTCGACCGGAAATCCCCCGCCGCCTGCTCCGGCAATGTCGGTATTCGATAATCCAGCAAACCAATCGTCTTTGGAGCCGTTTTCGCCGCATCATGTGTTTCCTGCTGTTCCAGCCGGTGCTGGCTCGTCTCCGTGGGACTCTTTTGATACGGAAACGAGTCGTGCCATCTCCATTGATGAAGCTGCCAAAAGAGAGGAAGATGCGAAAGAACGCGCTCGATTGACGGAATTGGCGATGTCCACGCGAAGCGAATCCGGCGCGGAATACTTGAAGTCTCTGAGTAAATGGAATGGTCCATTTGAAACAAGAACACAAAAAAACGCACTTGAACAGGATATTATTCGACAAGTCGGATATACACACAGAGAAACGCCATATTACGACAATTCCCCGATTTATGACTGGGAAAAAGAGCAAGAAAAGGGTTTCGACTGGTCAGTTTTGGACCCTGCAAATTTTTTCACCAAAGTACGAGACTGGGTCGGACTTGGCCCCGACGAGCGAAAAGCGAATGAAGCAATGAAGGCGGGACGTGAAATTCTTCTGGCAAATCCCGACTTGAAAAGCAATCCAAAAATTTTGGAGGCGGCCAAACATTTTAAGGACGCAGCAAAACGGTGGCCGAGTTCGGTTCTCGAAGAAGATGCCCTCCACTTGGCCGGAGAATGTTTTTATTTTGGCGGCGACTACAATGGAGCAATGACGGCATATCATCAACTTGTCATTCAATATCAGCACTCTAAATATACAGACAATGCGGTTCGACGGCTCTTTTTAATTGGACGATATTGGGAGGCCGAAGACAGGCGAGGTGCCAGTTTCGTAAATGCCACTGATAAATCGCGTCCAACTTTTGACACATTTGGATTCTCGAAAAAAGCGTATGAAGCAATTTTTATAAATGATCCGAATGGCCCCATTTCAGATGATGCGGTCATGGCACTTGCTTCGGCCTATTTGGCAAAGGGAAGATATCAGGGAGACCCGCATTTTGAACAAGCGGCATATTATTTCAATTATTTGCGAGAACATTATCCACTGAGCAAACACATAACAAAGGCACATGAACTTGAATTGTTTGCGAAAACAAATGCGTATATGGGAGCCGAACACAGCGACAAAGTTCTCAGTGAGGCCGAAAAACTAGCAGATGTGACACTTCGGCAACTCGGCTCTGAACTCGATCCGACTGAAAAACAAGAAGTTCTTGCTCTAAAAGAGGAGGTTATTATGCGACAAGCAGAGCGAGAATGGACTCTCGGTCAGTATTACGACAAAAAGAAGTATTATGGAGCAGCTCGGATTTATTATGAAAAACTTTTGGACAGATATCCACAAACGGAATTTGCCACAAAAGCACGCATTCGCCTCGAAGAAGTCAAAGATAAACCGGCCAAACCGGATCAGTTGGGATTTTTGAAACAATGGGTGACTCCGAAAAAAGTGGCGAGTGGCGAGTAGTGAGTGGCTGTGACGATTGACGAGTAATGAATGGTGAATGGTGATTGACGAGTGGTTAGTGACGATTGGTTAGTGACGATTGGTTATGCTTTTGGCCGAACGAAAAAAAGTACCCAAAATTGAATACGTTTTGATGTTTTGTATCTCGCTCCCATTCAGGGTCGTGGAATAACTGCTCGTATTAGTAATATCATGCAAAAAATAACCGAATCACAGCGCACTTTCGGGCACCTCTGCTTAAAATGACAGCAATGTAAAATGGCAGCGATGTAAAATGGCAGCGATGTAAAATGGCAGCAATGTAAAATAGCAGCAACGTAAAATGGTGCATTAAAACGTCCCACTCACAAATAGTAACTCTCACCCAAATGCCAAAAAAGCCAACTGATCCCTCAAAACAATCCGTCCTGCCAAATGACTTGGCTGATTATGCGGCGATGCTTTCGGGGCTGACTCCAGACGAATTACTCAAATTGTTTGAGTCGATAGAACGTATTGATAAGAACATTGTTGTTACACGCCGGAAAGCCATTCCCGGAAAGCAGCAATCGAAAGTGGTGCGAGGCAAAGATGGGAAAATGCCGATTTCAAAGGCAATTGAGTATGAAAAAAAAAGAGCTGATGCTCTCACCGAAAAAGAATTACGCATCAAAGAATTATTTCGTGTTGAAGGCCAGACGCTCCTACATGATCCGGTCAATCAGGATATTTATCCTAAACGATTAACTCCGCTCGATATTGTCCGATGCACGGAATCTGCGGAAGATCGGCTCTCCGAATTAGATCGACTGCGACACAAACAAAAAAAAGTCTATTCTCCCAGGGAAGAAGTGGTCTTAAATGTTTTAGAAACAATTAAACGTCTTGAAGTGGCCAGAGTCGCAACTTTTGTTGCGGAAAAACAACGTTCTTTCGTATTGAATAAGACACTGGAAGACTTAGAAGCCGAAAAACAAGCACGGATTCAACAATTGAAGGATAAATTTTCCGATGTAAAAAAAGAAAATGACGCAGAATCTGGAAGTCAAGAGAAATTGGAAAATGGCGCAGAACAAACACCACAACGAATGTTGGAAAGTTTCAATAAAAATAATCGAACACTGACAGATGAAGCGGGTGAATTGATCGACGAAAACATTGATGCCGCCGCCGCCGTCGTAAAACAATGGATCGGGAACATTGTTACGGAAAATCCATGAAACCAGTTTTCACCAGAAAAATTATTGTGCTATTTCAATTGTGCCATTTCAGGAATGTCAATATCAGACGATGTGCGCACCATTTGTAGAAAGTGGATAAATCATCGAGTTGATGACGATGCGCAGTATATTTCTATAATTATTCATTTTTTATTATTATTTTTTTCACTTCGATTTTGTAACAAATGGACGGAATAAAAAAAACAGCCATTTTTTTAAGTGGTTTAGATTGGAAGTTGGTCGATTTACTTTTGAATCGATTGGACGACGAAGTTGCCAGAGATGTCAGGCGAGAAATGATGTCGATGAACACTATTTCGCACGAATTGACGCAAAAAGTCACCACAGAATTTTTGCACGCATCAGGTTTCAGTAAACGCCAAACTCCAAAAATTGCCGAACAATTCCAGTTCGGAAACCAGCACATAAATCGATTACATTGTACAAATCGAGTGGCACAATATGTGGCAAATAATGTAAATAATGTAACTGGCGACAACCATTCGGCTGCGACTTATGGTCCGCCTCATCATGTTACAAAATCACGAATACCACAAACGTATTTTGATTTTCTCCGCCACTGGAAAGCCGGAGATGTCGCCATAATCCTTTCAGATGAGCATCCGCAAACAATTGCTGTCGTTTTGGCGCATCTTCCTGGAAAACTCGCCAAGTCAATCCATGCGTGTTTGCCACATTTTTTGCAACAAGAAATCGAATCGAGACTTTCCGATTTTGACATGACCGACGAAGATATTTTGTACGATATTGAATCGGCCCTTCAAAAAAAATCTGCATTGTATACGAGTTAGAAACATGAAACCGTAAATTATCAAATACAACAAACAAAATATAACCACATTTTGCCATATCACCACATTTATGATTTTTTGATCCCTGCCAATTGATATTGGTGGATTGTTGTTGCAATAAATTCAGCATCCAAATCACATGGACATTGCCCCATTTAATTTTGTCGATTTAGAAGAAAAAGCGACCGACTATTTGTCCCGTGTCAAAACTGACGCAGTGCAAATTGTCGCACATGCGCGCAATGAAGTCGCTCGACTGCGAAGTACGACATTCTCTGAAATCGCCGATGCGCGAGAAAATGCACAAAAAGAAGCCGAAACAATACGAGTGCGACTGAGTGAATTAAACCGAAAGCTGAAAGATGAAGAAGAGCGTTTTTTGAAACGAAAAGAAGAATTGGAAAATGAAACGATAAAATTACGAGAGGAAATTGCTCTCGAACATGAATCGTCAAAGAAAAATGGATACGACGAAGGATACAAAGCGGGATATGACGAAGGTCACAAAAAAGGATATGCGGACGGTGAAATTCAAGCGACCGTCGATTATGCCGACAAAGTTCGAAATGAAGCCGAAGTGCAACTCGGTGCAAAACTCGAAACGCTTTTGCCCGCTCTTCATTCGATGATCGAACGACTTGAAACGGCAAAGCAATCATTTTTGTTACATTGGGAGCAAAGTGCAATTCAAGTTGCGACGCAAATTGCAAATCGAGCCATTTCGCGCGAATTACCTGACATGATTGATGTGCCTCTCAAACTTTTGCGAGAAGCATTAGAACTCGGAGCAGGAAGCACGACACTGAAAATTCGTCTGAATCCGAATGATTATGCCACTCTGACTCCTCAAATTAATATTATTGTACAAGAAATGTCGGGGGCATCTGATACTGAAATCATTTCCGACGCAAAAATTATGCCCGGTGGATGTTTGCTCGAAACATCTCTCGGTCTGATCGACAACCAAATTGCTTCCCGACTGCATCGCATCGAACAAGAACTTTGCAATGTGCAGTAAAAAACAGAAAACAGTAAGATGAAATAATGACTCACTCAGATAAATCGGAGCAACACATCGACAGAAAGAACCACGCCCCTGAAAAAATAGATGATCGGGAACTTTCGCCAATTGCAATTGGATATATTTGGGCAACTCGCATCACTGGAATCGGTCTTGAAATGGTGCTTCCAGCTCTTTTTGGTATCTGGCTTGATCAAAAATTTGGGACGCTGATTTTGTTCATGCTGATTGGACTTTTAGTCGGTTTTTACGCTGGTTTGATGCAACTGATTCGTTTATCAAAACAACATTGAAAAGAACCATCGACAAAAAGTGGTGCTCCGCTGTAGTCGCTGCATAAATCGCCATGACATTTGAAAATTACGCCATTTTAGAAGGATGTTCCGTCGCACTGGGAATTTCATTGCTCGGTTATTTCCTTTCAATACTTCTTGTTTGGTTTTTGCGCGCAAAATTAACGCCGACTAATGCAGTATTGCCCGCACTGATTCCGATGGCTGTTCGTTTCGCCGTCGCTGTTACCGGTTTAATCGTTGTAATCCTAATTTTTGGACGAACCTGGGCCGTTCCATGTGCAATCGCCATGATTCCATTGTACTTGCTAGAAACATTCATCGCCGTCTGGGAACAAGTTCGCTCGATCAAAACAACCAGAAAATAATCATCCGAAAAAATCATCCGATTTTCGAATCCATTATTCTCTTATATTTCTAAAAAATTTGGTGTTTGGGTGATATTGCCCATCTTGCCAGATGGTGTTTTGTGTGGTACAATCCCACGACATATGTAGTTTTGTCGCGGCTGTCCCCCAAAAAGTAGACCGGAGAAAATACCGATCCCGTCTCGAGAGCGGCCAGACGATGCTTTCACGCGGAATCTGCCAGAATCTGCTTTCAATGAAAGCTGGCCAAATGTTCTCAAAACCTAAAACTAAAACGTCCCCAAAACCATGTCCATTGAAATTGATGCAGGAGAATTGGTTGTTGAACTTGCAAACCATGTCAAGGACACCTCGTTTTTTCATGTCCCTTTCAAAAGTATCAACATTCCTGATATTTTTGTCAATTTGGGAATCACAAAATTTGTCATGATCGAAATGGCAGTCGCGTTGGTCATGGTGGCACTTTTCGTTCCAATGGCACGGAAAATGAACACTGGAAAACTTCTTACTGGGCGGTTTTGGCAACTGATAGAACTCCTCCTTGTTGCTATGAGAGACTATGTGATTGTCCCGTCCATCGGAAAAAAACATGCCACTCCCTATTTGCCATTTTTGTGGAGCCTCTTTTTCTTCATATTATTTTGTAATCTCGCAGGAATCGTTCCCTGGGCTGGTTCGCCAACAGGTTCTATCTCTGTGACTGTTGCACTGGCATCATGCACTTTTGCAGTTGTCCTTTATACGGGAATGAAATTGCACGGCGGAGTCGGATTTTGGAAAGGACTCGTCCCACACATGGACCTCCCAAAACCGCTCGGATACATTTTGGTTCCGATGCTTTTCGGAATCGAAGTCCTCTCCCTTCTGATTAAACATGTCGTCCTGTCGATTCGACTTATGGCAAATATGTTCGCCGGACACTTGACATTGGCCGTTTTCCTCGCTTTTATTTCAATGACAGCTCCTGTTTTCGTACTTTGGGCACCAGTCACCGCCGGAAGTATCGCCATGAGTGTCTGCATCAATTTCCTTGAACTATTTGTCGCCTTTTTACAGGCGTTTATTTTTACGTTGCTTTCGTCAATTTACATCGGAATGTCCATCCACCAACATTGAAGTGATGAGTGGTGTGGGACGAGTGGCAAACGGTTTGCAACTCGTGTTTTTCCTGCTCGCCACTCGCTGCTCGCCACTAACCACTCTTCACAAGGAGAATTTTCGTGAACAAATTTGCTCGTATTGCCGTCGTTTGTTTCGTTCTTTTCACAATTTTGGCCCCAGCAGTGGCATTTGCCGCTGATGATGCCAGTGCTGCCGCATCTTCCAGCCGCGCACTCGCTTATATTGGCGCAGGAATTGGTGCCGGTTTGACCATCATCGGTGGTGGTTATGGCATCAGCCGAATTGGAGCCGCCGCTCTCGAAAGCATGGCCCGTCAACCAGAATTGGCCGGTGGAATCCAAACAGCGATGATTATCGCCGCCGCTCTCGTTGAAGGAGCAACACTCCTCGCAGTGATCGTCTGTCTCCTTTGCTTGCTTCTGTAAGAAACAGCAGCTAAAAACGAACGGTCGGATGTGAGTCCGACCGCCGGTGGAACGACCAAAAACAACTGCGCCCGCCAATTTATACTGTGCTTATACTGTGCGCCGCCACAAAACAATACTTTTGTTCGTGTCATAGTCATATTTTTAGAAATTTGCTTTGTTTTGCGAAACAACCGCTTTCTATGTCGTGTTTACAAAAGTGTGGATTAAACATCTAATTGATGACAATGCGCAGTATATTTTGGTGGCTCCCCGTCAAAAACAATCAACACACCACTTCCAATGAGATTACTCTGCACTTTTTGGGTACTTTTCGGAACATTTGTTCTCACCACTCATGCTTTTGCATCGAGTGGAGGTGATGCCAATTTGAATCCGATTGATTTCAAAGCGGAAACGGCAATCTGGACGCTCGTTATTTTCGTTGCCGTCGTGCTTCTTCTCGGCAAGTATGCGTTTGGCCCGATTGCAAAGGCACTCGATGACCGCGAACAAGGAATTTCCGACCAGATCGCTTCAGCAAATCGTGCCAATGAAGAAGCGAAACAGCTTCTCATGCAGTATAATGAAAAACTGGACGCATCCAAAGACGAAGTGCGGCTGATTCTCGACACAGCTCGAAAAGATGCCCAACGAATTTCCGATGGAATTATCGAAAAAGCGAAGGAAACCGCCAAAATAGAGCAGGAACGTGCGATGAAAGAAATTGATGCCGCGACAACAAACGCCCTCCAATCAATTGCCGAAAAGAGTGCGATAATGGCGACGACATTGGCCGGAAAAATGATTCGCGCCGAAATCACCCCCGACAAACACAAAAATCTGATTGACGTTGCTCTCAGTCAAGTCGGTCAAAAAACGATGTGATAAATGGTGTGATTGTCTGTAACAATTGTGCAAGTTGAAAAACGGCCGGATTCAGTAAAACCGTGTTAAACATCCATTTGTAATAAAATTACCATGAACGAAGTCGCCACAAACGAAACGCTGCAATTTGCCGTCGCTTTTCATGCCGACATACATGCAGACAAAATCGCGGAAGTTTATGCCGAAGCACTTTTGAACGCCGTCAGTGCGACCGGAGGCAATGTATCCCAAATTGTCGAAGAATTTCATTCTTTTGAT
>JBOFGF010000072.1:0-5074 GCA_051649005.1 Thermoguttaceae bacterium | reverse complement strand
ATGAGAAAGGTTTGACTCTTGTGCCACTTCGTCTCTATTTCAAAGAAGGAAAAGCCAAAGTCCTCCTCGGACTATGCAAAGGAAAACAAGAGTTTGATAAACGTGATATTAAGAAAAAAGCAGAAGCAATGCGTGGTCTGCGTCTCTCCATGATGCACCGACGATGATTCTTCGTCCAATAACAAGTTTGACAAGTTTGCAGTACACCGCGAATAAAGTCACGTTTTCAAAGTCCTGAAACCCGTCGGGTTTCAATGTTCCCGAACGCCGTCGGCGTTCAATTATGGTAGAAAACGTCGTTCCTCCCTTTTCATCGCTTTTTCGCTTTTCGTGAGAAAAGCGAAAAAGCGATGAAAAGAGGTGTGGGGGGCATGTCATCTACCATAATTCAACCTCTAACGAGGTTGATGAAAAACTGAACTCGAAAGACGTTGTTGCGTATACGAAAGCGGGTTAAACATCTAATTGATGACGATTCGCTGTATTATTCTTCTTGGTTTTCAATGTCCAAAGGAGCACCCCATCCGGTGTCTTCCGGCGTGTGAGTTGCCGTTTCGTGGACAGATTCTTCTTTCACTTCTGGGGCGGCTTCTGGCACATTATGTGCTCGAAAAAATTCTTGATCGATATTTGTGTCGTTTGGAACGAGAAAATCTTGCAGAATTTCGTCGCGCCGCCGCAGTGCAAAAAAAGTGAGTCCAAAAATCATCACAATCCAGCCGAGCAGAATGATGGCTAGTTCGAGCAAAGAAAAAGTGAACATGAAAAAACAAAAAATCAAAAAATGAAAGGAGACTCGAAAAATAACGTGCTATTGAAATCAAAAAAATAGAAAAAAGAAAATAGGAAATAGGAAATAGGAAAAATGCCTTTTCATATACTGTGCTTCGGTATAAAACCATACTTTTTTCAGTGTCATTTTTTTAGAAATTTACTCTGTTTTGCGAAACACCCGCTTTCTATAAAAGCGGGTTAAACATTAAACACCTAATTAAACATCTAATTGATGACGATTCGCTGTGTATTGTCAGCTAATTGATTTTACGATATTTACTTCGACGATGTCCGAGTCGATTTGGGTCCGTCGCACGGAGTAGTTCTTCATACGCAGTAAAATTTCCATCGAACCAAGTTATTTTTCCGCATCCTTCAAAAATGAGCAAGTGTGTACAAATACGATCTAGGAAAAATCGGTCGTGAGAGATGACCATCGCACATCCAGAAAAATCAATCAGAGCCTGTTCGAGAACACGCATAGTTGCCACATCGAGATCGTTTGTCGGTTCATCGAGTAATAGAAGGTTTCCCCCGCGTTTCAATAATTTGGCGAGATGAACACGATTTCTTTCACCGCCACTGCACTGTGATAAAAGTTTTTGTTGCTGTGAACCACGAAAATTGAAACGAGAAAGATATGCGCGGCTGTTCATTTTAATCGAACCGAGTTCAATCATATCACGACCTTCAGTGATTTCTTCAAAGACCGTTTTGGTGTCGTCGAGGGCATCTCGGTGCTGATCGACATACGCCAGTTGGACAGTCGATCCCAGCTCGATAGTTCCTGTGTCGGCCTTTTCTTCTCCGACAATCATGCGAAACATTGTGGTTTTACCTGTTCCATTCGGACCAATCACACCGACAATTCCGCCGCGCGGCACATTAAAGCTGCAATTATCAATAAGAGTTGTCGGTATTCCAGCAATGTTGTAACTTTTTGTGACATTTTGAAACATTAACACTTTTTCTCCGAGTCGTGGCCCCGGCGCAATTTGAATGATTGTGTCACTTTTGTCATCGAGGACTTGTTCCGATGCTATTTTCTCATACGCATCAACACGCGCCTGATTTTTTTGGAGGCGGCCTTTGTGTGCCATTTGAATCCAATCAAGTTCCCGCTGCAATGTTTTTTGTCGCTGCGACTCCTTTTTTTCGCTCACACGCAAAAATTCTGCTTTTTGAGCGAGCCAAGAAGAATAATTTCCTTCGAAAGGAATACCGCGAGTGTTTTCAAGTTCAAGAATCCATTTGGTGATATTGTCTAAAAAATAGCGGTCGTGAGTAACGATAATGACGGTTCCTGGATAATCTCGCAAAGTTCCTTCGAGCCAATGAACAGTTTCCGCATCGAGATGGTTTGTCGGTTCATCGAGGAGGAGCAAATCAGGTTTTTCTAAAAGAGCCATGCAAATTGCGACTCGGCGGCGTTCACCTCCAGAGAGTTGTCGCACAATTGCTTCATTTGGCGGCAAGACGAGAGCGTCGGATGCAATATCAATCGTGCGGTCTAGTTCCCAGCCATTTTGTGCTTCGATTTCTTCTTGCAATCGTCCCATTTTTTCGAGCAAATTGTCGAAGTTATTGACCTGATCAGGTTCTCCGAGCATGGCTGAAACTTCATTATATTCTTCTATTTTTTCGAGAATGGGAGCAACTGCGGTCAATAAATTTTCGCGGACTGTCGCATCGAGCATAAGTTCTGGCTCCTGTGCCACATATTTGACGCGTTTTCCTTTGGCGAGAGTGGCATTTCCGTCGATGTCGGAGTCGAGTCCTGCCATAATTTTCAGTAGAGTCGATTTTCCAGAGCCGTTTTCGCCGACAATGCCGATTTTTGCGCCATAATAGAACATCAAATTGATGTCTGAAAGAACCGTTTTTTCACCGAATCGCTTTGAAACGCAATTCATTTCAAAAATAAAATGTGGAGCCATATTTGGAATAAAGTGGAAGTAGTTCGTGCTGAGCTGTTAGTAATTAGTGGGTGTGTTTATTTTCATCATTCCATCCTATTCATGTGGAATTGTGAAAAAAGGTGTTTTACGATTATGTTAAAATAAAAATTTAATTCGTTGTGAATAGATGTGCTCAAATTTTTTGGCACAGAAAAGCAATCAAATAGTATCAGAAAAAGCAATATATTTCAATCCCCACTGTGTCATGCGGATTGCAAAGTTGCCAAACAACAGTTTTTCATAGCAGCCGGAAAGACGGTAAACAGTTAAATTATACAATTCGTACACAACTCGCCATTTCGGCAATGTTCTTTTTCCTGTCTGCAATCAGGCGACGAAGTTTAAGGTTCATTTTCCACCTTCCACAATCTTTTTTACACCGCTCACAAATGTCTTGAAACTGTGAGAAGTGTTTCTACCAATATCCATCTGCGAGCCGATTCGCGTGGCACCTGAAATTTGCTGGAGTTCAGGAATCAATTTCCGTAGTTCTTCCTTCGCATTGCCAATGGCATCTGGTATTCGGTACTTTTTATTGTTCCCATATTTTACAAACAGATTCGGTTTGCCATAAGCCGCTGCGACCGCTTCCAGATCGCCAAAATACCAAGCCTCCAGTTCATGGCAAACAATCCGTACCACACAGTTTTTTCGATGCTCGTCGCAAAGTGTCTGCAATTCCTTTTTCAACACTTTACAATCATGGCTGTCCTGATCATGTACGATAATAAATTTGTCGTCAGAGCATTGCCATGCTCGCAGCTTACGAGGAATTGACTGCCTCAAATCGCTTTTGCCATTGTGAGAAATCACCAATGTTTCAACTCCGGGTACAATTTGTGGGAGAATCATTTCAAGTAGCTCTTTCATGGAACGCTCTTCGACCATAAAAATCAATCTCATTTTTTGGTCTCCTTTGTATTTCTGACAATCTCCTCTAAAAGTAAATCATTATTCCAGAGATAACCGAGAAGTTCCCCTTCATCACAAAGAGCCTTAATCTGTGGCGTGTTCATCGCGCGATAAATTTTCGTGTATCCTTTCTCCTTAACCATGCAAAACAGCTCCGAAAGTTCAACGGCATTGAGAAAATCGGGAGAGTGCGTGGAGATAAAGACTTGCCCACCTGAATGGGCGTATTCCCGAAACTCCTCCGCAAGAATGGAGAGCAACTTGGGATAAAGTTGGTTTTCTGGCTCCTCCACACAGAGCAGCGAGTGCCGCTCTGGTTCGTTCAGCATGACAAGATATGCGAACATTTTGATCGTCCCATCGGAAACAAAACGGGACGAAAAGGGGTTTTTGAATTTACCATCACCAAAACGTAGGACGATGTACCCGTCCTGGGTTTCATCCGCTTCAATGGCCGTGACTCCTGGCACACGGTCTTTCATTTTTTGGAGTATTTCGTTAAATTTTTCTCGATAGTTATCGTAGATGTACTTGGCGACATTGGCGAGGTTGTTGCCCGTTTTTGTCAAACTCTCGCTGTAACTTCCCGCATCGCTTCGTGGTCGGGCTTCTTCAATGTGAAAGTCGGAAACATACCAATCTTCGATAAGTCTTCGGAAAGCGGAAATGGTATCAAAATCCTTGAACTGTCCCAGTCCTTTAATAGCTAAAGTGTCAGGTGAATCAAGTTTCTGTTCTTGTCGCCGAGCATTTTTCATATCATCCAGTGTCTTGAATTGTCCAACTGCCGCAGTACCGCTCCCATTGGAAAAATCCAAGACCTTGAATGGTTGTCCTGTTCGCCCACGGCGGAATCGCATTTTTTCTTTAACAACAATCGGCTGTTTGTTGTCGTCGAGACCAATCGACAGTTCGTAAGTGATTCTTGGGTCTTTATCGGTTTGGCGAAACTGGATATAAAACTCGATGTTGCCGCTTTGTTCCCGTGAGATAACTTCAGCAAAACCGCCGCGCGCTGCGAGAGCTGACTTGACATTTTTTGAAAGGCAGTCGTTGAGAAAGCCAAAAACGTCGAAAAATGTCGTTTTACCCGCTCCATTTTTTCCAAGAAACACTGCCATTTTAGGGATGTTCATTACTTCAACGTCTTGGAACACTTTGAAGTTTTTTATTTTTAAGGTTTCTATTCGCATATCATTGCTCCACTTCTATGTTTTAGGTTATTTCACTTTCCCTCAACGATTTTAATTTCATCGTCGGTTCATATACTTCCCAATAGCAGCCGGAAAGGAGGTGCGACAGTGCCGTATTGACGGTAAACAGGCGAGCCGCCGACGTAAGTCGGCGGGTAATGAAGTAGATTTGAGCAGGGTCAACCCGCCAACTTACGTTGGCGGCTCGCCAATCGACAAAATCACGAAATACAGTCA
>JBOFGF010000071.1:0-5072 GCA_051649005.1 Thermoguttaceae bacterium | reverse complement strand
ACGATATTTTAGCTAATTTGCAGAAATTGTACAAGAGCAAATTTTAACAATTGAGAGAGGAAAACTGTAAAAAAGTCGCAGTTTATTGGCTTTTCCACATTGTCACGCATTGCTCTTGACTTACTGCAACAAAATTTTGTATCCTTTCGTCAGCAATCGAGGTCAGCAATCGAGGACGTTTTATTATGGACACGAAAAAAGCGGCAAAATATGCTCGACTATAAAAAGGGATAAAACATATTTTTCGGTCATACATGTTTTTTCAATAGCGATGACCAGTGTAATCATTCCATTTCATTCTCACACCACATGTCTTCAATCTCTCCACATATTCTTGCAGTCGGCGAAGTTCTTTGGGATTTATTTCCGCAAAATAGACAGGTCGGCGGCGCACCGGGCAACTTTGCTTTTCACTGCCAGCAACTCGGAGCTTCGACACGAATTGTTTCCAGAATCGGAAACGATGTACTCGGAAACGAAATGCTCGCTTTTTTCCAAAAACACAATCTCGATATTTCACTCGTTCAAAAAGATGCAGACTTTCCGACAGGAACTGTGGAAATTGTGTTACAAAATGGTATTCCACAGTATACAATTGTCGAAAATGTTGCCTGGGATCATCTGCAAATTGATGCCAAAACACTTCAATACGCATCGGAAGTTGACGCGATTTGTTTTGGTTCACTCGCTTCGAGATCGAACATATCCGGCGAAACAATTCGTACATTGGTGAAAGCAGCAAAGCCAGAAGCACTTCGCGTTTGTGACATCAATTTGCGGTCTCCGTTCTTTTCTAAATTACAACTGGCTCCAATACTGGAAATGGCAAACATTTTGAAACTGAATGCGGAAGAACTTCTGATTCTTGTTGAAATGTTCCACTGTCCAGAAACTGATACAAAGCAACAAGCTCGTTGGTTTATGCAAAAATATAACTATCAACTTCTTGTGCTGACAAATGGAGAACAGGGGAGCACGCTTATTACACCACAAGAAGAATCGACTCTTCTAGGAAAACGTGTCGATGTCGTTGATACTGTTGGTGCTGGTGATGCGTTCACTGCTCAGACAATTTTTGGAATTCTGGCTGGATGGTCAATTCCTGAAATTCATCAACGAGCGAACGAACTGGCGGCGTTTGTTTGTACGCAGCACGGAGCCATGAATTCGCCGCCAAAAATGTTTTCCGTATACTGACATAAATTTCGCGTATGCGTTCACGGGTTTTAGAATTTTTACAATACAAATTCGCGTTTATCGAGCCGCCAACATAAGTTGGCGGGTTTGTTATTCCCGAACACCGGAGGTGTTCAATTATGGTAGAAACGAATTGCCCACAAAAATACACAACTCCGTCAGGAGTTGAATTATGGTCCCCGTTATTGAACCCCGAATGGGGTTCTGACGTTTTTGATGTTCGTGTTTCTACCATAATTGAATCCCGACGGGATTCGGACATGTAATTTCCTGGCAATCGAATTTTGGCATAAAACGTTGATTTAATGCCCGTGCTCACGCACCGGCTCGAAGCGCACCGGCTCGATAAACAAAACCCGTGAACGCATACAATTTCGCCAAATGACCGCCGGAATGAAGGCACAACTGTGCCAGATTGACCATAAAAAGCCGAATTGACGATAAAAACGCATATTGAACCGTCAATACACTCCTGGCAGCAGCTTCAATTCGGTGTCACTTTTTTGCGGAGTACCAGGGCGACTGCGCCCGTTTGAAATTAGCGTTTGCAGAATAGCGAGCATCTTCTCGACTCGTTCTGGATTTTCTTTTGCAATATCATGCTTCTCTGACGGATCGGCAATAGTGTCGTAAAACTCGCACTTTGGACGCGACTCCGCTGGAAGTGATTTCCATTTCGGCGGGTTTTGCGTCGTCTCAGCTGGTACAACAAGTTTCAGTCCACCATCTCGAATCGAGACACAATGTCTCGGACTCAGATGTACGACATGATTTCGCCGATTCTCGGGTGATATTTCTTTCCCCTGCAAAATCGATAGAAAACTGAAACTATCTTCGGCGGCATCTTCTGGAAGAGAATATCCCGTTATTTCCGCACAGGTCGCCATAAAATCGGAAAGACATATCATATCACTCGATTTTGAACCCGATTTGATAGTTCCTTTCCATGATGCGACAAACGGCATTCGATGTCCACCGTCGTAAATGTCAGTTTTGTATCCACGATAAATGTAACTCGGAAAATGTCCTTTCGCTTCATATTCTTCCGGCTTCAAAATCGGCGCGAATCCATTATCGGAAGTAAAAATTACAAGCGTGTTCTCTCGCAAACCATTTTTATCGAGAGCATCAATTATTTGTCCAACAGTATCATCGACTTGCAAACAAAAATCGCCGTAATCACCAACAGAGGTTTTTCCACGCCATTTTTCTGTTGGAACAAGTGGTGTGTGCGGGGCATTCAGCGGCAAATAAAGGAAAAAAGGATGACCTGCTCGTCCTCCCTTTGAACCATGTTCGTTAATATATTCAATGGATTTCTGCGTCAGTGTTGGTAAGACATCTATCGGCTCGAAAATTTTGCCAGCAGGTCCTGGACGCGGCGGATAATTCTGTTTTATTTCGGTTGGAATTTCCGTTACATGATCATTTTCGATAAAAACATACGGAACCATATCGAGTGATGCACCGATTCCGAAGAACGAATCGAATCCAAGTGAGTTCGGTCCATCTTGAATCGGTTTCGTATAATCAATTCGATCCCATTCGGAATTATCGTCAAATTTTTCGAGCGGCTCGCCATCTTTCGTAAACCAAGTCATTCCAAGATGCCATTTTCCGAAAGCTGCTGTGTCGTATCCCTTCTCTTTCAACATCTGTGCGACAGTAAGTCTCCCCTTTTCGATTATTGGTGGACCAAAACCGTTATTGTTGTTGCTCGATTTTTTATAATTTCGCATCGGATAACGACCAGTCAAGACGGCATATCTCGAAGGTCCGCAGACCGAACAAGCAGCATGGGCATCGGTGAATATCATCCCCTCTTTCGCCAGTGAATCAATGTTCGGGGTCGTTATTTTGCTATTCTTATTAAGTATAGATACATCGCCATAACCCATGTCATCCGCAAAAATGAAGACGATATTCGGTGATTGTGCTGGAAGTGATTTTGAAACATCCCCAAAAACAGGATGGTTCACCAAGAAAACAGTGAATAAAATGTGCAATAAAATTTGTTTCATTCTCATTTTGTTCGTTTTGTTAATGGTGAGAGTCAGCGGATTATTAGAGGCACCCATTACTCGTGATGTTACTACAAATCATCGTTTTTGGCGGGTATTTTCTTTCAGCGCGAAGTATGATTTTCCTAAAATGGCAAAATGCGAATGTTTCGTAGCTGCACTCGAGTCGCCGGATCGTGTCCCTGGAATTGAATCGTTCCCGGTTCGAGTCGGAGTCCTTTTCGTGGATTTGCATCCTCAGCGCGCTTGTCTGTCCAGTCTGTAACTTGAATTCCGTTGACCCAAGTTGCAAATTGGCCACCTCTGGCATAAATCGTGACAGCTATCCAAGTGTCGTCTTCGAGTGGAATGCGGCGGCCCACTTGGCGACGGAAAAGACCGCCGGTGTCTGTGCCAAGAAACTGTTTGTATTCACCGGTTGATGGTTTTGTCAAAATTTGACACTCATATCCATTCATTTTTTCGCCGGGAATACAGCGGAAAAATGCGCCTGAATTGACAGATTTTTCACCTTTTGGCGTTTTATATTCAAATTGAAATAAAAAGTCTCCAAAAGGTTTTTCATACTCCAAAGAACCACTCCCAGAAGTTAGGAGAAAGGTTTCATCTTGAACGACGACTTCGGAGGCGGGATGAACTTTCCAGCCTTCCAGCGTTTTGCCATCAAAAAGATACACTGACTCACGCGGCTTCAAACGAACATCAGAAATACCTTCGTCGTCAACAATAAATGAGAGTTCAATAACACCATCAATTTCTTTCTTGTTACATTTTATTTTCGACGATCCCAAATGGGATATTTCTGCCGATTTAGGAAGCGTGAGATTATACTTAATAGTCGCCGTTTTTCCGGCCGGCGCGACAATTTTACCATTTTGCACGGCGGCATCGCCTTCAATAACTGTCCAGCCGAACAATGAGCGACCATCGAACAACGCAATTTCTCCCGCCGTAATTGCTTTTGCCGGAATGGAAACAGTATCAGTAAGAAGTGGAGGAATTATACCGAGTTCCTGAACAGGAAAACAGGCTTCGTTTACTGATTCGTTTGCACAAACCGAGTGGAAAACGGAAAAAATTGAGATAATGAATAGAAGTGCAGATGAAAATAGAAAATGGTGTGTCATCATAAATTAAGAAAAAAATAATTTGAACAAATCAATTTACAAAAAGGCACATCTATTTATTCACCGATTACCAAAAAATGGAACACAAAAACCCTGTAAATTACCGAGCATGTGTTTTTGAAAAATGAATTATTAGATGTGCCCCCAAAAATTATGCGTTCACGAAAATTGTCTGTTTTTCGGAACAGAATATGGCTCAAAAATTGCAAAATAGTTGAAATCTACTCGATAACTTTTTCGATGTAAACATAAAAAGCACCGCAAAAAATTCCCTCGTTTGTGTCATCCAGTTCCGTTTCAAACCACATTTCTCCGACGGGAAGTTCGATATCGATGACGACATCCTGAACTAGATTATTAGTCGGAAAGACTTTTTCCCAGCGTTTTTGATCTGCAATAACAGCGGCGCGATTCACTTTGACAGGAAGCGCGGACTCCTCTGGAAAATGACGAAGCCGAACTCGATAATGACCGGCTTGTTCGACATTGATCCACCAACGTCCATTACTCACCCAGTCAGCAACAAAATCGAGATATGGAGGGGGAGCGCGGTCACTGTCCCAGTCGTGAACACAGAGCCGAACAATCGGTTCATTCGGCGAACCAATCGGAATCGAAACGCGGTTTCGAGCATTTTCCAAAATAGTCGGCCATCGTTCCATATATCGACTTTTCATGTCCTCAAAAATTTCCGGCTTTTCCTTTGCAAGATTTTGTTTTTGTTCTG
>JBOFGF010000070.1:0-6037 GCA_051649005.1 Thermoguttaceae bacterium | reverse complement strand
AATTTGTCTGGCCGACTCATACTCTCTGGCAACTTCTGCCTGTCTTGCCGTTCTCTTGTATTTTGGAATTATCGTCTGATCAAAAACGATGCCCTGTTTGCCGAATGTATCCTGCGTCATTTCTTCGCCACTATAACCGATTGACGGATTTGCCTGCAAACCTGCTTGCACCCATGAACCACGAATTGCCTCAGCTTCTTTCGCTGCTTGTTGCACTCCCGGATGATGACGAGTCGCAAGAAAACGGACTTCGGACAAACTTAGTGAATATGCCGATGAATTGTCCGGTGAATAGTCAGATGAAAATAAAGCGACATCAGATACAAATTTTTCCTGCGGTGAATTCCGATGCTGTGGAATTGGAGGTTCTAAAATTGATGGCACAATCGCCGCATTTTCAAGTGATTCCGCCGACGATACAACGTGATGAACAATTTCATCAACATTCGTTTCAGGCAAAATATATCGCTTATTCCGATTAAACGAATGAGATGTTGTCTGATTATTTGTTTCCGCCGCAAATGAAATCAATGGCGAAAAAAGACAAAAAAGGAGCGACCAAAGTAGGACAAATCCTATTTGTTTTTTAACAAAAATCGCTTTTTGAAATTGTTTTTTTGCCATTCAATTCCTCCATGAATTTGGGGAAATTTGTCTCACAATGAAAATTGACAAACCTCCCTCTTGTAAGTTTATCGGAATAAAGCTCATTACTCCTTTGTCATGGCTGAATTCTGCCGCACAATCGTCATTATCTGGAAAAACGGTTTAATCCACGAAGTACTCATGCAATACATGCAAAAATGGGAGAGCAGACCGCCAACAAATTTTGTGAAAATGGGTTGAAATGAAATTTTAATCGCAGCCGAAATGAAGGCGGCGAGTGTATATACACAACAACGCCTTTCGAGTTCAGTTTTTCGCCGCGCCGGAAACCGACGGGATTCGTTCCTGAAACCCGGAGCGTTCAATGTCCCCGAACACCGGAGGTGTTCAATTATGGTAGAAGCGAATTGCCCACCAACACACACAACTCCGTCGGAGTTGAATTATGGTCACCGTTATTGAACCCCGAATGGGGTTCTGACATTTTTATGTTCGTGTTTCTACCATTATTGAATCCCGACGGGATTCAGGACTTTGAAAACGTGACTTTATTGGCGGCGAGTGTATATCACACGATGCAATAATGACGGTCTGTACTTTTGTACAAACCGTCAATACGCTGCGTTCCATTCCGGCTATTATTTTGTCAATTTTATCAAAATCGTCAAACTTGTTATCAGACTGGGGGACAAACTTGCCGCGAACTCAGACTTGCAACAACCTATAAAAAAGTTATAATCGTGAGAAGAAGATTTTTGCAAAACCAAACAAACACTTTTATTTTTTAATCACCCAATTTGTATGTATATTTCTCTCGACTGGATTTCAGATTATGTTGATTTGTCAGGACTTTCCACCGACGAAATTGTCAGCCGACTCACACTGGCGACAGCAGAAGTCGAAGATTTTAAGCAAATAAACCGATCAGTGCGCGGCGTTCTTATTGGCGAAATAACGAAAGTCGAAAAAATCGATGACAAACGAACTTTTTGCCACGTCAATTGCGGCTCAAATGTTTTTACGACAGTCTGCGGCGCACCGAATGTTCGAGTCGGTCTGAAATCAGCTTTTGCGCCGGCTGGAACCATTTTGGCAGGCGACAAAAAAATTGACGAAAGTGACGTTTCTGGCAAAAAAAGTCAAGGAATTTTGTGCAGTGCCGCCGAACTGGGAATGTCAAACTGGCACGAAATTATTTTGGAATGTCCAAGCAATTTGGTAAATGGCACTCCGCTCTCCAATTTGATTCCCGAAAATGATATTCTGATCGAAATCGACAACAAAAGTCTCACACACCGCCCCGATTTGTGGGGACATTATGGATTTGCTCGAGAATTTGCGGCAATTTTTCACAGACCATTCAAAGCTCTTCCACAAAGAGATTTGTCGGAGTTCGATGCACTTCCCGCATATCCACTTGAAAATGACGATCTCGAAAATTGTCCGTGTTATGGCTGCATCGAATTTGAAACGAAAACTCCCGGTGCTGGACGTGTTCCTTCTCCTTTGGTGATGCAGCGACGGCTCCATTCACTCGGTCTGCGCACATATAATCTACTTGTCGATGTCACAAATTATGTAAACTGGGAAATCGGACAGCCGACTCACGCATTCGATGCGGAAAAACTCGGTGGAATCAAAGTCGCACCTCTCGGAAAAGCTGGCACTTTTGTGACTCTGGATGGACAAGAACGGAAATTATTGCAGGACGATCTGCTAATTTGGGGAGGCGGAGCAGTCGCCGCAAAAAATGAACCATCAAAAGCTGATGTTGAAAAAACGGACTCTCCAAAAAACGAAACTGCTTTTCGACCGGTCGCTCTCGCAGGAATCATGGGAGGTCTCGAAACGGAAATCACCGATTCGACGACGAAAATGCTCCTCGAATCGGCCAATTTCAAAGCCGCTCGTATTCGGAAAACTTCCGGGCGACTCGATTTACGGACAGATGCTTCGCAGCGATTTGAAAAATCACAGCCTCCTTATAATGTCATTATTGCCGTCGCACGCATTCTCAAATTGCTTGATGAAGCGGGTGTTGAATGGACAGCATCATCTCGATTTACTGTCGCCGGAGATTTGAAAAATTCTTTCCGCGCCATTGAACTTCCGGCGGGCCGTCTCGAAAAACTTTCAGGAATCGCTCTTTCACAGTCGCAGGTTCTCGGAATTCTCCACTCACTCGGTTTCGATGCGAAATACGACATTGACCAAAATTTGCACGTCGGAGTTCCTCCTTTTCGCAGTGAAAAAGATATTTCGATTCCTGAGGATATTGTTGAAGAAGTTTTACGCATTTTCGGATTCGACAATATTCAGCCGATTTTGCCAAATCCACCCATTAGTCCTATTTTCATCGAAAAAACGCTCAAAATGGGACACAAAGCACGGAAAATTTTGGCAACTGCGCATAAATTTCTCGAAGTTCACAATTATATTTGGTTTAACGATTTATGGCTCAAAACGATCCAGTTCGAGCCAGGCGAAACTCTCATTCTGCGAAATCCGACCGCTCCTGAATCTGCACGAATCAGAACGACACTATTGCCGATGCTCTTTTCGCTCGTTCCCAAAAATCGTCCTTTCCGTGATTCATTTCGACTCTTTGAACTTGGCCGCACTTTTTTTCCGACTGGAAAAAAGGAGGAGTGCATTGAACGACAAGTTCTTGCTGGAATTTCATTTCAGCAAAATGGTTCGTTGGAGCAATGTTATCTCGCTCTGAAAGCAGCAGTGGAAGACATGTTCAAAATCGGGAGCGTTTCCGGTGTCACTTATCACGATGGCACGCAAACAAAAGATGAACGCGGAGTTGAACGTCCCTGGTTGGTTCCAGGCTCATTTGCCGAAATTCGTGTTCTCGAAAATATGGACAATCAGGCAGAAAATCAGGCAAAAAAACTGGTCGGAACTATCGGAGTCCTCGATAAATCAATGATGTCAAAAGTTTCTCCCGAAGGAGGACAAGTGGCGTGGTTCGAAATCAGTTTAGATTTGTTGCATGGTCATTTGTATCCGCCAGTTACATTTATTGAGCCGCCTCGATTTCCACTTTCGTGGCTCGATTTTTCACTCCTTTGGAATGTCGAAGAAGGGTTTGAAAAACTACAACATCTTCTCGACAAATTCACGCATCCACTGATCGTTCGCCGCGAATTTCTAGTCGTTTACAAAGGAAAAGGGATCGACAAAGGAGTTGCCAGTTATTCGTTTAGATATTGGATCGGTGCGGCAGATCACACTCTTTCTGGCGATGATATTGAATCATTTCACAAACAATTTTTGGAATTTATTCACACAAATGGTGTTTCACTGCGAGGATAATTGTACTGCGCACTCTAAAATCGTATCCATTTACGGTTTTAGATTTTTTTTTCCGATGCAAAATTAGCGTTCACGTTTGGCGAACCGCCAACGTAAGTCGGCGGGTTTTGTTTTGGTGAGCCGCCAACGTAAGTTGGCGGGTGTTGTTTTGGCGAGCCGCCAACGTAAGTCGGCGGGTGTTGTTTGGCGAGCCGCCAACGTAAGTTGGCGGGTGTTGTTGTCCATGAACACCGTCGGTGTTCAATAATGGTAGAAACGAATTGCCCAAAAACACACAACACAACTCCGTTCGGAGTTGAATAATGGTCACCGATATTGAATCCCGACGGGATTCGGGAGGGTCGCCGCGATGCGGCTACAACAAACTTGCTTTACACGTTCTTCAAATGATGCGACGGAGCGGCGGCGAACGCCGAAGACGGCGAAGAAATCGTTCCAAAAAGACTGGAATTCAGCGCGTTCGCACTTATCGCCGTGCCATTCGGAGGCGAAATTGACGGCATTTTGTTTGATTTCTTGGCGAGAGAGTTGAAGATGATTTGTGCCGAATAACCCGCCAACTTACGTTGGCGGCTCGCCAAACAAACCCGCCGAACAAATGCTGGCTCGAAACGCACCGGCTCGCCAAACGAAGGTCATCGACCACGAACGAGTGGGCCAGTGCGTCGGCCCATTTTGTCGAATGGCAGTGAGGTGAATCCATTCTTCAAAGCAGGCGATTCCGGTTTGAGTCGATAATCTTTCTTCGCAGCATCGAAAAACAGCGGGTCTTCATCGACGAGATTGTTTTCAAAAACGAGATACGGCCTCGCTTTTTCTTCGACAGAATGACCCTGCCACTGGCCGTGCTTGTTCACGTCCCACGTCCCACCGACGGCGATGTTTCGAACGACGACGTTTCCTTCCGGTGCTTTCGGCTCTCCTTCGAGAATCCGCGCGAGTTTCGGATATCTCGTGCTGAACGGCGGCTCATTCCACTTGATCCCAGAAATCGTCCCTTTTTCAGCAGCTTCTTTCAGCCATCCATCTGCGTGGTCTCGACACCAGCCGAGCGCGCGGGCATCAATATGAAGTGCCGGTTTGCAGTCGATGAAAATGTTTCCCACGATGCTGTTGTCTCGACCGCCGCCGATGAACGCCGCACGAGTCACATTTTCAAACAAATTTCCAACAATGTCGCAACTGGCGAACATGTCGTCGAGATACACGCCGATGCAGCCGCGATTTTCAAACCCGGTGATGTCATATAAATGATTGTTTCGCACCATATTCCCGCGCATCGTCCAGTCACGCCCGGCATAAATCGCTCCGGCATCGTTCGATTCCTGACAGACCCGCGCAATTTCGTTCCCTTCAAAAAGATGTTCGTTTCCTCCGAACAAAATCGCACAATGCGGCGCGTCCGTGATTTCGTTGTTGGCGATGAAATTTCCGACTCCATAACAACCGATTCCGGCGGCATACATGCGCTGCACTCGCCCATAATCACGGATGCGATTGTTGACAACAGCCGATTCGCCGGATGTCAACGTCTTTCGATCTCCCGCCGTGATACTGATGCCGCCGCGTCCGAGCTTCGATAAATCGTTGCCAAATATCCAGTGTCGCAGTCCAGAAGCGGTGATGCCGCTCCCGCCGACATTCCGAATCTCGCAGTCGGCAACGAGATCATCTTGGCCATTTTGGATGTCAATCGCGGTTTGACGACAGCCATCGAAAACAAAACCGGCGATCATAATGTTCGATGCGTCGACGAGACGAATGATCGTCGGAATCATGGTCAAAAGGAGCGGGGCATCTTGTTCGCCGTCCGGCGGAATGAAATACAGGATGCCCTTGTTTCGGTCGATATAAAACTCGCCGGGCGCATCCAGCTCAGATAACATATTGTACGCATAAAACCACTGTCCGACGCGATATCCATAAGAGTGAAACGGCGGTTCGAGTCGAATCATTTTCGTTTCAGAATCAATTGAAGCGACTTTGTGCCGCTGATTCGCCCAGTCCCAGAACCAATAACCGTTCATCCAGACTTCCGGCTCGTCGCTCCAAGTCAAGAATTCGGGATCGTCGCATTGGACGAAACCTTCCATGATTCCTTTGGTGC
>JBOFGF010000069.1:0-6678 GCA_051649005.1 Thermoguttaceae bacterium | reverse complement strand
GTTCTAGTGATTGATTCTGTATTTCATCCACTTAGGAGCCTCTCCAAAAAAACACTGGGGCATCTCTAGTAACACCATTTTTAATCAAAACAATTTTCATCAGTGGTGTATTTTTACAATGTGGTCATTTTTGAGAAAGTCTTTTTTTCGAGATGTCATTGGAAAATCACCCATTTCGACATGATACACGATGCGATGCTTTGTGTCAAGTTTTTTTCAAAAAATAACTTTTGGAGTATGCGTTCACTGGTTTTGTTTATCGAGCCGGTGCGATTCGAGCCGGTGCATAAGCACCGGCATTTGTTTTGCGGGTTTATTCTGAGGTTCCTGAACACCGGAAGGTGTTCAATAATGGTAGAAACGAATTGCCCACAAAAACACACAACTCCGTCGGAGTTGAATTATTGTCACCGTTATTGAACCCCGAATGGGGTTCTGACGTTTTTGATGTTCGTGTTTCTACCATTATTGAATCCCGACGGGATTCAATAATGCAATTTCGTGGTAATTGAATTTTAGCGTAAAAAGTTGGTTCAATGCCGGTGTTCACGCACCGGATCGATAAAAAACCCGCCAACTTAAGTCCCCAGCTCGCTGAGAAACGACTTGATGAATGTCGCAAAAAGCTATTCGAGCAAAACCAAGTCGCCCAAACTAACACTTGCTGGCTGCAAATTGTCCCCGAAATCGACAGTGAAACGAAGAATTTGGCCAGATGATGATTCGGGCATTAGTAAATCGAGACGTGTTGCTGAGTCAATGCCACGAACCATGATTTCGGTCAGAAGCTGATTGCCGACGTGAATGGAAAGTCGAACCTGTCCATTTGGACGAGCCCTGTCATCAATTCCAACAACTCCGCGCAGCTTTCTAAATGATTTTTCTAATTTGTATTCGAGAGTTGTTTTTGCCGGTAAAACCATGCCTCGTAAATAAGAGATTGCATCAAGCCGAACACTCTGGACACTCGAAGATGAATTAGAGACATCTGTCGATGCGATTCCCATTCTTTTTGAACGAAATTTTTCAAATAACAACAGTGGACTATTTCCAGAATCGATTTTCGGCTCGCCTTCACAGAACAATGCCTGTTCGCATCGAGTCGGAATTAGTTCTGAAACAAATTGGTTGTTTTGCGGCTGAAAGTCGAATCGCCTCACTGAAGAGAGAGAAGTAATTCCGCCAAATCCTGATTTATGTTTCCAGCGCAGTCGATTGTCGCTGTCAAGTTCCATGCGAACAACCTGAATCTCCGAGCCGTCCCAAAGAAAGAGCCGTCCCTGTATTTCTTCCGCTGTGAAAGTATCCGACTCATTTGATGCAGTATTATTTGCCGGAATGGAATCATGAGTGGAAATGATATTTTGATTTGAAGCGGCGACATCGTTCTCCGAAATGGGAACGGCGGCTGGATACAAAGGATCGACACTGATGGATTCAGAACGATTAGTGTTCGGCGGTCGAAGCAGGAGTCCAAAAACTTTGCGACGTGGCACAGGGAGCAACTCGCCATCAACGATGAATTGAACAGTTGTGTCGGTTATTTCGCTCAAAATACCATAATACACATCGAGTGATCCTGGCTTTCCGATGACGAGTCGATCACCACGCATATCATTTTCTGCATGAAATTTCTGCCAATCGGCGGGCAGCAACGCAACTGAATTATGGTCAGAAATTGAAAAACGAATTGAACGAATCAAGTGGATCGGAATTTGGACCGAATTCCATTCTCCATCGTTTCCAAGCAAGAAATGATCTTTGATGCGGTAATTAGACAATACGAGTTGCGTGTCATCCAGCAATTCAACGACTGCCGCGTCTTTGAAAAACGATTTTCTAAATTTTTCGGCACTATTCTCGGCACTGTCCGATTGTGCGGCTCCATTTGAGGAGGACTCAGAAGTGTTCGGAGGCATCGAAAGTGAATTAAGAGCAGGAATAGGGAGCGTTCTCGGACGCTGCTGTGCTGGCTTCACAGATTCAGTGGTATTTTCCGAAGCAAATGGGTTTTTAGAGAGCGACCGAAAAAAAGAAAGCTCTTTTGGCGTAAAAACGATTGAATGATGACCATTCACAGTGGAACATTTCACGACTTCACTGCGAATTTCAAGAAACTCTCCAATTACCTTATTTCCATGAATATCAACAATTTCAAAGCTGTCGGCAAATAAGCCTGTCTCAAATTGGATTTCAAAAACGAAAAATCCAGAGATAAAAAGGAGAAAGAACACCAAAGACCGAATGAAAACAACAAGAATATCCACGGATCAAATTCATCCGAAAGGAGAAATAATTGAGAGAAAATCACATTCTCAAAATTCCATCGTTTTGACTTCGATTCCTTTAAGAGCAATGAGTTTATTTCGCATCGAATCGGCTTTTTCAGCACCGCCAATAAATTCGACCAAAATAAGTCCTTTGGCATCACAAACACCTTCGGCGACATTGTGTAGTCCAATTCGAGTACGAATACTACATCCGAACTCGCTTAGGATTTTCTGCACTTCTCCAGAATTTTCCGCGAAACTGGTCACATTTACGCCAAAAATGATTCGAGAGTTCATCTGATTTGATTTGTAAGAGATTTTGAATCAAAAAGTCATGCAGCAATATGGAACGAAAGTACAAGTAGAAAATTTTTCAAGTTTCTGCAAAATGATCCCGATTTCAACGAAAACGGGGGCATTTCTTCATTTTGTTACGATTACAGCGAACTTCTATTCGATACTTGGACGGCCAGTTGTTCGTTTCGAAGCGACATTGCTGTCAACGAACTCTAAAATGGCCTGTTTTCCAGCATCTCCGAGTCGTGGTTTGGCCAACTTCAGAATGCGGGTATATCCTCCATTTCGATTTTCAAATTTCGGAGCAACAATATCAAAGAGAATACGAACAGCTTCTTTGTTTCCGACCATCTGAAGCACACGTCGGCGAGCAGCCAGCGCGGGGGCCATTGCTTTGTTCCAATCTTGCCACTTATCACTTTCTCGCCATTTTTTCCATTCGGTCGTCCCACGTTCGGCGGAAGATTCCAGTTTGGATGCGGCAGCAAGATGCTTCTGCGCATTTTTTGCGATGGTGATACATTTTTCGAGAAGTGGCCGAACCTCTTTCGCTTTTGGCAAAGTCGTGATAATCCGCCCCGCAACTTTCGGAGGATTAATATCTGTTTCATCAATACTGCGTTCTGTTGACAAGATTGC
This sequence comes from Thermoguttaceae bacterium, assembly GCA_051649005.1. Classification (GTDB taxonomy): domain Bacteria; phylum Planctomycetota; class Planctomycetia; order Pirellulales; family Thermoguttaceae; genus WRKP01. Next base: position 3,472 of record JBOFGF010000069.1, on the reverse strand, counting down.
AATAATGAGACTACGAAGCAAAGCTCGTTGATGTTTTGGATTTCGACCGAGTTTTCGACCTTTTTTCAAATGTCGCATGGGAATTTTGTTTTGTTAAATAAACTCTTATTATACTTCTGAGAATTGTAGAAGCTTAACAATTTTTTGTCAATTGAATTTCATTATTACCACATCATCAGGAACACAATTTGTTACTAAAATGTGTTCTTTTCTCACCAACAAATGAAAGTTCACTTTGAAATTTTTAATCGCATGATTTCAATTTTCTGGGTTCATCGCATTTCCTGAGAGTCGCATTCCGAGTCGCAGACCGAGACCTGCCAATTTTTCTTTCACTTCCATTAGTGTAGTTTCGCCAAAATTTCTAACTTCTAAAAGCTGGTCATCATTTTTTGTTACGAGATCACGAATGGTCGAAAGTTTTTCATTTTCGAGGCAATTCGTGGCACGAACTGACAACTGCAACTCAGTAATACTTTTTGACAAAATCGAGTCAAGCGACGGATCGACTCCCGAAGCTGAACTGGACGCGACTTTGGAATAAACGGGGGAATCCAAACTGTCGTATTGCAAAAAAGGATTTAGATGTTTTCGCAAAATTTTCGCACCTTCCACGAGTGCCATCTGCGGACCGACAGAACCATCTGTCCAAATTCGCATCGTCATTCGATCATAATTCGTTTTCTGACCAATTCGCGTTTCCTCAACGGAATACTGGACTCTTAAAACTGGACTAAAAGCGGCATCGAGTGGGATGAAACCGATCTCCTCGCCACGATCACGGATTCGGGCAAATTGTTCCGCAGCCGGAACATATCCACGTCCATTTTCAACAATCAATTCCATTTCAAAAGGAACATTGTCTGTCAAAGTGGCAATCAAGTGTGATTTGTTGATAATTTCAACATTGGAATCACCACTAATATCATCGCTTGTAATTGGACCTGCAACATCTTTTTTGATTCGGAGCACTTTCGGCTTTTCATCGTGATTTTTTACGACAAGTGATTTTATATTCAAAGCAATCACCGAAACGTCTTCCAAAACCCCGGGCAGTGCAGTAAATTCATGAAGGGTATTTTTGATACGAATTCGCGTCACCGCACTCCCTTCGAGACTCGAAAGCAATACGCGGCGCAAACTATTTCCCACAGTATTTCCGAAACCTCGTTCGAATGGCTCAACTGCAAACTCACCAAATGTCTCGGTGAGTTTGTCATTATTGCAGACAACCTTACTTGGCAGCTCCAAACCACGCCATCTTATACGCATATTGAAATTCTCCGTTTATTCAATCAACCAAATTATGTACAACAGACTTCGGTGCAATCTATTTTGGAACGAAAATAAATTACAACAAATTATTTCGAGCAAAGCTCGACGATGAGAGCGGAATCGACGGGAATTGTCACATCTTCTACTGAGGGCAGACGCATGACAATTCCTTTCGGAACATCTGCATTATCTCGAAACAAAAAGTCGGGAATTTCACGCAAACCTTCATCAATCACGAGTTTAATTGACTTCAAACTGGCAGGGCGATTCCGAACAGTAATCACATCACCAAGACGGACCGAATAACTCGGAATATCAACACGACGACCATTTACTTGAATGTGTCCGTGTGAAACCCACTGACGCGCCTGAGAACGGGAAGAACCGAAACCGAGTCGATAAACAATGTTGTCCAATCGACGTTCGAGAAGTCCCATCAACACCTTTCCAGTATTCCCTTTTATGCGTTCTGCGGCAGCAAAGTATTTACGAAATTGCTTTTCGAGCACGCCATAAAAATTTTTGACCTTCTGTTTTTCGCGCAGATGAATTCCATAATCGGTCATCTTCGATTTGCGAGCACCGTGCATTCCAGGCGGATTTGAGTGGCGAGTGAACGCACACTTGTCAGTATCGCACCGACTTCCTTTCAAGCATAGCTTTATTCCTTCGCGCCGACATTTTCGGCAAACTGCTTCAGTATTACGGGCCATATTTCTTCAAAACTTTCTATATAATCAAAATGCCAAAAATTGGCAAACAGGAACGTCGTTGAATTTTAATAAGATCGTTCTCTCAAACGAAAGAGCGAACAGACTCGATTATGTGGGGATTAAACACGTCGGCGTTTTTTGGGACGGCATCCATTATGCGGCAAAGGAGTGACATCTTCGATAGATTTCACATTGAGACCGGCTTGTTGCAGAGCAGTGATGGCACTTTCACGACCACTGCCGGGACCTTTCACTTGCACTTCAACTTCTTTCATTCCGAACTTCATTGCTTTTTCGGCTGCTTGCTGAGCTGCCATTTGACCGGCAAATGGTGTGCTTTTGCGACTTCCTTTGAAGTTACATGTTCCGCCTGTCGACCAACAGAGAGTGTCACCTTTGTTGTCAGTGATAGTCACTATCGTATTATTGAAAGTGGCTTTTACATGAGCAATACCGGATGCAACTGTTCGTTTAATTTTTCGTTTCTTGACTACTTTTGCCACAATGTTTTACCTTATAAAAATGGTGGACTCTTTGAAATAATAATTGACTCGTTTGAGTTGGCTGATTCCAATTGAATAAAATGCAATTAAGTCGCCAAATTCAGTTTTATAAGACTGTGATAGAAAATCTGTGACTATCGCAAGTCTTTGACTCCCTTTTTCCCAGCGACTGTCTTTTTCGCGCCTTTTCTGGTTCGTGCGTTTGTTCTGGTTCGTTGTCCACGAACAGGAAGTCCTTTTCGATGCCGAACTCCGCGATAACAGCCGATTTCTCGGAGACGACTAATGTTTTGGGCGATTTGACGTCGCAATTGGCCTTCGACGACATAATCATTATCGAGAAGTGTGGCAAATTTTGCCAAGTCGTTGTCGCCCAAGTCTTTGGCACGGAGCGTGGGTTCAACACCAGCTTTGCGGCAAAGCTCCCGCGCCACTGTCGGACCAACTCCGTACAAATAGGTCAACGAAATGACAATAGGTCTGTTGTTCGGAATATCAACACCCAAAAGACGTGGCATGCTCTTTCTCCAATATTGGTTTCTATTAACAATTACTCAAATCAGTTATTTATTTTCGCAGACAAACACACTGGAAACGGCCACATCTGGTTTCTACGAAATCGACATTTAATTACGAATCGCAAAATGGATCACAAAGAATAAATGCTCCTTAAAAGAAACACACATCTTTTGCGATGCACCTTTGTTATCCTTGTCGTTGTTTATGACGAGGATTCACACAAATGACGTAAACACGCCCCTGTCTTTTCACTACTTTGCAATTTTCGCAAATTCGACGAACACTTGCACGAACTTTCATTTCACTTCTCCCATGGAGTTTGTTGGATCGACCAACATTTCTATTTTACAAACAGCAACACGACAAAATGTCCATTTGTATTTTATACTTTTTATCTATTTCAACATCAGTACATCAGATTTTACATAAAACTATCATTCAGCATCGCATTTGAGGGAATAA
>JBOFGF010000068.1:0-1895 GCA_051649005.1 Thermoguttaceae bacterium | reverse complement strand
CTCGCTATTTCTTTGAAGCTCGTCCATTTGATGGGGGGAGAAATCGGTGTACGAAGCGAAATGGGAAAAGGTTCGACTTTTTGGTTCGTCATTCCATTCCCGTGCGACGAATGGGTGAGTAACTGTATTCAATATGAATCGTTCGCGTGTAAAAAACAAGAACAGAGCTTTTGTGCTTTTACTGGTGGAAATCAGTGTGTCGGAGCAGGATACATCGGAGTAAACGACCAATTTAGTGTCGCAAAAACGAGAGTCCTGATCGCATCTGAAAATCCTGTGCTACTCAGGTCCGTCAGTGAACAATATAGTGTCTGGAAAATGGAAACCGAGCAGGCCGACACATTAGAACATGCGTATTCCAAATTGCGTGACAGTGACTTGCACAAAAAGCCATTTGATCTGGTCGTGATTGACGAAAATCTAAAAGATGGCACCGGAGTCGAGCTGGCTCAAAAAATGGACCTCAGTACGAAATTACGAAAAATAGCGATTATTTTTCTCAGATCAATCAATTCGGATGCGGAATATCGTTTGCCAAAAGATATGCGAGTTTCGGTTATGGCAAAACCAATCGGTTACTCACAAATGTTTGACACGACAATGACACTGTTGTTCAGTGAAAAATGGGGAAAATTTGTGGGACAACTCGGAAGTAGTGGAACGACTGCCTCCAGTGTGATTAAAATCAATCAAAAAAAGGAAGATGCTGCAAAATGGAAAAAACGATTTGAAAATTGCACAATCTTGATTGCCGAAGATAATCGTGTCAATCAGATCGTGATAATAAATTTGCTGGCAGAATCAGGAATAAAGTGCGACTTGGTCATGAACGGACAAGAAGCAATTGATGCTGTCGTCTCGAAGCAGTATGACATGATTTTAATGGACTGCCAAATGCCCGTGACTGATGGATACGAAGCAACTCAATTGATTCGTGCATGGGAAACATTGCAGGGCAAACGACGAACACCGATCATTGCTTTGACGGCAAACGCCACAAAAGAAGACTCCCAAAAATGTTTCGACAGTGGGATGGATGCTTTTTGTAGTAAACCGATTGATGCGAAAAAACTCCACGAAGAAATACGAAAATGGCTCGATACATGAAACCAATCAACGATTTATTCATTCAGCAATCGAACTTCAGTCGTGAGATATGACGTGCTGACAATTTTTATTGGTTTGTTCCGTTTTATATTTATTTTTTGATTTTGATTTTGATTCATCTAACACTTTTTTTGCCATGAAAAATCGTTTTATCACCCTTTGTTCTTTTGTCATTCTATTTTTGTCTATCATTTCGATCAATTCATTTGCAGACACCTTGAAATCGGAAGAAAGCGAGTCTGGATTTAATGAAAATCCCACGACAGGAAAGCAAGTACTTCAGTGCGTCGAACTGCCGGCCAGTACAAGTACATGGGACTATTCAAAAGAGCACCTGAAACGCATTGGAGAACCGCGTCCACTCGATGAAAGCAAAATAGATCAGGTCTTTTTTTGGATTTACTTGCCACTCAATTATGAAGAGCAATCTTTGAAAGATGGTTCGCCACTCGTCCTATTTCTACATGGAGCGGGCGAACGCGGAAACTCACTCGAAGACACCACAAAAGTGAAGGTGCATGGCCCTCCCAAAAATGTTGAAGACCCGACTTTTCAAAAAAACTGGCCATGTGTGACTGTTTCGCCGCAGTGCAAAGATGGTTTTGCGTGGTCACCCGCCCAGTTGATGCTTCTCCTCGATCACATTGAAGCAAACTATAAAATTGATAAAAAACGCATTTATGTTACTGGTCTGAGCATGGGCGGATTCGGCTCTTTCATGTGTCTGAATGAATCTCCGGCTCGATTTGCAGCAGTCGCACCCATTTGTGGAGGTGCTCTTACCGAAT
>JBOFGF010000067.1:0-22638 GCA_051649005.1 Thermoguttaceae bacterium | reverse complement strand
TGATGCCGCGAAGAAAAGTGATGGCCAGTCAATGTCGAAATTGGACGTCCCATCGGAAATCCCACTGCCGGAGTAAGCCATTCTTCGAAATGAAAATTCGGGAGAGCAAGAAGCCATGCAGGTCCCTCTTCTGTCAATTCAGCCGTGCTCAGGAGAATGTGATGAGCAAGATGATTTGGTTTATGTTGATAATCAATTCCACTGTCAGAAATTCGAGAAAGAATATGCCATGATTCCGGGACCGATGCAAGTAATATATGCGAATAAACGACGGGGTTTTTCGTGTTTTCTTCTGATTCAGGTGGGAAAACATGTCTGTATTCGCTCAGTGAATAAAGTCTGGGAATAATAGCATCTGGAACAGATTGATCACAGGCGACAACACAAAAACCGCGTTCATCTTCTTTGAGTCCCTGTGAAACAGATGTCAATACGAGTTCGTGTGTCATAAAAAATTGAGTGGACAGTGGCGAGTGGGAGACGTGAATAATCGCTCTTTTTCATAATAGCACTTTAATAAGTATACCATTTTATATTGAAATTGACTACTATGTAAAAAAAAATGATAAATAATGATGAATGATGATGAAAAACTTCAGTCAACTTACGAGAGAACCTTTTATTATTGGTGAAAATAAGTACAATAGTATAATCGAATAGATAAATGACTTGGATGTCAATACACCAGAGCATATAAAACAATTCGCGTCCATGTTTATCGAGCCGGTGCGTGAGCACCGGAATAAATAAAATTCCGCCAACGTAAGTTGGCGGGGTTTTGTGAGCTGAGGCGTTCCATGTTCCCGAACACCAGCGGTGTTCAATTTTGGTAGAAACGAATTGCCCACAACACACACAACTCCGTCGGAGTTGAATTATGGTCACCTTTATTGAACCCCGAATGGAATGGGGGTCTGACGTTTTTGATGTTCGTGTTTCTACCATAATTGAATCCCGACGGGATTCGAAAATTCAATTTCAGTGCGATTGAATTTTAGCTACATTTATGGAAAAACACACAAAACCCGTGAACGGATAATAAACATGTAAATGGATTCTTTTTTTGAAAAAATTCAAATGATAAAACCAATGAATCGATTTTTAGTTGTGTGCTTTTTGTTTTTTCTGACATCGATTTTCAATGTCGTGTGGGGACAAATTTCTGGACTTGATTCGTTGTATAATCTCGGCGAAATCGGAAAGTTGTCTGGAAATTCCACGATTCAGGCACCTTCTCGATATGTGAAATTGACGGCTACTTATTTGGAAAATCGAATCATCATCGAGGCGAAAATACTTGATGACTGGCATCTATATTCTGTCACACAGCCGGCGGGGGGGACATGCCGAACAGAAATTTCGTTTCAAGATGAGGCGATTCAAAAATTGCTTACTTCGATTACTCCGATTCCACCGCCGCATGTCGAAACGGATGTTCCAGGATTCAATGTTCCGATAGAAACTCACGAAGGAAGTGTTATTTGGGTTTGCACTTTCCGAGACAAATTGTCCACAGATGCCCCAATTCGCGGAAATCTGAACGCCCAATTTTGCCAAAGTGGAGAGGGGGGAACGTGCATCGCTCCCGCCGATTATTCGTTTGAAGCAACATTGGCCTCATCTGAAAATGACATCCAAAACTTTGATTTGCTCACCAGAAAATCCGAAAAAATATCACCTTCATTTACATGGATTGCTGATGCTGAAAAGCCAATTTCATCCGATGTCTCACACGATAGTTCATCCGGTGTTTCACGCGGTGGTTCATCCGATGTCTCACACGATGGAAAAATTCCCGTCACATTTGAACCACAAGAAATGACGGAAGTGTCATCAATTTCGATGGCACTTTTTTATGCGTTTTTGGGCGGAATCATTCTCAATTTCATGCCGTGTGTCCTTCCAGTGATCGGACTGAAAATCATGTCGTTTTTCGAGCAGGCCGGAAAAAGTCGAGGAAAAGCCTTTTATCTGAATTGTTGGTACTCACTCGGTCTTATGTCTGTTTTTGTACTTCTCGCTTTTTTGAGTCTCGGACTGAGTATCCTTTTTACGTTCGATTTGTTCAACATAATTATGGCGTGCATCGTCTTTGTGATGGCACTCAGTTTGATGGACATTTGGGAACTCGCCGCTCCCAATTTTTTGGGGACAGGAAAGACTGCCTCATTGGCGCGGCAAGAAGGAGCAGTAGGAACCTTTTTTAAGGGAATTATCACGACTCTTTTGGCGATCCCATGTGGTGCGCCACTCCTTTCACCGGCTCTCAATTGGGCCGACATTCAAATTCGAGCTGGAAACACGCCACTCGTTTTTGTTGTTTATTGCATGATCGGACTCGGAATGGCTTCGCCATATCTTATACTGGGCGCATTTCCTGAACTGCTTCGATTTTTACCGAAACCAGGCCAGTGGATGGACACGTTCAAAAAAACTATGGGATTCTGCCTTCTTATTGCGGTGATTTGGATTCTTTATTTCGTCGAATTGTCCCGACTTCTTCCGACTGTTGCTCTCCTTTTTGCACTCTGGTTCGCCTGTTTTTGGATCGGTCGTCTCGATTATTCCACGACATTCTCAAAACGAATTTATGCTTGGTTTGTGGCCACTTTTATCGTGCTTATTGTCGGACTCGCTTCGTTCTCGATTCCTGGTGTGCCAAATTCGTACACACTCGAAAATGCGATGCAAAAACGACTGAATAAAATAAACAGATCGGTTTATCGAGGAGACAATGTAAATAATGAAAAACATTGGACTCCGTTCTCGTTGGAATTATTTGAAGGTCTCCTTTATTTTTCACACAAACCTGTTGTCGTAGATTTCACCGCCGACTGGTGCGTCAATTGCAAAGTCCTCGAAGCGACTGTTCTGGAAACGGCGCCGGTTCTTGAAATGCTCGAAAAGAAACATGTCGTCTCACTGGTCGCAGACTGCACACGAGAGGGAGAAGCCAAAAAATTCATGCGCCAATTAGGAGCCGACCAAGTTCCCGTTTTAGCTCTGTTTGACCCGAAAAATCCTGAAAAACCTATTATTCTTCGTGGTTTTTACACACAAAAAACGCTCCTTGATCTTCTTGAAAAGATCAATGTTTTGGAGTAAAAAATCACCCATGTGTGAAACTACAGATGTGAAACTACATGTGTGAAACAATAAAAGCTCTAATTTGTATAAACTTCTAAAATTTCTCGTACTGAAACACCGTGTTTTTCGGCCAGACGTTTTGCTGATTCAAATTCAGGAACCGTTTTTTCACGGCCATCTGGCAGTGTCGTTGTTTTGGCATCCAGAGGTCCCCATTTGGTCGTGATTTGAATCAATTTACGAGGCAAAATGGTGCGAGCAACTGGATATCTGCGCACTCCTATTGTCGTCGTTTCTTCAAATAAAAGCGTTTCGACGGCTTCTATCAACTCGGCTGGACATAAAATGGACAAAACAATGCCAGGACGCTGCTTTTTCATCTGAATCGGAGTTGTCCAAACATCGAGTGGGCGAAGTGACCAGAGACGTTCGATGCAGTGTCCGACCAATTCACCACTCATGTCGTCTATATTCGTTTCGATAACAAAAACGGTCGATTCCGCATCTGAAACCCCAGAACATGAAAGCCCTGAATCTGAATGTTCAGAAGATGAATCAAATGACGATTTTTGTTGCGACGAATTTTCGGCGACCTGTTTTCCCGCCGTTTCGCCCAGAAATATGCGAAGAATGTTCGCTTGTTCTGGCAAATCACGTTTTCCTGCACCGATTCCAATTTGTTGACATTTCATCGCAGGTGCTGGGCCGAATTTCTGAACATAGTATTTCAAAATCACGGCTCCAGTCGGCGTGGTAAGTTCAAATGGCACATTGGAGGCGGCAATCGGAATCGTTTTCAAAAGCTCCGCAGTCGCAGGAGCAGGGATCGAACAAGTGCCATGTGAAATTTGAATTGTGCCGCATCCAGTCGGCACAGCAGAAGCATAAACCGCATCGACATTTAGGCAATCGAGTCCAACCACGACACCAAGAATGTCGGCAATCGAATCGGCGGCTCCCACTTCATGAAAATGGACATCATCAACATCAATTCCGTGAACAAGTGCCTCCGCCTCTGCCAGAATACGAAAAATTTTAGATGCGGTTTCTGAGCAATTTTGTGAAAGAACGCCGGCGGCAACTCCTTTCTCAAACAAACTTAAAATTGCTGACAAATTTCGATGTTCGTGGTGTTCATTTTTGGGATGTGCGTGCCCATCATGTGCGTGCCCTCCGTGCGAGTGTACATCGTGTGTTTGTCCTCCGTGTGCGTGTCCTCCGTGCGTGTGCCCGTCGTGCGAGTGTCCGTCGTGCGAGTGTGAATCCCCGTTTTCACCACGAATATGGACGTGGGCACGAATTGCGCGAAATCCGGCGCGCCGGACAGTCTCTTTTTCGATGTGAACCTCTGGAAGAATGAACGAAAAGAGACGATTCAGTAAATCAATTGATACTCCAAGATCGATGAGCGCACCGAGCGTCATATCGCCACTGATCCCAGAGAGACAGTCAATATATGCTATTTTCATGTATTTGACATTGGCATGACGACATAAATGAACTGGTCATCCGTCTTGAAAGAGACAGGTTCATTACTCGTGAAATGTATCGAAACATTCTGTTCCGCAGGAAATACACGAAGAAAATCGAGAACGAATTTCGGGTCCAGTTTCAGCTCCCGTTTCTCACCAGAATAAGCAATTGGCATTTCGACTATCGAGTCACCAATTTCACTTCCAATTGCTTTCAATTCGAGCTTTCCATTATCGAAAGTGAAAACGACTCCTGGTTGCTTGTCGCTTGTAACGACGGCGGCCTGTCTCACATTGGCGGCCAGAGCACCGCCAATTACATCCAGCGATGTCGATTCTGACAAATCAGGAATAATTCGTTTCCAGTTTGGAAAACGTCCGTCAATCAAACGGGAGAAAAAGACAATCTGACCAAATTGGAAAATTGCTCGATTCGCGGAGATTGCTATTTTCACGACCGAGTCGTCATCAGGCAATGCACGCTCGATGATTTGAAGGGATTTTGCCGGAATAATGGCATTTTCAGTTCGATGTTCTGCGATGCAACTTCCAGATGCTTCCTGAATGGCAAGTCTTTTGCCATCTGTCGAAACAGCAGTTGCTTTTTCTTCGATCATTTCAAACAGAACGCCGCCGAGAGCATATTTGGCATTTCCATCTGTTTCAATAGCAAAAACGGTTCGCCGAATCATTTCCCTGAGAACTTTGGCCGACAATTCATGATAAGATGTTTCGGAAAAATCTTCAATGTCAGGAAATTCGTCGGGTGGCTGTGTCGTCAGTGTAAACCGGCTTTTTGCTCCATAAACCAGTGTTTTATCTTCCTGACTTTCAATTGTCAATGTCGATTCAGAACTGGTTTGCAATATATTGCGGATCAGTTTGGTCGGCAAAATAGCTTCGCCTTTTTCCAGTATTTCACAGTCATCAACAACTAGGCGGACTCCAATTTCGCCATCTGTTGCTTGGAGTAACACTTTTTTCTTTGAAACCTCAATTTTCACATTTTGCATTACCGGTTTGACATCCCGGGTCGCTGCCACAGATGCGACGATGTTAAACGCATGAGAAAATTTATCACGAACACAGGAAATTTTCATAGCCATAAAAATTTTGACAAAAAAGGGAATACGAAATGAAAAACAAACAATTGGAAAAGCAAATTAATGGAAATTTCGCGGTGTTGTTCCGCATAACTAATCGTATTCCATTGAATATGTTTCGATGAACAATACGACTTGCTAACAAACTAAATATGACTGACGCGGACGTTTTCGCAAATAATTATTTTAGATTCTACTCCATTATTAGGTCCATGACAATATGGTGCAATGTATAAAAGAAAAGGCTCATTAAAATTTTGTTGTATTTTTCCTAGATTTGCCAAGTTAAAGTGTATCTTTTTTCTGAATCTGTTTGAGCTTTGGATTGATCGCCAAAAATCTCCATAAAAATACATTTGATAGAAAGGGGGGGATTGTTGCATCGCAAAATTGGTATAGAATCAACATAATTCAATTGCCACGAATGTGTGGTGTCTCCAATTTTGATTGGACAGAAGAGCATTTGGAAATTTTTTAGGAATTTTTCTGAATGTCCTCTTGACGGACTCATTATATTTTCTATAATATATCTTGTGTGGTCGGTGATTGTGCGCACTGGTCTTTTTACCTATCTTTTTTGAGATAATCAAATTTGATTAAGATAAAATCACTCTGCGTTCGCCTTGTCCCGCTTTTTTCTTGAATGTTTTGCGTTCAAAAGTCCCGCAAAAGCCACCCACAAAAGCCGATTGGCTTCATTTTTTACTGTGTTATCAGTAAACATCGAGAAAAAATGGCCATTTGCTTCAAGTTGTTGATAGTTCTTGGTAAGTGATACAACTAGTTTCGTATAATTTATTTTTTTGACACATATAACCTCGTCGCTTACAAGCGACTTTTTAGAAAAACAAAGAGGTAAAATCCATGCGCAATGTTTTTGATGCCATTTTGGAAAGTGGCCATGATGAAGAATTTATTCCCATTGTCACAAACGACTTCCGACCGACCGACGCACCCGCCGGTTCGCCTGCGAAGCTCGAAGTTCTTACCGAACGAGTTCGGAAAGGATTACCACTTTGGCATCCCGAAGATCGTGTCGATTATGCAGGCCTCACTGGCGCGGTGCGTCCGCGAGATTGATTGATCTCGATATATATGTTCGTGTTATAACAAAACACTTCGTTTGAGGCATCTTGTATTTCGATGAACATACTTTCTATCGATATTGGTGGCTCAAAAATTATGGCGGCGGAGACTGTCGTTCAGAACGCACAGATCGAGTTCGGAAACCGTTCGTTTCGAACTATCTCGAATGAATGCCGCCAATCTGAATTACTTGATTTGATTTACGAGGTTGTTGGTGAGCTTGGTACTATCGAGTTTGAACGAGTTGGTATAACAGTTCCAGGTCTCGCTGATCCAAAACGAGGTCTCTGGGTTTATGCCTGTTTTTCCGGCATACAAAATTTTCCGATAGTTTCTCTCCTGTCTGAATTTTTTCAAAATCGTCCCATTTTTATTGAAAACGATGTAAATGCCTGCGCACTGGCCGAGAAAAAATTTGGAAAAGGGAGAGATTTGTCTGATTTTCTCTGGATGACAATCAGCAATGGAATTGGCGGAGGGCTTGTTTTAGATGGGAACATCTACTCTGGTGCATTTGGATGTGCCGGTGAAATTGGGCATTTTTCTGTCGTAGATTCGGTAAAAATGAATCGAATTTCCATGCGTTCTTTGGACATTGAACCTCCGTTTCAATGTGGCTGCGGTAATTGGGGATGTTTGGAAGCCGAAGCAGCTGGTCCGGGCATTTCTCGAAGATATAAAAGCCGATTAGAGGCACTTAGCAAGCGAAAACAGGCTCAGTTAAAAAGTGCCCAGATAAACAGTGATTCGTTAAAAAAAGTGCCATCATCCGATTTGTCTGCCGAATCAATTGCGGAGCTTGCCCGATCTGGTGATGAAATTGCTCTTTCTGTTTGGGAGAAGACGGGGGAACTAATTGGCAAATCGGTCGCTTATGCAGTCAATTTGCTTAACTTGGAGGCCGTCTTTTTTGGTGGAGGGGTCGTTCGTTCATTTGATCTCTTAAAAGAATCTCTTGAAAAATCGGTGCAATCTCGTCTGTTTAGCTCAGCAAATCGTTCAATTCGGCTTGAAACTACGGCACTCGGATATGATGCGGCTCTGATGGGCGCAGCTGCAATTGCACTACTTAAAAAGGATGTTTAGTCAGTTTTCGTAGAAAGCTGTTGTTTCGTATAAACAGGCATTTTTCATTAAATGACCGCGATAAAAAGTGAAATTTTGTCTCCGTTTACAGTATTCAATACACAGACACAATGACAAGAGAGTATGACATTGCCGTCATTGGAGGCGGCCCCGCCGGATATGTCGCCGCCATTCGCTCTGCACAACTGGGGGGAGCATCAATTTGCCTCATTGAAGCGGAACAAGTGGGGGGGACGTGCCTGAATCATGGCTGTATTCCGACAAAAACGCTGCTGCACAATGTCGAATTGCTGCGATCTCTGGCAATTATGTCAAAACGTGGCATTCGCATTGCTGATCAATCGGTCTCGGTGGATATGCCAGCGATCATGCGATACAAAGACGGTGTTGTACGAAAACTCGTTCTTGGTGTCGCTGCTCTTCTCAAAAGTTACGAAATCGAATATATTTCTGGAATGGCCCAAATCCATTCTGGACATCTTATTTCAGTCAACAATGTTTCGGAAAACAGCATTTCACCAAACAGTACTTCGCCAAATAGCATTTCGCCAAATAGCATTTCGCCAAACAGTGCTTCGCCAAACAGCACCACAACAATAAATGGCGAGCAAATTCACGCCAAAAAAATCATTGTTGCTGGTGGGTCGAAAGCCATTTTGCCACAAATTGAAGGAATTTTTCATCCAAATGTTTTGACAAATCGAGAAATACTGAAACTAAATGTGCTCCCCAAACGACTTATTATCATTGGCGGCGGAGTTATCGGAATCGAAATGGCCCGGATTTTCAGTGCTTTTGGGACGGAAGTTACGATTTTGGAATGGGCCAATCATATTCTTCCGAGTTTTGATTGGGAGCTTTCCAAAGAAGTTGTAACTCAGCTCAAAAAAGACAAAGTCACGATTCGATGCGGTGTCAAAGTGGTGAAAATTGAGGAAATTTCGGATGGACTATGCGTTCACGATTCAGAGCAAAACCAAAGTATTTCCGACTATGTTCTCGTTTCGACTGGTCGCACGGCGAATTTGTCCGCCGTATCTGGATTGTCGCTCAAACAGGAGCGGGGCTTTCTTTGTGTCAATGAATTTATGCAGACGAGCGATCACGACATTTATGCACCGGGCGACATCAATGGACGCAGCATGCTCGCTCATGCGGCTTTCAAAATGGCGGAAATCGCCGCCGAACACGCCGCAGGACAGATTCCACATTATTCGATTTCTTCGATTCCCCAAGTTTTATATGGACATCCAGAAGTTGCATCTGTCGGTTTGACTGAATCAGATGCACTCGGACAGGGAATTGCTGTTCAAGTTGGAAAATATCCATTTCTTGCAAACGGACGGGCTGTTTCGACCGGAGATACATCTGGCTTTGTCAAAGTTGTGGCATCTTCAGAAACCACAAAAATTCTTGGTGTCCAGATTGTCGGAGCAAGTGCTTCTGAACTAATCAACGAGGCCGCCGCCATACTTTCAGTGGAGATGACGGCAAATCAACTTTCCAAATCGGTTCATGGACATCCGACATTTTCAGAAGCACTGATGGAGGCAGCCGCAGATGCCGTGTCTTGCTGCTGTCATCTTCCGAAAAAGCCGACAAATTGATATGTTTATTCGCCTTGTTCGAAAAGCGAGAAAAACAACAACAGTTTTCTGCGAAAACGAACTACAACAATGTCCATGTCGGGAATGAGTCTCGACATGAACAAAATAAAATGAAAGACGAATTATCGTTTTGAAAACTGAGTTCCACGACGTGCTTTTCGGAGTCCGTATTTCTTTCGTTCGACTTCTCTTGCATCTCTGGTGAGAAGGCTGTGTTCGCGCAAAGTCGGCTCGGTTTCGGGATCATATTTTTTGATTGCGCGAGCAATTCCGAGTTTGCAGGCATCTGCTTGTCCGGTCGTTCCGCCTCCTTCGACTTTGATAAGGACATCGACTTCGTCCTTTTTTCCAGTCAAAGTAAGTGCAGCCAAAACGGCATTTCTCTGCTGCGGCGTTTTGAAAAACTCTTCCATTTCGCGGCAATTGATGCTGATACGTCCACTGCCGGGACGAATTCTCACACGAGCCACCGACGACTTCCGTCGTCCTGTTCCGAGGAAGTCATTTTTACCATTTCCTTCAATTTTATAACTGCCAATTTTGACCATGTTTTCTCCTTCCGAAACAACTGCTCGGAATTTTTATCGAAATAAATTGTTTAATTGAAGCCGAATCCTATAATACCGACCTATTTAAGATGGAATAAGAAGCCATATAATAAGAAACAGTGTCTAAGTAACAGAGCCAATTATACACAAACGTCTTATTTTTTTTTCGCCAATTCAAGTGGCTGCGGCATCTGCGCTTGATGCGGATGCTGAACACCGGTTCGGTAAACTTTCAACTTCGAAAGCATTTTGGCCGCCAATTTATTTTTTGGAAGCATTCGTCGCACAGCTTCAGTGAGAATAAACTCTGGCTTCATTTCCATGCGATGCCGAGCTGTTTCAGTTCGGAGGCCGGGCCATCCAGTATACCAAGAGTATTTCTTCTGATCGAGTTTTTTGCCAGAAAAGACAATTTTATCCACATTTGTCACAACCACAAAATCTCCGGTGTCGACATGTGGAGTGTATGTTGGACGGTGTTTTCCCATCAAAATCATTGCAATATCACTGGCGAGACGTCCGACGACTTTTCCCGTCCCATCGACAAGATGCCAATTTTGGGGGACTTCCCCCTGTTTTGCCATGTATGTTTTATCCATTTGACTCTTTTCCAATTACCGATTCATATTAAAAATCAACATCCTAATCATCAACTGACGAAACTTAAAAATCATTCCAGCCAACTTGAATGGGGAACATTCTACATGAATCGCCCTCAACTGACAAGTGGGGGTGGGAACGTCAAATGACTTCCACAAAATTTTGCGAAAAATAAGGGCTTGAAATTCTCAAAATTTCATTTACACTAAACATCAGTTCAGTTTCGCAAAAATGACAATTTTCGCTGAAGTGATAATTTTTGCCGAAGTGATAATTTTCGCTGAAATGATAATTTGGCCAAAGTGACAATTTTCGCCAAAGTGACAATTTTCGCTGAAGTGATAATTTTCGCTGAAGTGATAATTTTTGCCGAAATGATAATTTCGCTGAAATTACAATTACGATGACATCAATAATTTAGTGCCCTCAGAAAATTTACTGAAATGCCGACTTCCTTCTTCCAATACGAAATGCTGCCGACAACATGGTTTTACTTGTCGTCTCTAATCATATTGGCGGTGTTTTTTAAGTTTAATCGTCTCTGGAGCGTGCGAAATCTTGATTTGATTGGTCTAATTCTCCTGACACCAGGGCTTTTGTTGCTGGCAATGCGAGACGATCAGAGTGGATATGCGTGGCTCTTTATTGTTGGGCTGCTAATTCTTGTTCGTCTTGTTTTTGACACAGTTATGACGAGGCGTCCGCTTTTGGAGCCGAATTTGACACCAGGTGGAATGGCTTTTTCGTGCTTTTTCCTTCTTTGTTTTGTCGTTGCTGCACTCACGGTCAATCGAGATGACAGAATTGATACTGTCAGAACTGTTCGGCTGGAACAAATACTTACAACGCGGCATATTGACAAAGGAATCGGAATGAATCCCGT
Source organism: Thermoguttaceae bacterium (assembly GCA_051649005.1). Lineage (GTDB taxonomy): Bacteria > Planctomycetota > Planctomycetia > Pirellulales > Thermoguttaceae > WRKP01. The sequence goes on along the minus strand of JBOFGF010000067.1, from coordinate 11,166 downwards.
GTCTCTTGTCATTCCGAGCGCGGAACTGCCGAATCTCCCTCCAGGTTTTCGACCTTTTTGGGGATTTGTGGAACGCACAAATCTTATTTTTGTCCCGCCAATCGAAATTCGTGAAAAAATTATTCCCACGAAAACATCTCGAAAAGTCAGTGCAAATTTTGGTGAAACGCCATTCTCGATTGGAGAAAAAGATAAAACGCACCAGTCAACTGAATTGGTTATTTCCGATGTTGTGCAAGGAAATCAGCAGCAAGGTACGCAGCAAAAAGAAGAAATAATAATAATACGCACACCGGCCTCCGTTGTTCCTGAATTGGAACTCCTTTCAGAACCTGCCACTGTCACCACTCTTCCTGCTCCCGTCTATCCAAGTTTGCCTCTTCTGCTCTGTTCAATTTCTGTTGCTGGACTTTGTTATCTGACAATAGTTTTTTGCCTGATTTATATTGGACATTGCCATTTTGGCAATATGCGCACTGGAATTGCTTGTGCAACTCTCTATTTGCTTCATCCTTACACGAATCAGATGATTGCTCGACTCGATCATTTGATGCCATCCGCCCTCATTTTGATCGCACTGGCTTTGTATCGACGTCCATTATTTGCCGGACTGGCAATTGGAACAGCTGCGGCACTCGTTTTTTATCCCATTTGTCTTGTCCCGCTCTGGCTTAGTTTTTATTTGCGGAGAGGCGGAGCGCGTTTTATCGCCGGCATTATTTCTGCCATCGTTTTATTTGTAATACTTCTTCTCTTTTCACCGAATGAGTATGGAACATTTTCGGCACAACTGATGCACCTTTTAGGAAAAAGCAGTCTGCGTATTTTCAGCCGTCCTGATGGATTTTGGGCATACTATGACATGATTTATCGTGTTCCCGTATTTGCCATCTTCATTGTCGCATGTTTTGCAATGCTTTTGTGGCCGTCTCATAAACATTTGGCGACACTAATTAGCTGCTCGGCATTCATTTTGCTTATCTCACAGCTTTGCCAAGTTTATCAAGGCGGACTTTATTTGGCATGGTATTTACCACTCCTAATTTTGACCATTTTCCGGCCAAATCTCGAAGACAGAACTGCGATGGCGACAGTTACTCGTTGAACGAATACTTAATTTTCGTGCGAGTTCACGGATTGGATGGTATTTCATGCCGATATTGAATGAACGTAACTGCATCGCAGCACTGGGTTTCATTTGGCGAGCCGTCGACGTAAGTCGGCGGGTGGAATCCCCATCGGAGCGACCTAATGATGTTGAAAAAATGAGGTCGCAGCTCCTTTTTGCTCTGCGGCTAAAAACATGATCCCAGTTCCCGTGAACGGATACAAAATTTTTAACATTCCAATATCAAAATGGAGTGATTCGCGCCCCGACTCGCTGAATCAAGTCGGGAATGTCGTACTCTGTCAAAGCACCATGTACAACATTGGTGATCGGATATGCAGAATCGCCCTGTTTAACGACATCATACCACGATCTTGGCATATTTTTTATGCGGACATTTGAAAAAAGTTCTGGCTCTAAAAAAGTGGCGTGAATTGCCACGACCGAGGAAATTTCTCCGTCTGCGACAATGTCAGTCGGTCTTCCGAGACTACTTGCCACGGAAATAAGGTCTTCTGTTCTCATGCCGACATAAGTTTTGCCGAGAAGATATGCCAGATAAAAATCGGTTCCATCGGGGCCAAAAAATGCGTGATTGAAATACGATGCTCCGGTCGCCTGTGTTTCACCGAGTCCGCGCAGATCGAGGCAAATGACACGGTTTCCTGCTTGTAACAATTTTGTGATTGCTTCGGGATTGCTCCGTTTTCCTGCGTCATTCAAGTAAATCACTGTTTCAGTCCAGTCGGTTTGGGGATGAAATTCGTGATAAGGAAGCAAAATCTCATTATTTTTCATTACAAACTCGCCGTGAAATGCACGACCGCACGACGGAATTGATTCAACAGAAAAAGAATACTTTTCCATCAGTGCGAAATTTGGGATTTCAGACTTTTTTGGCAGAACAATCAAGTTTCGTACAATTTCCGATAGTTCTTCATTTGATCTTTCGGTATTTTTTTGATTCCGTTTTTCGAGTAATGCGTCATTATAATCTCGATTTAGATCAAAAGCCGATTTGGCACCGGGCAATTGCAGCACTTCGCCGGTTTCTGTTGCAAAAAAGTCTTCCGGTTTGGGAATCGGCATTTCATCTGCTTCAATAATCCTTTCATCTCGATCAGCGAGCCAGCGAAGCATCCATTTGATTGTGGATTCGCGGAGCGTTTTGTGCCATCCATGCTTTCCGTCGGTTTCGCAAATCGCCATTTTGTCTGATTCGCCGAATTTGTCATAAATGCGAATTGATCGCCGAAATGCGGCCCATGTGTCTTCAATCGGAAAAAAATCTTCTGTTACACAACTGAAAAGAGTCGGTTTTGGCGCACGCATAATGCAGTAATCAACATGATCCATTCCAAAACCGAGTTGCCCGAAAATGCTTTGCTCTGCGTCCTGTGGCCCAAGTACAAAAGGGAGTTTGTCGTATAAACCACAAATATAGCAACTGGGAGCGGCCACTGCCACTCGATCATCAATTGCCATGATATATGATGTCTGCGTTCCACCGCCACTCTGGCCAGTGACACCAATTTTGTCTGGAATCACATCCTCTCGACTTTGCAAGTAGTCGATGGCACGAATCATGTCCCAAACTTCAAATGTCGCGGCATTTCGACCAAGTAAAATGCAGCTGGCTCCAATGAGATTATGTGCGGGAACGCCCTGCAAACGTGGTTTTCCAGCTTCGTCGAGTCGCTGGGAGCGTTCTCCTTGATCAATTGGGTCAATCACGAGTGTCAAAATACCATTACTTGCTGCCAGAGCCGGAACTTTTTGATAAATGTCATATCCTTTTCCGAGATTGGAATGTCCACAAACGACCAACATGGCTGGATATGGCGGTTTGAATCTTGTTGAATCAGGAATGTAAACCGCGCCAGTAACAAAAAAATTCTGTGTACTTTCAAAAAGGAGCATTTCGACCGAGTAAGCGTTTTTTTCCGGTGTTCCTATTTGAAGCGTCTTTGTGATTTGTGGATTCAGTGGTGTTTTTTCCCACATTTCTCCGAGTTGTTTGAGAAGAAATTCTTTTCGTGATTGCTGATAAGAAGTGATTGCTTCCGGCGTTTTTAGCGATTCGTAATTTCTTTGCCATTCTTCTCGCTTTCGATCTATTTCGTGAAAAAGATGACTCTGCATCATCATTTTCGTTATTTGGGATGTGTCACTGTATAAACTTGCTCGCATTTTCAGGGAATCATGGAGATTAAACGAATCATGAAGAAATGGCGAAAAAATTTTCGAATCTGCTGGCACATTCGATTCTACATCGCTTTGATTCGTCCCATTTTGTGGAGTCGGGTCCGCCGCACTATATTGGGCCGACATGGCAAATAATCCAAGTAATAAAAGAGGAGTCAAACTCCATCGAAGCATCGAAAAATAAAGAGTGTACATGAATTTTTGAAAATTATGGAGATTTATGAAAAATTATGAAAAATTATGGAGATTTTTGGAGATTTTTGAAAAAATTTTGGAAAAGATTGAAAAAGAGTAGATTTTTTTGTTTTGACTTGTTACAATGAGCCTGTTCGCAGTTTATCGTTATATTAGATCGCTTTCGTAGAAAGCGGTTGTTAAACTTTTTGAGTACATTGCTTTTTTCATTCCCCATTATATCAATTTTGACTGGAGGATACTATGACAGAATCATCTTCGCGGAAAAGCCGAAGAAATTTTTTGAAAGTGGCCGCTGCAACATTTGCCGCGCCACTCGTTTTGTCGTCTCATGTTTTGGGCCGAGATGGTGCCATCGCACCAAGTGAACAGTTTGTCACTGCCGTGATTGGATATGGAAATCGCGGTGTCGATGTGACCAATATGTTTTTCTCGTGCGGTGGTGATTTTCGCATCGTCGCTGTTTGTGATTGTTATGAAAAACATGCACAAAACGGCAAAAATCATATTGATCAGCGAAACGGAAACACCGATTGCAAAATTCTTCCGAAATATGAAGATGTTTTGAATCGCTCAGATATCGATGTTGTCGGTATTGCCACTCCCGATCACTGGCACACAAAAATCAGTGTCGAAGCGTGCAAAGCCGGAAAAGATGTTTTTTGCGAAAAACCACTTACTTTGACTCCGCTGGAAAGCCGACAAATCGTCGCCGCAGCACGAAAATATAATCGCATTTGTTCCAGTGGCTCCCAGCGAGTCATGGAAGATTATGGATACATGACTCCAATTGTACAAAGCGGGGCACTCGGAGAAGTGAAAGAAGCATTTTTTCAAGTTGGACCTCCTCCCGAAGATTTGTACTTGCCGGAACAACCGATTCCAGCAGGAATGGACTGGGATCGCTGGCTCGGACAGGCTCCCTGGACCCCATACAATGCAGATCGATGCAGTGGCAGTTATGGCGGCGGATGGAGACGCATTTGGGACTATGGAAATGGTTTTCTTGCCGACTGGGGAGCTCACAAACTCGGAGGTATCCTTTATATTCTCGGAATTGATGACAAAGACCCCATCGAAATTTTGCCACCAAATTGTGAAGCGAATCCCGAAGATCGTCTCACTCTCATTTATCCCGGCGGCATCAAAATTCATCATGTCAAAGGTGGACACGACATCACTCTCGTTGGTTCAGAAAAAACATTCCGACACCAAGAAGATCGTGGCAAAATCAGGCCACTTCACATGCCGGAAATACGTCGTTATAGTGGACCATGCACGCAGTTGATGCAAGATTTTGCGTATTGTGTCCGAAATCGAGTTCGTCCATTCCAAGACTTTTTGTATGCGGCGGCCACGGCGACTGGATGCCAACTCGCAAACATTACATACAAAGTGAATCGACCACTGAAATGGGACGCAGAAAAAACGATGTTCACGAATGATGAGCAGGCAAATCGCTTTGTTTCGCGTCCACAGCGTTCTCCGTATATTATTGAAATGTGATCCGACAACTCTCCTCCTTTCCAATGAGGAGGGGCCGAAATGGCGGGGGGATCAAACTCACCAGTAAACTCGAACTCAACTCAGTTTATGAACCCATTTCACCCATTAAAACACTTTCAAATAAGTAACTTACATATTACATAATAGTAAGAAGCAGTAAAAAAATAAAATTTTCAAATAACTCCACTCCTTTTAAGGAGGGGTGCCCGGAGGGCGGGGCGGTCTGTGCCTCGAACACTTCGCTGTTTGGTCGCATTTATTATTTTGCTGTTTCAATACTGCACACCGGTATAAAACGATACTTTTGTTAGTGTCATTTTTTTAGAAATTTGCTTTGTTTTGCGAAACAACCGCTTTCTACGAAAGCGGGTTAAACATCTAATTGATGACGATTCGCTGTATAACTTACAAAAAACATTTTCAAAACCTATATTCATTTATGAACCCCCATATTTTTATGAAACACAGTATTTCCCTGACTTTGCTCGCTGTTTTTACCGCGATGTTTGTGGTTCTTCCGACGGCGTTTGCTTCGGACGCATCTACTCTTTTTGAAGAATCTGTTCCGAAGATGAACTCCTCGGACTTAGGAGAATGTCAAAAAGCACAGCAAGACTGGCAAACATTCTGCCGGCAAACTGGTGCTGATAAATTGGTGCAATCGGAAATCAACAAACTTTCTATTGCACAATTGGCAAAAGAAAATCCGGTCAACACGACTGTCTGGATCGTCCGGCAACTTGGTTTCACCGGCGATGCTTCTGTTGTTCCAACTTTGAGCAAATTGCTTGAAAATTCTGAAGTACGAATTGCTAATGAAGCCGCCGCCGCACTGGCACGGATTCCTGCAAAAGAAGCCGCCGCCGCACTCAAAGCGAGCAAATCAGAAATCGCTAAAAATGCACTGCATGCACGCGAATCGGATCGGGGAATTTACTCCAAATTCAGCAAAGAAACGAAAATGCCTGCGGCAATTCCGTTTGCAAATGCCGCCGATCTCGCCGCATGGATGAAAAATTTTGATAAATTAGGAAATGTCGAAAAAGCACAAACACTCTCAAATTTGGCTGTTCGAGGTGACAAAAAGTATTTGCCAGTCGCACTAAAAGCGGCTGAAAATGAAGATGCCACTGTCCGAAATGCCGGGATTTTTGCTGTTGGTGCTCTCGGTGGAACGGAAAATATTCCATTCCTTTTGAAATCTGCTTTCGACGGAGAAAGCCGCGATCAGGCAAAATGTGTCCTTTCTCAAATGGTTGATTCCAATTTTGATGCGGCATTGATTGCTGCGATGAAAAACGAAAATGATCCAGGCCGTTTTGAAATAATCGCCGATATTTTGAGCAAACGATTCAATTCCGAAATGAGACCAGTTCTCATCGAGCAAGCTCTCAAAACCGATTGTCCAAATCGTCTCACCATGATTCGAATCGCCGAAGCACTCGCCGGAAAAGAGCACGCCGGTGATTTTGTCGCCGTCTGGGCACTCTTTCCAGCCGGTGGTGAACGAGATCAAGCAGAGCAAATCATTGCTCGATTGGTAAATCGAGATGCCGATCCAGTTCTCGCAAAACGCACCGAACAAAATGCCGTCGAAATGTTTTCGTTACTGGGACGAATTGGCGATGACAAAACGCTGAAAGAAATTGATGATGTTGTCTTCAAAAAAGTCGAATCGAAACCTGAATTTGTCGCCGGCGCACTTCGCGCTCTGTGCAACTGGCCGAATGCCAAAGCAGCAGAGAGTTTGATGAAAATTGTCAAAGAAGATGGATTTGCCGAAAATGATAAAATTGCCGCGCTGCGCGGATACATCCGTGTCATTTCGCTTCCAAATGACCAAATTGGAATTCAAATCAATGACAAGCAAAAACTCGAAAAACTGGCAGAAGCAATTGACTTGGCGAAACGTATTGATGAAAAACGCCTCGTTATTCAGCGATGTAGTCAGATTCGACAACGAGACACTCTCGCTTTTATCATGAAATTTTATGATGACGAGGAATTGAAGGATGCCGTGTGTCGATCCGTTCTCGACATGCTTCATCACACCGATTTCAGACGAAATAACAAGGATGTTTCACTTCCTGCTCTCGAAAAAGTAGCCAAAGGAACAACTGATGCCGGCCTTTTAGATCGTGTCAAACGTTATCAGGACAATATGTGAGACTGTTCGACATGAGACAAAGTGTCATGCAAAAATCTGATAAAAAATTTACAAAAGATGAAAAATTGAGTGGTGTTTTTTCACACATCCTTCGTACATCATGTCGCCATTTTTGGCCCCAGCTGTTTTGGATTCGTCTTTTTTCGTTTCTTTTTGTCGGATTTTTTTGCATAATTTCATTCTCTTGGTTTTCTTCGTCTGCCGCCGCATCGCCACTCGATGCGGCGATGCAGGCGACTATTGCCATTTTTCCGCCAAGTATTGACGACCAAGCAGGCGGAGGAAGTGGTATTATCATCTCGCCTGATGGATATGCTGTCACTAATTTTCATGTTGTACAGCCGTGTGGCCCCGCCATGAAATGTGGCATGTCTGATGGAATGTTGTATGATGCAGTCGTGGTCGGACTCGATCCAGTCGGTGATATTGCACTGATCAAACTCTTTGGACGCGATGATTTTCCTTACTCGCCATTTGCAAATAGTGACGATGTGGTCGTCGGACAGCCAGCCATTGTGATGGGTAATCCCTTTCTTTTAGCACTCGATTTGAAGCCGAGTATTTCACGCGGAATTATTTCGGGGATTCACAGATACCAATTTCCATCGGAAACCTTTTTGGAATATACTGACTGTCTCCAAACGGATGCCGCCGTCAATCCCGGCAACAGCGGCGGACCTCTTTTCAATGAGGCGGGCGAAATTATCGGAATAGTTGGACGTTGTTCGTTTGATAAACGTGGTCGTGTCAATGTCGGAATCGGATATGCCGTTTCGAGCAATCAAGTACGAAATTTTCTCGGAGATTTGAAGAGTGGGCGGATTGTCGATCATGCGACACTGAATGCCGTCGTTTCAACAAACAAAGAAGACCGCGTGCTGTTTGACGAAGTTTTGACGACTTCGGATGCTTTTAGAAATGGAATTCGTTACAATGACGAATTGCTCCGATTTGCCGGAAAACCGATTGATTCAGCCAATACATTCAAAAATTTTATCGGAATTTTTCCGCCCGGATGGAGACTTCCTGTAACTGTTCGTGGAAAAGATGGCATCAGACGTGATTCATATATCAGACTCGGAACATTGCACAGTGAGGCTGAACTGATTGAATTAACGCAAAAAATGCTCGAACCACCGATTGTGCCGCCGAAACATCAGGAAAAACAGGAAAAACAGAAAGAACAGGAGGATGCTCCTGAAAAATTGGAAACTCCGAAACAAATCGACCCGAAACAAATAGAATTGCCAAAACCGAAAGAATTCTTCGTTCCTGATTCTGTCAAACCTTTTATTGAAACACAAAGAGGATATGCCAATTTTTATTTCAATCGAATCGAGCAAGATCGTCTCATGCGGAAATGGCGGACGCTGATTCCTTTGTCATGGAATTGGACCGGAGAAATTCGAGATAAAAATGCGAATTTTCGTTTCGATATTCGAGAAGAGGGCGTTCTTTTCGAACTTCCCAATGCGACTGGTTTTTGGAAAGCCGACTTCGATGCAAAATTTGATACGAAATCCGATTCGCTCTTTCATATTCTGGAATACTGCCAGGAACCTCGTGGAAGTGGTGGACTCTTTGTGGCTCTGTATTTGCTGCGAAAAATCGCGGTTGGTGAAACCAATGACATGAATGTCGTATACACAGGAACGGCTCCGCTGGATGGCGACTTGTCAATTTTGTACGATATTTGTTCGGCTTCGTGGCACGGCAATGAAGCCCGATTTTTTTTCTGTCCGAAAACGGGACGACTCGTTTTTCTGGAACTGGCAACTTCATCACTCGAACATCCGTGTGAAATTCGTTTCACCGAGGATGGTTTCATGGAAGTTAAAACCGGCCAAACTCAGTTTGGTTCTTTTAATGTACAAAATAATTCAAGTAACAAAAATAAAATTGATTCGCTTCAGAACACTCAGACTTCGGAGTTGATTGAATCGACACAAACAGAACGAAAAAATGCAGAATTTCCACAAACAGAATCAGCACGACCTGACTCATCAAAAACTGAATTGAGGCAACTTGCATCAATGAATTCAGATAATTTGGACAAAGTGGAACATTTCGTTTCAAATAATCTATCTGCGAATTCCAATCGAGAAATTCAAATTATTCGGGACAATATCACAAAAATTGCCAAAATTTATGGAGCGGGCGGCGGAGGATTTCATGGATACCAAAGTGGCATCGTGATTTCATCGGATGGTTTTATTTTGACTGCGATTACTGCCGCATTGCAATCGGACCCGATTCGTATCATTCTTGATTCCGGTCGGGAATACAATGCTCAATTAGTCGGTGCTGATCCAGTCATGGAACTGGCACTTCTCAAAATTCCAGGCGAAAATTTGCCATGCTTTTCATTGGATGAAACGAAAGACGGTATTTTCGGACATAATAGTTCCAATCTCGATTTATCCACGAGTAGTATCTCAGTACAAAATTTACCAAATCAAGATACTTTTGCTCAAAATACTCCAAAAGAGCAGGTTCAATTTGGCGATCCGGTTTTTGCTCTTTCAAATACATTTAATATCGCACAAAAAAACGAGCGAGTTTCTGTGCAGCGAGCACATATTGCTGCTGAAACGACACTTCGTGGTCGGCGCGGCGTTTTTGAAACGCCATATCAGGGAACAATTTTCGCTCTTGATCGAACGATAAACAATCCGGGTGCGTGCGGAGGTGCGCTGATTTCCGCCGAATCGGGAACGCTCCTCGGAATTATCGGAAAAGAATTGCGAAGTCAAGAAAATCAAGCGTGGCTAAATTTTGCGATTCCTGTCTCTGAATTTCGTGACAAGGTCTTCGGCATGATGAAACATGCAGGAAATGAAAAACCACTCCTGATTGATGCAAATTCTTTAATTCTTGAAAAGGAGTTGATTCCCGAAGATACAATACGATTGTTACAAAAATGGGGCATTTTGCTTGTTCCTGTCATTGGTCGTCGCACGCCGCCGCTGATCGACTCCGTGCGATCTGGAAGCGAAGCTGAAAACCAAAATTTGAAACCAGATGACTTGATTGTCATGGTAAATGGTCGTCTTACACCTTCAATTTCCGCAGTAGAATGGCAAATACATCAGTCGATTCCGCGCGAATCAATTCATCTGACAATCGAACGAGATCAGATACTGTTTGATGTCGTTTTCTCAAAATAAAAGCACTGCATCAACAGCCCTGAAAGGGATTCGTTCCAGAACACCGACGGCATTCGGCCCCAGCAAACCCGCCGACGTTTCGGGCCGGCGTGCTTCGAGCCGGTGCGTGAGCACCGGCATTTGTTCGGCGGGTGTTCTTTGGCGAGCCGCCAACGTAAGTTGGCGGGTTTTGTTGGTTTTTGGCGAGTGGCGAGCCGCCGACGTAAGTCGGCGGGTTTTGTTGGGCGAGCCGTCGGCGTAAGTCGGCGGTGTGTTCGTCAAAAATCGTCAAAAAAACACACAATCCCGTCGGGATTGAATAATGGTGGCCCCGTGTGAGGCGTACTCGCCGAAACACGGGGGAACGTGTCGCAAAAAAACACAACAACCTCTCCAAGACTGAGGAAGACATAATTTTGTACGAAATCGGTCACGCATTGTGCGAAGCATTGTTCAGTTCAGTGCTGCCTCGAATTCTTTGATCGACTGGCATTCTTCTGCGGTCACGGCGAGCGATTGCAAAACCACGACATCGGCGATTTTCATGAGCCGCTCGTTGATCCGTGCAGGCACGGAGCCAAATTTCGCTTTGAGAAACCCGCGAATTTCACCTTCTGCGCGCCCTCGTGCTTCGCCCTCGGCTTTGCCTTCCGCTTTGCCTTCTGCTTTGCCTCGTGCTTCGCCTTCAACTCTGCCTGCCACTCGCCCTCTTGCTTCCGCTTCTTCAAAAACTGTCAGCATCATGTTATCGTTCCTTTCGTCAAAAACTGTTTTAGCCGTCCTATTTAATGTTTCAATTTCTAATCTTCGCCGATGTGCCGCAAAAACCTTCGCCACAA
>JBOFGF010000066.1:0-8878 GCA_051649005.1 Thermoguttaceae bacterium | reverse complement strand
AATTCCCTCATTCGAACTGTCAAAAACTGCCTCCAACTGGGCATCTCGATATTGAGCACGCATTTGTGCATCGTGAACAGATGCGATCCAGAGCGTTTTGACAACATAAAACGAAATGGCAATCAGCAGAATCAAAGTGAAAGCGCGAATGCCAGACATCCACCATTCTATTTTGGAAAGTTGCCTTTTCGCATCCTGCATTTCTGAATCGACACGACCATGATAATGGCTCAAAAACGTGTCGATGTGAGTGGCAATTTTTTCGAGAAAATCATAATATTCATCGTCATAAAGAGCAGATACTTTCAGATCATCAAGTGTCGCATAATTTTCGAGGTTCAGTGGACCTGTAAGAAACTTCCCCTCATTGATACTCATCATCACCTGCAATTCAATTTCGGAAAGTCGATCACTCTCAGACACTGCTGCCTGAAACAACTTGATTTCGTCATCTTTCACACCATGTTGGAGCAAAATTCCTTCTTGCGACAGATTCTGTTCTAAATAAAGTCCGAGTTGACTCCATGATGTTTGGAGTGCGCGTTCGTTTACGGATTTATTCCCTTTTTTGCCGTTTCTTTCACCTCCATTATATCGACTTTCTACATCTCGACTTTCTGCATTTTGACTTTCTACATTTTGCTCCTGTTTCGACTGTTTAGTTCGGGTAGATTTGCCGCGACTCCATGCCAATATGTCATTGTATCGATCCAAAAATCGAAGGTTTTTCGTCGTGCAAAAAGCCTGCGAGCAACTCGTTAAGTCTCTGGAAACGATCCTGAATTCTTCGACAACTGCATCGACAATCCGGCGAGCATCCTCGTTTTGAATGATTTTTTCGGTCGTCTGTCGCCTCCACTGATCAACTTGATACTGGCAAACGAAAAAAAACGCTCCAATTACAAGGAATGGCAATAATTTGAGAATTACGACTTTGAATGAAAACATATTAACGTGTTAGGATAAAATAATCGCACCAAACCAAATAATAAGCAGAACGATTATGCCGATTATACACATTGAAATTGATAATTTCCAGTGGGGGATGTTTTTTTGGTGATGAAATGTCTGAAAAAAAATCGGGAGAAATTATGATTGACATTATAGCAAAGTTATGATAAATTGTCCAGATTGATGTGTAAATACTCAACAACGCCTTTCGAGCCGGTGCGTGAGCACCGGCATTTATACCGCGTCGGAAACCGACGGGATTCGTTCCTGAAACCAGATGTGTTCAATGTTCCCGAACGCCGACGGGTTTCAGGACTTTGAAAACGTGACTTTATTGACGGTGCACAGTATCACACAACACAATCACACAACACAAAACATCACATCACACAACAGATCACGCATGTCGCAAAAAAACGAGGAAAAATTGGTCTCTGGATATCAGCCGGAAATTACGCAGCCGGAAATTACGCTGCGAGATTTTCAGCAGTTAATTCGTAAAATGTATTATGAAAAGGATGCGCAGAGAGGGGCGGAGCCGACATTCCTTTGGCTCATGGAAGAAGTCGGCGAGTTGGCGGCGGCGGTTAGATGCGGCTCAAAAGAAAATCGACACGAAGAATTTGCCGATGTGTTGGCGTGGCTTTCGACAATTGCGAATATCCTCGACATTGATTTGACCGAAGCCGTGATGAAAAAATATGGAGCAGGATGCCCTGGATGTGGAAAACTCGTCTGTGTGTGCGACGAATCCGAAAAACCATGAATTCTTGTATCTGTGTACTCATGTTTTTCTATTAACAAATGACTCTTCGAAAACATACGCATGACTCGTCGATATTGCTCATCATGTTTTTTGTTACTGATTTGGGGAATGTCATTTGGCATATTTGGCATACTAGAACAAAAATCCATTTTTTGTGCTGAAACATCTGCAAAATGTGAGTGGATTGCTAATCAGTCGGAACTAGATTTTTTTCAAAACGAGGTTCGTCATGTTGACAAATTGACCGAATATCGCGGTCATGTTGTCGTCGTTTCTAATCGAATGTTTTTGAACTCACTGCAAAAATGGATCGATTATCGAACCAAACAGGGATATTCAATTCATGTTCTCACTTGGTCCAACGCAGATTGTTCTATTTCTGCTGAGCAAATTAAAGAGCAACTCCAACTTTTTGTTTCAAAAAACGATTTAGTCGCCGTTCTTCTTGTTGGAGCCGGCATTTCTCGAACGGAAAATGATGCTGCTTTGACCATTCCTGCGCCGAAATTGCCGACTCGACTGATTCAGCATTTTGGAAACTCAGACGAATTAGTTTCTGATAATTGGTATGTCGATTTTCATGGCGATGGCATCCCAAAATGTCCCATTGGTCGCTTTCCTGTCGCAACAAATGATGAATTGGAAGCAGTCATTCAAAAAACGATTGTTTACGAAACAATTCCTGCCGGTCTCTGGAATCGCCGCATTCAACTTGTCGCTGGACTGGCCAATTTTTCTCCGATTCTCGATACTGTCATTGATTCAAGTGTACGACATGTAATTTCAGAAATGATTCCTGTTTCGTGGCAACTTTCATTTTTACATGCTGACTGGCGGAGTCCTTATTCGCCTTTCCCTCTCGATTATCCAGAAGAATTGGTCGCCTCGCTCGATTCCGGCTCTCTTTTTTGGGCTTATTTGGGACATGGACAATGCAATCAACTCGATCATTATTATACACCACGCGGTTTTGTTGCGACCATGAATACCGAACAGATGCCGCTGTTCAAATGTCGTGATACTTTGCCAATTGCTCTCTTATTTTGCTGTTACACGGGTGCTTTGGATGCAGAATCCCCATGTTTAGCAGAGAGGATGTTTTTACAAACGAGTGGTCCTGTGGCTGTTGTTGCTGCTTCTCGCACCACGATGCCATTTGGAATGACCGTTTTCGGAATTGAGTGGATGAAAACATATTTGAAACAAAATCATGATGCAATTCCGACTCAAAGCGAAAACATGCGACATAAATCAAAAACAATTGGTCATCTTTTTCACACTGCAAAACTTAAGATGATTTCAGAGTTTTGCACTTATGACAACATAAAAAAATCACATGAGGAGACAAAAAAAGGAAATGTGTTACAACAAAAAAATTCGGCATCAGAACCATCGCCACATTCTTCTGATTCACTGCGGAATAATTTGACATTGATGGCGAAAATGTTTGATCCAATGCCAGAACTACTCGAAGACCAACTCCGCGAACACGTCGAACTATTTCATTTATTTGGCGATCCGCTTCTTGTCGTTCCATTTCCTAAGAACATTCCATTAGTTGTGCAAAAAAGGGGCGACAAAGAAAAAACGCTTTTAATTTCAGGCCAACTGCTGTCTGAGCAGCCGGTACATGTGCAGCATGAAACCGAACAAATTATGCCACTCTCACATAATGCGGATATTCCGAATAAACTCACACGATCTGTTCTCGTGGAGATTCTCCCGTCTCCCGCACAAATGTCGCTTCGCCTCAATTCTCGCACCAAATTTGAAGTCGAATCTGATGTGCGGCAACAATACAATGACGAATACAGACGAGCAAAGGAACCGGTCGTGTTTCGCCAATTGATTCCAGCGCATGAAAATCGGTTTTCTATCGACATTCCGATTCCGCGTTCTTGGAGAGGCACTCATGTTGTCAGGATTTTTGCGACATCTGAAACAGAATGTGAAATTGGGGGAGCCTCATTTTAACGACTCCTCATCAAAATTGGATTGTTTCGTTTAGCGAGCCGCCGGAGTGATTTGGCGAGCCGCCAACGTAAGTTGGCGGGTTTTGTTCGGCGGCATTTGTTTGGCGGGTTTTGTTTGGGCATCGGGATTCGTTCCCGAACGCCGTCGGCGTTCAATTATGGTAGAAACGAATTGCCCACAAAACCACACAACTCCGTCAGGTGTTAAATTATGGTCACCGTTTTTGAACCCCGAATGGGGTTCTGATGTTTTTGATGTTCGTGTTTCTACCATTATTGAATCCCGACGGGATTCAGGACTTTGACAACGTGACTTTATTCGCGGTGTTGACTATAGAAAGCGGTTGTTTAACAAAAACGCGAGTTTTCACAAAATTACCGCAATTACAATAAAGCGAATTTTCCCAGATTGACATTATTGAGCCGATTTATTTGCGAAGTCGATCCATTCCTTCTTGCAGTGAAAATTCAGGCGAGTATCCAAAATCGCGGCGTGCTTTGTCGATGTTGAGATAATGCGTTTTGGCCAGTTGGGCCGCCAAAAAACGTGTCATCCACGGCTCACCACGCAGTCCAAACATCTTGTAAATCGCTTCCAGACAGCCACCAAAATACCATGCAGACTCGAAAGAAATTGATCGACTGACCTTCGGAAATCCCTTTATTGAAAGCACCTCATCGATCCAATCCCAACAATTGACCGGTTCGCCTTGTGAGAGAAAATAGGCATTGCCATTGACTGGACTCGTCGAATCTGTGAGTGCTTCTGCCGCCTGAATGTGTCCAATGGCGGCATTTTCCACAAAAATAATGTCGATTAAATTTTTGCCATCTCCCACTCTATAAAGGCGATTCCGTTCTGCTCGCTTGAAAAGGCGGGGAAAGAGATGACGATCTCGGTCCCCAATAATCAAGTGTGGACGAAGTGAACAAGTAAGAAGGGATTTTTTCACAACGAGATTATTTTTTAATTCAGACGCACATTTTGGCGATTCTTTTGACGCATTTAGTACAATTTGTTCGGCAATTGCTTTGCTTTTGGGATAAAAAGCGAGCCAGTGCGACGGATATGGCAATGTTTCATCGACATTTTCCTGCGATCTACAGTCGAAAGTAACACTTGCACTACTTGTATAAATCAACTTGCGGACACCGGAAGATTGACAGGCCTCGACAACATTTTGTGTACCAAGAACATTTGTTTGATAGAAAGGTTTCCACCAAACGGAAATACTGGGAATTGAAGCAGTGTGATAAACCGTTTCAACACCATGACATGCACGAAGAAGGGATTCACGGTCAGCCAAATCGCCCAGCACAATATCGACACCATCAGGAACATCGCCGCGTCGCCGACAAAAAGATCGAACCGGTTGACCGCGCCTGAGCAATTGCCTAATAATCTCTCCGCCGAGAAAACCGGTTCCGCCAATTACAAGATTCATAGTTAATATCTCAGACAAACGAAAAATGGTGACAAAAAGGTGAGAATCCATCCAATTGGGAATTTTACACGATATTACGAGTTCGGCAAGTCGTGCTGTTGACAGTCGCAAAAATGGGATTTTTGCCGCCGGCGTTTCGAGCAGGTGCGTGAGCAGCGGCATTTGTTCGGCGGTCTATTTTTGCCTCGCAATTTGATCCCATTCTTTTTTTCGCACGGCATGGTAAAATGCGCGTGGATGGTTTGGTGAAATTTGAGTGTCGATAATCCGCATTTTACCGAGGACGATTTTATGAAGCAGCAAAGCAAACAACATTCAATTCGAGTCGGCCTTTTCGGCATCGGACTCGACACATATTGGCCGCAGTTCGATGGACTGCGCGAACGCCTCGTCGCTTATCAAAACCAAATTGCTGAGCAACTTGCTCGCCCGAATGTACATGTTGTCAACTGCGGTCTGATCGATAATCCGCACGATGCGCACAAAGCCGCCGAACAACTGAAACGAGAAGATGTTTCGCTCATCTTTCTGTATGTTTCAACTTATGCGCTCTCGGCGACCGTATTGCCGGTCGTACAAAAGTTGAACGTCCCTGTCATCGTCCTGAATCTTCAACCAGTTGCCGCAATTGATTATTCCGCCTTCAATGCACTCGGTGATCGGCGAAAAATGACCGGCGAATGGCTCGCTCATTGTCAGGCGTGTACTGTCCCTGAAATCGCCAACGTCTTCCGACGAACTGGAATCGATTTTCATCAGGTCACCGGCGTGCTGCAAAACGATCCGATTGCTTGGAACGAGATATTCGACTGGATCGATGCCGCTCGGGTCGCCGAGACGATGCGGAAAAATCGCGTCGGTCTGCTCGGTCATTATTACAGCGGAATGCTCGACATTTATTCCGATTTGACACGTCATTCGGCGAAATTTGGAAACCACTTCGAGTTCGTCGAAATGAGTGAACTGAGACAATGGCATGAAAGTGTAACAAAAAAAGAAATTCTTCATAAAACCGAGAAAATCGAGGCCCATTTTGATGTGCAGTCTGACTGTGCCAGCGAAGAAATTCGCCGTGCTGCACAGACAGCCGTCGCTCTCGACAAGCTCGTCGAAAAACACGATCTCGGTTCTCTGGCTTATTTTTGTAACGGAACAGGAGACGACGCTTATGTCGATTTGATCGGCTCGGTAATTGTCGGAAATTCTCTTTTGACGGCGCGCGGAATTCCGGTCGCAGGCGAATATGAGGTCAAAAACGTGCAAGCGATGAAAATTCTCGATACATTTGGAGTCGGGGGTTCGTTCACCGAGTTTTATGCTTTCGATTTTAACGACGATGTTGTACTACTCGGACACGACGGCCCTGGACACATTGCCATTGCCGAAGGAAAGACGAAGCTTCGTCCACTTTCGGTGTATCATGGCAAAACGGGACATGGTTTGAGTGTTGAAATGAGGGTGAAAACCGGCCCAATAACGCTTCTGTCGGTGATTGATGCACCGGACGGCGATTTGCGGCTTTTGATTGCCGAGGGCGAGACGGTTCCAGGACAGATTCTCGAAATTGGTAACACAAATAGTCGTTATCGATTTCCGTTGCCGATTCGTGAGTTTATGAAACTGTGGTGCAAACCCGGCCCAGCGCACCACTGCGCCGTCGGAGTCGGTCATGTTGCAGATAAACTGAAACGCTTTGCAGCACTTCTCAAGATCGAAACCATCGAAATTTGTTGAACCAAGTGTTCGGCGAGCCGCCGACGTTTCGAGACGGTGCGTGAGCACCGGAATCGCCCTCCTATTTTTGTAACTCGTGTGAATTATCGCAACAAAATAAAAAACGGTCAAAATCAGTTTTTGCGACAAAAAAGCACGATACAAAAATATCTCACGCCAAAATGAGGACAGTCGGAATTTGTGATTGAAACTCCGTAAATTCTAACCTTTTACCCACTTTTGATGAAACAATACTTCCGCGATCTTGTGGGTGTACCAACAAACCCGCCAACTTACGTTGGCGGCTCGCCAAATAACCGCCGAACAAATGCCGGTGCTTACACACCGGCTCGAAATGTTGGCGGCTCGCCAAACGGGAACGCGACTTTTGCATTGACAAAAAATCTAAAACCGTGAACAGATATGATGCTTTTGTTTTCCTGAAAATCACTAATAAGGAGTGTCCTAATTTTCATCGTCTGTCTTTGATCGGCGCGGTGCATTTTCTGGCACGAGAATAAAAATCAACAAGAGCAACACAGAAAATCCCAAAAAGAATTGGAATTGTTGACGAAATTTTTTTCTCTCTTCAACTTGATATTCTCCCGCCTTTAATGGAGCCATACTTTCCGCATAAATGGCACCGAGATCATACGTTTTCGTGCCAGCTGGAATGTATCGACCTCCAGTGATTTCGGCAATTTTTCTGAGAATTTGGTCATCCACTTTGGACCAAACTTCCCGGCCATCGTATTTCAGAAAATTCACACTTCCTTTTTCGTCCCGAATCGGAATACGTCCGCCTTCATCTGAATCACCGAGTCCGATTGCCAAAATTTTCACACCGCGCGCTGCTGCTTCCTGTGCTGCCTCCAATGGCATTGATTCCTGGTCGTCGCCGTCAGTAATTAACACAAGAACCTGATCGCGGTCTCCTGTTTTCGGCAGAATGTCGAGTCCTTTTCGAATCGCATCACCGATTGCCGTGCCACCACGCGGAGCCGAATTGGTGTCCGTCTTATCGAGAACGTCATTGAAGAAACCGAGATCAGTTGTTAGTGGTGCTCTGACTATCGGCTTTCCGGCAAACGCGATCAGGCCAATTCTGTCTCCGACGACATGTTCACAAATGTCTTTAATATCAGACTTGGCGCGTACTAATCGATTTGGAGAGACATCTTCTGCGAGCATTGAACGTGAAACATCGAGTAAAATACAGACATCGGCTCCTTTGCGAGAAACGGGTTCATAATAGACACCAAAAAGCGGTCCCGCCGCTGCTATTAGTGCAAGAAAGAGAGCAGAAAGAGGCAAAAGTGCGAGGAGAAAAAAACGGCCACGTTCCAGCGGCGGCATTAGACGGGCCATCATTTCCGTCGATAGAAATTTCGATGCCGCCTGAACTTTTCTCTGATACGAAAAGTAGAACAAAAGTCCCAAAAAAGGCACAAACCACAGTAAAAGGAGATAAAATGGATGCTCAAACATTTTAATAAAGAGAAAAAATTGAATTCCGCAAATAATCCTCCTCATTTTCAAGAAGGGATGCCCGGATGGCAATGTGGTTTGGCACACAAACACATTTCCGTTTTGCCGAACCTATTTTATTGTCACTAACCGAGCAACAAATAAAATTATACTCACAATACGACATCTAAAAAAGTAGTGTCCGTTCACGGTTTTAGATTTTTTGCGATGCAAAATTCGCGTCCATGTTTGGTGAGTCACCGACGCAGCGAGCCGCCGATGTTCCCTGCGAGCCGCCGATGTAAATCGGCGGGTTTATTTGGCTTATTTTTTACAGTTTCTTGATTATTTTCGTTCGACAACATGTCGTCGATTATGGAACAAATGAATACTGAAAAACTTTCAAATTTTCGATCACTCCTTTGAACTGAAAAGCGGGGGCAGATTCGCCAGTATATTGTCCAATTATCAAAGGTCCTTTCCATGAAACAGGATTGCTGACAACATCGCACTGGGCGACCAAATTGCCATCTTGGAAAATTTTTGCACATTTGCCGTCATAA
>JBOFGF010000065.1:0-14121 GCA_051649005.1 Thermoguttaceae bacterium | reverse complement strand
GGAATTAGCTGGGGCGGCTATTTGACATCAATGTTGGCGGGAATTGACGACCGATTTCAAGTTGTCGTTCCTGTTTATGGATGTGGAAATCTTGCAAAAAATAGTATTTGGAAGAAGGGTGTATTTGCTCGAATGTCGCCGGAGCAAGTCGAAAAATGGAATCGTTTTTTCGATCCGATTCAGTTTGTTGGACGAGCAAAATGCCACATATTTCTTGTCAATGGAACAGACGATTTCGCATATCCACTCGATATTCATCGTGATACTTATGAGCGAATGGCAATGGAAAATGCTAATGTCGATGTTCTCCTCACTCCGCACATGCCGCACAGTCACCAATCTGGCTGGGCTCCGAAAGAAATTGCGAATTATGTCGATTCCATACTTAATTCCGGCAAACCACTGGGACGTATTGGGAAACTTTCAGTGACCACTGATGGCGATCGTATTGTTGCCACCGCTCCAATTTTGCCGGGAATAAAACCAGTTGCTGTGCAATTGTGCTATTCGACCGATCATGGGGGATATGACGAGCAAAACAAGTGGCAAGTACGGAATTGGAGCGGCATTTCAGGGACAATTGACGGTGATTTGATTCGCTGCGAATTACCCAAAGATGTGCGTCCAAAGGTCGTTTTTCTTAAAATTATGGACGAACGAGGGTTTGAAAGATCGACGCACTGTGAATTTTTCGAGTGAGGCGACAAGTTTTCCCCCTCTGCGACGAGAGTAATGTGGGCAAATCAAAAAAATTTAGTCTGTGAAAAAAGTCGTGTTTTCCCGAAAATTCCGGCCAGTATTGGAAGTAAATCGACAAAATTTGAGAAGTTGGCCCTTTCCCTGTTTGACAAGAAGCGTGCTATGAATACAATCTTGTCTTGCCTGTGAGACGGAAATAGACTGGTATGAATTTGATTCCGCCAAACCACGAGAATCACCTCCAATTTTTTCCAATTTCGATAATCAGTCCAATTCGTTTGAATTTACAGTGCAAATCCTCCTCCAAATCTTCAGTGGTTTTTCCCCCCTTTTATAATATGAATGTAGTAACGGATTACATCGCCGCTTCTTCCGCGCCGATTGAAGACCAGTTGCAAAATAAAATGTGCAGCCAACTGGCCTCTCGAATCGGGGCAGATCGATTCGAACTGTGGTTCGGGTCAGAAACGACGATGCACTGGAACGATGAGAAAATCACCATTTTGGTGAAAAATCGATTCGCGGCCAACTGGATTGTGACGAACTGCCTCGCTGACATTGAAGCTGTCTGTCGGAGCACACTTGGAAAGTCGCTGCTGATTGAATGCAAAGTAGCACCTGCAAAGATTATCTCAAAAACAAAGCCTCAAAACGAAACTACGCATCGAAATCATTCTCTCTCTGGTTTTTACGCCCCAGTTCAAACTGATGGGCAACAAGGCAGAAAAGGAAAAACCGAGAATTTGGGAGGCCTTTTTCAGGCCATCACAAATGAAACATCTGCACTGATCGCAGAACCGCATTTTTCCATCTCCGAAACGCAGAAAGGATCGAAAACACTCAGCACATCCGCATCCACAATAAACCGTGCAACAATAAACGGAGCAACAATCAACAGTGGAATAATAGACAGTGCAATAATCAACAGTGGTGCATCTCCGCTTTTTAGAAAAAATGGAGAAGAACCACTGCCATCGCACTTGATTTCGGAAACGACAGTAACAATCACGCCGCCTCCGATTTCGCCTGTTTCTCCGATCAAAAATCCCTTCTTTTCTCAGACAACATCCTCGATTCGCCCAGAAGGCCGTCGATTTGCATCGCTTCAAACTTTTGTCGAAGGCCTCTCAAATCGACTCGCATGTCGTGCCGCGGATTTGGCTGTCAATCATTCTGGCCAGATCAATTTGATTTACTTTTTTGGACCCAGCAGTGTCGGAAAAACGCATCTTTTGGAGGGAATTTGGACCGCTGTAAGAAAGCAGAGTGGTCGCAAATCGCCTCTTTATATGACTGCTGAACAGTTCATTTCCGGTTTTCTCGAAAGCATAAAACCCGGATCGCAGAGAGATGGAATTCAAGCTTTTAGAAGTCGCTTCAAAAATATTTCGATTTTGCTCCTTGATGACATTCACTATTTTGCAAGAAAAGATGCGACTCAGGCCGAATTATTCCACACTCTCGACACACTGCGAAACCAAGGAATACAAGTCGTTTTGTCGGGAGATCGACCGATTCGAGAGCTGAGTTTACGCAATGAAATTATCAATCGACTCGAATCGGGAATGGTGTGTCCAATAGAACTTCCCGAAAGAGAAATGTCGCTCCAAATTTTCATGAATATGGTGCGACATCGACAATTACCGATCAATCCAGATGTGTGTCGGATGGTGACATCGAGACTGGGGATTCATGCACGCCAGTTGACTGGTGCGCTCAATCGATTACATGCCGTTTATATGACGACTGGAAAGCCGATCACTTTGGACGAGGCGGAAGAAACATTGGGCGATTTGCTCCGAAGCACACACCGACGAATACATCTCGAAGACATCGAAAATGCAGTTTGCGAGACATTTGGCATCTCTGAACAGGCACTTCAATCGAAAAGTCGTATCAGGCAAGTGGTCGCTCCGCGAATGCTCGCCATGTGGCTCGCTCGAAAATACACTCGCTCTTCCTCATCAGAAATCGGCAAACATTTTGGAAACCGTTCGCACAGCTCTGTTATTTCGGCGCAAAAAAAGGTCGATCAGTGGGTCGATACAAATCATCCCGTTCATGCTGACAGCCACGATCTCCCAATTTCTGAAGCAATTCGTAAAATTGAACAAATTTTGCAAGGAATTTGAGGCCGTTTTACCTGATTTATCCCGCTTTCGGTGAAAGCGGTTGTTTCGTGAGTAAACAATGACATTCGATGAAATTCTTTATTGGCTCCGTGAAACTTCGCCCGACAAATTGCAGAAACTCTGGAAACATGCGGAAAAGGTGCGACAAGAGCATGTTGGAGACGAAGTTTTTTTGAGAGGATTGGTCGAAATCTCAAATCAATGCCGCCGGCAATGTCTTTACTGCGGCATTCGGGCAGGTCACACTGAGCTTTCACGATATCAAATGTTGCCATCTGAAATACTGGAAACGGCAATACTGGCAAAACGCCTCGGTTATTCGACTCTGGTTATTCAGGCGGGAGAGGACATGACACTTACTGCCGAAAAAATTGCAGAGATGATTCGTGACATAAAAAAAGAAACTGGAATTATCGTGACTTTGAGTCTTGGTGAACGTCCCGATTCTGCCTATAAACTTTGGAGAGAAGCAGGAGCAGATCGTTATTTGCTCCGGTTTGAAACATCGAATCCTGCATTATTTCATGCCATTCATCCGTCATTGAATTTTACGTCGCTGAATGAGGCAAATGAGCTGGATGAGAATAGAACGCAGAAAGTAAACGAATCACAAAAAGCACTCAGAATCGCTCCGAATTCTTTTATGGAACGACTTTCTATTCTTGATCGACTCAGTAATTTCGGATATGAAGTGGGAAGTGGTGTTTTATATGGAGTTCCTGGTCAATCTTGGCATGATTTAGCACGCGATATTTTGATATTTCGAGATGGAGTTAAACCAATTCTCGAATCAGATTTGCCAGATACTTTCCAGCGTGAATTTTTGCCGGAACAATCATCATCTTCACTCGACATGATCGGATGCGGCCCTTTTTTGTTGCACCCGGCAACTCCACTGGGACGACTTTTTGCTTCTGATCCGGCGACTGGATTACTCTGCTCGGCAAATTGGACGGACGAACAACGTGAATTTTTTGAATCGAATGACATCCCAGTTTTGTCCCCATCTGAACAGATTTTATGCGATGACGACTTGCCATTTAAGGTGATAGCTCTTTCGCGGATTCTCGTTCCCGATGCAAACATTCCGACGACGACTGCAGTGGCGACTATCGATCCGGTTCATGGGAGGATGCGTGGTTTGTCATGCGGCGCAAATGTGGTCATGCCAAATTTGACACCGACACAATATAGACAAAAATATCAAATTTATCCGAACAAAGCGGCATCAAAGGAAACACCAACCGAAACGCACGCTGTTGCTATACAACAACTGTCAAAACTGGGGCGACCGGTCGGACTCGGCTCCGGGTCTTCTCGTGTCCGTCATTTATAAAATTAGCTAAAATTTGCATCATACTTTTCCTATTATTTAATACTGCAACTGCAAATAATATAGCAACTGCAAAAGATTTTTCATCACTCATTTCAACATTGACACCATGGACACAATTCCTTTTCACTTTGTTATGTTCGCACTGGACATCATTTTGATCTTCGGATTTGCATGGTTTCCAGTGCGGCGTTCCAGCATGTTTGCTATTTTCGGACTGGGGCTATTTGGATTCGTCGGAATTGCTGGCATTATTGTCGCGGCAGTCTTTTTCAAATCGAATTTTGGACAGTGCGCAGTCGAAGGAATCACAGTACATGGGAGTTTTTTCCTCCTTGTCGCCGCTGTCATATTGTGGATCAAAAACCGACGATGGCTTTCTGGAATGACTACATTGATCGGACTTTTCATATTTGTAATAGGATTTGACATGCTCTGGTGGGAACCATTTGCTTTGACGGTCGAACATTACACGATCAAAACGAAAAAAATCAAAGAGCCGCTCCGAATCGTGTTTGTCACTGATATTCAAACAGATCGTATTCGAGAATATGAACGTCGAACATTTCGAACCATTCAGGAACAAAATCCCGATCTGATTATTTTGGGCGGCGACTACTTGCAGTATTATGAAGACTCGCCTGGAATGGACCGTTTGATCGAGCAATTCAAACAATTATTGCGGGAATCTCACATCTCCGCACCACTGGGGGTTTTTGCATTGCAAGGAAATATCGATTTGTCCAGAGATAATCTGCGTGCGAATGCCATGTTCAAAGATGCGCCACTCGAATTTATTTATGATTCGACACTCATTGAAAATTTGGGAGCTGAACAAAATCGAACTCCAATTGATTTGGCCCTTCTTGCATGGAATGACTCGATTGATGGTGTCGGCGAGAAAGGACTAAGCGACTCCGGGAATTTTTTAATCATGGCTGGTCATTATCCAAATTACGCAATTCGATCTTATCAAAATTCGGAGCGTGCGCCCGATTTGATGCTCGCCGGACACACACACGGTGGTCAAATTGCCCTCCCTTTTTATGGAGCAGTCCGCGTCAAATACACTCGAAGTGAGGCCTTCATTTCTCGCCGTTTTTTGCGGGGCATGATTGAATTTGAAAATGGCGGACATCTACTGATTTCTCGCGGCACAGGAATGGAACGTGCATGGGCACCTCGAATCCGATTCCTTTGTCCACCTGAAATCAGTGTCATTGATATTATTCCAGAATGACAAAAATGCAACTTTTGATTTCTCCGAATGGTCTGACAATGTCTTCGCCGTCTTCGCCCGAAAACACACCCAAAATAGAAGATGCTTCTTGGTTTTTATCGCAGCAAATCATGTTTGCTTCGCATTACTGGGAGTGCGATTCATTTGCTCGCCGAATGATTTCGCGGAGGAGTGTTTCAACAGATTCAGAGACGCATTTTTCGGCTATACAACCGAAAACGAATCCCAGAATCGCATAAATGATAAATGCTCGACATGCACTTGCCAAAATTTCCGTCTCAGACGCATTTTGGACAAATCCCAGAATGATCGTTAAACACATTACAATGATTCCGATGTATGATGCAAACAAGTAGCTGAGTTTTCTTCGACGACGTGGTTGATTTGATTGCTGCGAAGCTCCCGCTTTTTCAATGGCTTCCCGCTCTCTATTGAGCCACAATTCTAACAATTTCGGATCAATTTTTTTCGGAATTTCAAGTGACTCGAACTCTTCTTGGAAGGCATTTTTATCTGATTGTGTCGCCGTTTTGCTCGTCATTTCCTCTTCTGATGCGGAGGCTTCATCAAAATTTGTGGCCGGAATTTTGGCATCTGACATCGATTCGGTGATTGTAAGAAACGGAAAAATAAAACTGATAAAAATGGACACATGTGCGGATTAAACCGATTTTGCAAACCGCTCATTCGTCGAATCGGATAAAAAGCATGATAAATGAAAAAAAGTTTGTGTTTTTATCAAAAAATTAGTATAATTCTTACCACATACGATTGTCCACTCAGAGAAAAAGCAAAATAGTAAATGTTGCAAAACAGATGTATATTTTTGCTTGTTTTTAACATTAATTGCCCCGCTCAGTCGGAAACTCTTCTTAAAAAAGAGGGAAGTTGTTGGTGTAGTGTCTCTCATTTTTGTGAAAATACATAAATTTTTTTGCAGGTTTGTTTTTCTACTGTTTACATGGAACATATTTTGCCAATTAAGACTCAATTGGGAGAAGGGCCTGTTTGGATGCCTGATGAGCAGGCTCTTTATTGGCTCGATATTGAAGGTTTCAAAATTCATCGATTTATCCCAAAAACTAACACAGATGAGACATTTGTGACACCGAATTTAATCGGCTGTATTGCTCCCACTGAAAGTGGTGGGTTTCTTTTTGCCTCACAAAATGGAATTGTTGAGGGAATTTTGAGCAATCAGCAAATGAACATTTTAAGAACTGTCACACATCCTGAAAAACCTCAAAATCGATACAATGA
Source organism: Thermoguttaceae bacterium (assembly GCA_051649005.1). Classification (GTDB taxonomy): domain Bacteria; phylum Planctomycetota; class Planctomycetia; order Pirellulales; family Thermoguttaceae; genus WRKP01. Next base: position 7,457 of record JBOFGF010000065.1, on the reverse strand, counting down.
CGGAAAATGCTCACCGGAAGGACGCTTTTGGTTCGGTTCTCTGAATTTGCAAAAACATCAGAATCAAGCGGCATTGTATACTCTCGATAACTGCGGATGCCGGCGAGTAATCGATGGAGCAACCAATTCAAATGGACTCGCATGGAATCCCGATGGCAACACATTTTATTGGATTGATACTCCGACTCGCCGCATTGAAGGTTTTGATTATGACAAAACGCATGGAACACTCTCCAATCGACGCACAATTTTTCACTTCCCAGTTGATGTGGAGTGGGGCCGTCCTGATGGCATGACTGTCGATTCCGAAGGTGCTATTTGGGTCGCTCACTGGGGCGGAAGTCGTGTAACTCAGTGGCGAGCAGACACCGGCGAAATAATAAGAATTATGCCACTGCCTGTTGAAAATGTAACTTCTGTCACATTTGGCGGCATCGACATGAAAACCCTCTTCATTACAACTGCCAATTCTGGTGTATTTGCCGAAAAAATGAATGTGCCCGGACTGCCCGTTTCACGATTTCGGAACATCGCATCTTCATGAAAATCGAAAATAGATCATCGTGCAAAATCGGTCATCTTGCACACTCAGTTAAAATGTGATAAACTACTATATTGTAAACGTGGTCAAAAAACGAGATAGTACGCAGACCATTTTGTTGCCGTTTACTGATGCCATTGATTTTGCGTCTTTTTTCTCCGAATAATTGCCATCCGCTCTGAAAATGGTACAAAATTGGATATTTAACCACGTTTCGCTTTGCGAAACAATTAAGCACTGTGTAGAAAGCTGTTGTTTCGCAAAAACAAGCGAATTTTCATAAATTACCGCGATCAAAAGCAACATTTTGTCTCTGTTTTCAGTATAACAAATGGCAGATCAGGAATATAGTAATGCGTGATTTTCGACAGGAAAAATGGGACTCTTCTTTGGAGCATGAATTGCGGCGATTGCTCCGAATTTCAGTGCCGGAGGACATTGGAGTTATTGGAGATTTGACCAGTATTGCTATTGTTCCGATTGGAATACTTGGAGATGCGCGCGTTTGTGTTCGGCAACAAGGCGTTCTGGCAGGAGTGCCAGCCGTTCCAATAATCATTCAAGCGATTGATCCAAAGCTCCAGTGGGAGTCGTTTTTGTCCGATGGTGACACGATTCAGCCCGGAAATGTTGTCGGGATATTGCATGGACCTGCTCGTTCACTCCTCACAGCTGAACGCCAAGTGCTGAATTTACTGGGCCGCCTTTCTGGAATCGCCACTTTGACTCGCAAATTTGTCGATGCCATCGATGGAACCGGAGCGAAAATTTACGACACTCGCAAAACGACACTTGGATGGAGACGACTCGATAAATATGCGGTGAAATGCGGCGGCGGACGAAATCATCGCACCGGTCTTTTTGATGCAATTCTCATTAAAGACAATCATCTTGCATTTGGATGTCGATATTCGTATTCGAATGTCGATTCGGATGACAAGTTTTCTCCATTTGAAGCTGTCCAGAGAGCCAAAGACTTTTTGCAACAACAGACTCATTCACTTGTGGTTTCGCCTAAAAAACATTCAGACGATCAAAATTCATCTGAATGTCTGCCTTCAATTCTTCCCGAAAACATTCCTGAAAGCCCTCTCATTGAAATCGAAGTAGATACTCTTTTCCAACTACGCGAAGTGTTGCCTGCTGCTCCTGATATTGTGCTTCTCGATAATATGGGACCAGCGATGCTCCGAGAAGCGGTTTTGATTCGTGATCGCCTCAAAAGTAGAACCGAATTGGAAGCATCTGGAGGTGTTTCACTTGAAACAGTCAGGGCAATTGCCGAAACGAAAATTGATCGCATCAGTGTCGGTGCTCTTACTCATTCAGCAATAGCACTTGATTTTGGTTTGGACTGGGGGAAATAATGCCAAAAAATCGTGCGGACTAATATACAAATCCACGCTCCGAACGATGTCAAAATACAAAATGTCCGTGAATTCATACTTGTAAACTATCTATTTTTTGGCTATAATTCATAAGCGATGCCATTTCAAAATAGGGTTTTACACAGTCCCATTCAAAAAATGCCTGCTTTTTAAGAACAAAATCACACAGTTTGATGCGAACTACAGTGTATTTGCCGAACATTCAGTTCCTGTAGTGAGTGTTTTAACGATTCATCACATTATTCCATTTTCGATTCAGTGATTGAAACTTTCCAACTTCCGTTTGTGCAGCGAGCTTTTTTAGTCGGTGCGATTGCGGCGATCCCGTTCGGACTGATTGGGACGTTCGTCGTGGTCAGACGAATCGGATATTTAGCGGCAGCAATTGCTCATTGTGCATTCGGAGGAGTCGGCATCGGTATTTATGTGCATTTTTTGTTGGCCACGACTTGGCCAATTTGGTTCGCTGCTGATTCGTTGCTCGGAAATGTTATTAGTCCCATCTCTATTTCAATTGTTGTCGCGGTTTCATCCGCGCTGGGAATCGGACTTATTAGAACGGTTGCTCGTGAACGCGAAGATTCTGTGATCGGTGCGATCTGGGCAAGTAGTATGGCAATCGGACTACTCCTCCTCGAACGAACTCCGGGAAATGTCTCGATTTCAAATTATCTTTTTGGGAGCATTTATCTCATTACTCGAGAAGATGTGATTACTGTCGCTTGTTTGAGTTTGATCGTTTTTTTCGGAATCGGAATTTGGTTCAAGCGACTCGAAGCTGTCTGTTTCGATGAAGAATTTGTCAAAATTCGCGGTATTTCGGCTGATAGATATTTTCAAATTCTGCTCGTGCTTATTGCTTTGACTGTCGTTATTTTAATGCGACTTGTCGGAATTGTTCTTGTGATCGCCCTCGTAACTCTTCCAGCGGCAACTGCTTCTCGATTTCTCCGTCGGCTCGTTCCTATGTGCGTTTTATCTGTATTTCTCGGCTTCTTATTCACTTGGACGGGGATTCTAATTAGTCTTTGGTTCGATATTTCACCTGGTCCGGCAATTGTTTTAGTCGCGGCCATGACCTATTTTGTCTGTTTGCTGTTTAGTCCGCTTTTACAGAAAGCGGTGGTTTCGCAAAATTAAGCTTAGAACTGAACATTTTTTTCAAATGACCACATTTTCCACCTCACTTGCAAATGCGATCAAACAAAAGCGGTCTCCCGTTTTGGTCGGTTTGGACCCACGCTTTGATTCTCTTCCATCACCTTTTAGAGAAGGCGTCGATGAGAAAAATTTTGCGAATGTTGCCAAATCGTTTCAACAATTTTGTTGCGAAGTCATTGATGTCGTCGCTCCGCTTGTTCCGGCTGTGAAACCGCAGGCAGCATTTTTTGAACAATATGGACACGCCGGAATGACAGCACTCCATCATGTCATTCAACATGCACAAAAAAAAGGGGTTTTAGTCGTTTTTGACGGCAAAAGAAACGATATTGGATCAACTGCACAGGCGTATGCAGCCGGTATTTTGGGAGGAAATTCAGCATGGGGAGCGGATGCTCTGACCGTTTCTCCTTATCTCGGAGACGACTCCATCGAACCGTTTGTCAAAACAGCGGTGCATCGGTCGGCTGGTATTTTTGTTCTCGTAAAAACATCAAATCCAGGCGGAGGCATGTTACAAGATTTGGTGGTACGACACTCACCTCTTTACAAAGTCGTCGCCGAATATGTCGAAAATCTAGCAAATTCGACTAAAAATGAAAACGAAAACTATGGCGCGGTGGGAGCGGTGGTCGGAGCAACATGGCCCACTCAATTGGCCGAACTGCGAGCAATGATGCCACATTCGTGGTTCCTAGTCCCAGGATTTGGTAATCAAGGTGGAAGTGCCGAAGATGTCGCCCCCGCATTTGACTCGGAAGGACTTGGGGCCATCATAAACAATTCACGCGGCATTATTTTTGCACACAAAAAAAATCATAATCGGTCTGAATTAGCATGGCAGAAATCGGTCGAAGAAGCAACAATAGAAATGATCGACCAATTACGAGCGAAAACTTCCGCCTGCATGTTGTAGACCGGAGTCATGTATTGACATCAGACTATGCGAACGTTCTTAAATTTTCATTTCACTTTTAACCCAAATAAAGGAAGTTGGTTTCATGCACGTTATTTTATTTGAAGACACGCTTTCGCCGCAACTTTTTCCGGCCACAATTGCCCGACCTGCTTATGCGATAACTATCGGAACATATCGCCTCATTGATTTGGTCAACCGAATTGCAGATCGGGTGGAAATCATTGTTCGTCCCTATTTGCGAGATTTAGCTCGCCGGGACTATCCAGATAACTGGACACCACAATCTGGAAAAAGAGCCGCTCCTCTCATAATTTTGAATGCCAGAGTGGTCCCGCATGTGCATACTATCGAAGAAATAAAACGTCTGGCACTTAAGATGACCGAAGAAGGTCAATCTGGAGTTGTGCGATATGAAGGAAGCATTGCCTGCGCGATTTTAAGTGAAGACCATCCACTCCCACATGATGTCGTTGGAGCTTCGCAACTTCTTGGAATCATTTCCGACATGAATCTTCCTAATTTGGAAATCGGAATTCCAATGATCGAATATGCACACGACATTGTCAGGCAGCAAATGCGAATCATGAACGATAATATGAATGACCGCTTGAAACACGGCACTTATCAAGAAATTGGGAATGGTGTTTTTTCCGCAGATGGACGGCAACTCGGAGAATACTGTGTGACAGATACAAGTGAAGGCCCAATTATTTTTGAGGCCGGTGTGTCTGTCGGCCCATATTCTTTCTTCCGCGGTCCAGTTTATGTTGGCTCAAAAGCAAAGATAATTGAACATTCCGCCATTAAAGACGCAGTGACACTCGGAAGTACAACGAAAGTCGGCGGAGAAGTGGAAGCTGCGATCATCGAACCTTATTCAAACAAACAGCATCATGGTTTTTTGGGACACAGCTATTTAGGAAGCTGGGTCAACTTGGGAGCCGGAACATGCAATAGTGACTTGAAAAACACTTATGGCGAAGTTGCGATGGAATACAATAACAAAAAAGTGCGGACTGGAATGCAGTTTGTCGGGTGTTTCATCGGTGATTATGCCAAAACGGCCATCAATACGAGCATTTTCACCGGAAAAACAATTGGCGCATGTAGTATGTTGTACGGATTTGTGACGACAAATGTTCCAAGTTTCGTCAATTATGCTCGTTCTTTCGGACAAGTAACAGAAACAGCTGTGGAAACTCTTGTTCAAACTCAGGCTCGAATGTTTGCACGAAGAAATGTCGAACAACAATCCTGCGATGTACAACTTTTGCACGACATCTACGAAATGACAAAACATGAACGCCAATTGGCCAGTGAACCTCTTTCTTTGTGATGATAAATAAGCATCTCATGCAAATTGTAACAGCAACACGTTCCACTCAGGTTCAACCACAGGAAATATACTGCGAATCGTCATCGATTAGATGATTAACCCGCTTTCGTAGAAAGCGGTTGTTTCGCAAAACAAAGCAAATTTCTAAAAAAATGACACTAAGAAAAGTATCGTTTTATGACGGTGCGGAGTATAACGCCAAAATGCCACGATTTGTCTTACATCTTATTTTACATCTTGTTTTACCGGGATTGATTCTTTCGCTAATCCAAATTTTTCCCAAAACAATCTCAGCTGCCCCGCCAAAACGACCAAACATCCTCGTCTGCATGGCCGATGATGCCTCGTTTCCGTTCGCCGGTGTATATGGATGCAAATGGATAAAAACACCAAACTTTGATCGCCTGGCACAAGAAGGTCTGCTTTTTCGTCGTGCATACACGCCAAATGCTAAATGCTCTCCTTCTCGCGCCTGTTTTTTGACGGGCAGATATCCGTGGCAACTTGAAGAAGCGGCAAACCACATCGCATTCGTGCAGCCAAAGTATGTTACTTATGCAGAAACTCTTCGTAATAACGGCTATTTCGTCGGTTTGACATCAAAAGGCTGGGCACCAGAAATCACACTCGATGAAAAAGGAAATCCACGAAATCCGCTCGGAGTGGCATTTGACAAACGACGCACAACTCCTCCGACGAAACGCATCAACAATTCAGATTATGCCGGAAACTTCCGCGACTTTCTCGATGCCAAACCGGCTGATAAACCATGGTGCTTTTGGTATGGCAGCACCGAGCCTCATCGTAATTATGAATATGGAAGTGGTTCGGCGGTCGGAAAAAAATCGATAGATCAGATTGATCGGGTTCCTGGTTATTGGCCTGACAACGAAGTTGTTCGAAATGACATGCTCGACTTTGCTTTCGAACTTGAGTATTTTGATCTGCATGTGGGAAAAATGATCGCACTTCTTGAAGAACGCGGCGAATTAGACAACACACTCATCGTCGTTACTGCCGACAATGGAATGCCGTTCCCGCGCGCCAAAGGATGTTCTTATGAAGTATCGTGTCATTTGCCGCTCGCAATTTATTGGAAAGACGGCATTTCTAATCCCGGGCGAACCATCGACGACTATGTTAGTTTTGTCGATTTTGCACCAACTTTTCTCGATGTTGCCGGAATTGACCCGAAAGACACAACAATGCAGCCGATGACTGGGAATTCTCTTTTGGATATTTTCCTCTCGGAAAAATCGGGCCAGATCAATCCTGAACGAAATTTTGCCGTGCTGGGACGCGAGAGAAATGATGTTGGCCGTCCAAACGACGAAGGATATCCGACTCGGGGACTTGTTAAAGACGATTTTCTATTTTTACGAAATTTTGAGCCGACTCGCTGGCCTGCATGTAATCCAGAGACTGGTTATCTTGATGTCGACGGAAGTCCGACGAAAACGACGATTTTGCAAAACCGACTTGTTCCTGATCATGAAATTTTTTGGAAGTTATCGTTCGCAAAACGTGGCAGTCGTGAGTTGTATGACATGAAAAATGACCCTGATTGTCTCGTCAATTTGGCCGAAAATTCCGACCAAGAAATTTTGTTGAAAGAAATGGAAACGGAATTGATAAAAATACTTGAAGAACATCAAGACCCACGAATTTTGGGACATGGGAGTATTTTCGACAAGTATCCATTCGGAACAAAGGCGACGCATGACTTTTACAATCGCTGGAAAAATGGAGAAGCCATCCAGCAAAATGCTAATTGGGTCAATCAGACCGACTTCTCACCAGAACCAATCGACGACTGATCACCAGCTGATATGATATTCAATAAATTGATTATTTTTTTCCTCTGCGCATTTTTGCTGAGTATATTATATTCGATGCCACTCGGAGCGCAAATCTCCGACGCTGAAAAGGAAAAGGCGATCACTCGCGGTCTCGACTGGCTTGCTGCGAACCAATCTCGGCGTGGAAGCTGGGACGCATCTGGAATGTATCCAACTGCGATGACAGGAATGGCCGGAATCGCGCTCCTCGCAGAAGGTTCGACCACCACACAAGGAAAATATGCCGATAATATCCGCAGCGCAGTCGATTTTC
>JBOFGF010000064.1:0-2240 GCA_051649005.1 Thermoguttaceae bacterium | reverse complement strand
GAGTCGAGTCGGCTGTTTATACCGATAATACTATGATAATAACGCGGCTCCATTCCATGAACATGCAGGAGATTCAGACGTTTTGCCAATTGATCGTTTTGGGTTGTTACAAGTCCACCATCTCCCGCTCCGCCAAGATTTTTGGTCGGATAGAAGCTGAAAGCACCGATGTCGCCCCAGGAACCTGCTCGCCGACCATTCAATTCCGCGCCGATTGCCTGTGCTGCATCTTCGATGACGGTCATTCCATGTTTCTGTGCGAGTCCATTCAGAGCCAGCATGTCCGCCATTTGCCCAAACAAGTGGACTGGCACAATCGCTTTTGTGCGGGGTGTAATTTTGCGAATGACATCTTGGACATCAATGTTATATGAACCTGGATCAATATCGACAAAAACTGGTCTCGCACCGAGTCGAGTGACCGCACTTGCTGTTGCAAAAAATGTGAAACTGGGGACGAGCACTTCATCACCGGGGCCGATATTGGCGGCCATCAGTCCGAGTAAAATCGCATCACTCCCAGAAGCACACGCGATTGCATGTGGAACTTGAGTATAATGAGCGATTGATTCTTCAAATTTTTTCACTTCTGGACCGAGAACAAACGCGCCAGAGTCGCAGACACTCCTAAGTGCATCGTGAATTTCGTCCTTAATTACCGCATATTGACGCTTCAAATCGAGGAGTGCGACTCCCTGAATTGTCGATTCAACGGATATGTGATTGAAATTACCTTTCATATTGATTGACCCTTTTTGACGAACGGAGATGAAAAAGAATGGGAAACTGGTATTATTTTGTCGCCTTTCACAAAATGCTGCAAAAAATACGATGGCAAGATTACTCATTCGGATGCAATGAGTCAATATCACTTTTTTTGTGGCCATATTTGGCGAGCCGCGCGTTTGGCGAGCCGCGCGTTTGGCGAGCCGCCGGCGTAAGTCGGCGGTTGTTATTCGGCGGTTGTTATTCGGCGGTTGTTTCGCTTTGAGGAAAAATATCATAAAATCAAAATTACAATCGAAACCTTACACATTTATTGGTGTTTATACTAATGTGTATTACACTGCGAATCGTCATCAATTAGATGTTTAGCCCGCTTTCGCAGAAAGCGGTGGTTTCGCAAAACAAAGCAAATTTCTAAAATTATGACACGTTTTCATAGCATTTTATGTCTCGTCTTATTCATCATTGGGATAGTTGTTGTGGAAAATTCGTTCGCACAAAACGACAAAAAGCCAAAACCGCCGCAAAAACAGCAGAAAAAGCAGCTAAACGACCAGTCGCCAACTTTGCTGCCAACTTCGCCGCGAAAAAAATCTGATAATAAAAGCAGGAAGCAATTCGCCTTTCCGCTGCCAGATGCCGAATCTGATGTCGCCTCTGTTATCGTTGCAAGACCAACAAATACGACGATTGACATCAACATTTTGCCGCTAAAAAACCTCTTTGCGAAAATCGAATACTTTCCTCGTGGAAACGAAAATGACACAAAATCGACACCGGAATTTTCGTTGCAAAAAAACATCGAACATGTCGAGATGCTCAAAAATCTTCAGTCTTCTGTAACATATACTTATCGGTTTTTATATCGGGAAAACGAGAACGCTCTTTGGCAATCGCTCGGAGAATTTTCGTTTCAAATGCCGAAACAGGAAGGACAATCCTTTTCTTTTATAGTGCAAGGAGATTCGCATCCCGAACGCACACAGCAGAACGAACCATCATTTTACGCCAAAACGCTCAGTCTGGCGGCAGCTGAAAAACCCGATTTTTTTGTGGCACTCGGTGATGATTTCAGCGTCGATCACTTGACTCCCGAAACCGCATCGCGCGATGCCATTGATGCAATTTATCGCACGCAGCGGATATATCTCGGAATCGTCGGACACACCGCTCCGCTCTTTTTAGTCAATGGCAATCACGAACAAGCTGCTCTTTGCAATTTAGATGGCACGCCAAACAATATCGCCGTTATTGCACAAAGTGTACGCGAAAAATACTTTTCGCAGCCTGAACCGAATGGTTTTTACTCGGGAAATACTGAACCACAGGAACACATCGGTCTTTTGCGCAACTATTTTGCTTTTGAGTGGGGAGATGCCTTATTCGTTGTAATTGACCCATATTGGCATTCTGCACAAGCTGTTGACAATATCTTTGGCTCTCGGGACAAGGCTCCTGATCCTTGGGGGGCGACGCTCGGAAAAACGCAATACGACTGGCTCAAAAAAACTCTC
>JBOFGF010000063.1:0-2408 GCA_051649005.1 Thermoguttaceae bacterium | reverse complement strand
CATAACAGAACCCACTACGGGGTTCTTGTTACGATTTCATGTTCTTTCTACCATAACACAACATCTACGATGTTGAGGATGAGTAAAAATTATATCCTACACAAACGAACCGTGTATAACAATTATTAAAACGCTCTAGGATGTTATGGACAAGGGCAGTCGTAATGCCTTCAACTTTATCACATGTAAACATTTCGGTAACCAAAATCGCCATACGCAACGGGTGATTCATGTAAACGGTCTTCGATTTCAAACCGGGGTGCGATGAATAATCCATGAACATTACAAATTCAATAACCTTTGCAATATCCTTTTTTTCCGAAGGTGAAAATTGCGACACGGCTTCTTTGAATTTTTCAAATGCCTGGTCGGGCGACAGCTGATCTTGCTGCCTCAAACGCATTGTTAATTCGTAACGAAACATCTTTTTGGCAAGTCCTTAGGCCGCATCGGCGATTCTTAAACTCGGTTTTTCGGTGAAGTGCGCGGGTCCGTTCTCTCGGTCAATTTCTACGATCAGATTACGCATTTGCTCAACGGAAAGCCACTGACTATTGTTGCCGCTGTGGTATTCAAAATCGTTTTGGACCGGTTTTCCAGAAAGTTTTTTCAGGTTGGGATAATCGTCGGGATAGATCACATAATGGTCGTCCATCTCAATCGTATTTCGTGCGTCCTCAACTGAAATCATCATTTCATGGATTTTTTCTCCCGGTCGGATTCCTATTTCCTTGACAGGGAGCTTCGGGGCCATGGCTTTGGCTAAATCGGTCATTTTCATCGACGGAATTTTCTTGACAAACAACTCGCCACCGTTCATGTGTTCCATGGCATGATTGACCAAATCAATCGCACTGTCCAGCTTCAGCCAGAACCGAGTCATGCGGTAATCGGTGATGGGTAGCTCCTGCACTCCTTCACTCAATAGTTTCTGAAAGAATGGAATGACCGATCCCCGGCTACCAGCGACATTCCCATATCGGACCACAGAAAACTTTGTCCGTTTTGTGCCCGAATAGACGCTGCCTGCAATGAAGAGCTTGTCGCTGCAAAGCTTTGTCGCCCCATAAAGGTTGATCGGCGAACACGCCTTGTCGGTACTCAACGCGACCACTTTTTTGACACCTCGATCAATGGCCGCCTCAATGATATTCTGGGCACCGAGGACATTCGTCTTGATCGCCTCAAAGGGATTGTATTCGCAGGCCGGAACCTGCTTGAGCGCAGCGGCGTGTACCACCATGTCGATTCCGTCGAAAGCTCGCATCAAACGTTCCTTGTCCCGCACATCGCCGAGAAAAAAGCGGAGCTTTTTGCTCCCAGAAAACTCAGGCATATTCGACATCTCGAATTGCTTGAATTCGTCCCGTGAGAAAACAACGATCCGCTCCACGCTCGAATACTCTCGCAATACTCGGTGAATAAACTTCTTTCCGAACGAACCGGTTCCGCCGGTGACTAATATCGATTTTCCAGAAAACATCTTCCCTGATTCTTTTGGTTGATTTTTGGGTTATACCGAAAACGGGGATAAATTGTTGCTTTCTCCTTAGGAAAACAGGACAATTTCTACCCGTTTACAGTATAGTCGAACTGAACGAGTCACCATCCCCAACATGTGGAGGGTATTCTAGAAAAAAAAGAAAAATCGGTCAAGAGCAATTTTTACAAGCAATTTTTACATTTTTTTAGCTGCACCAGGCCATCTTCAAGTTTCACGGTTAAAATCCGAGTCGCTTTGCGATACTGAGCGGATCGAACAAGCATTTTTCCTGACATCTCGGAATGTCTGCTCCTTTTTTCGTAGCAATTGCGTCAAAGAAACCGCAATGTTCGTCAGCACCGTCCAAATTTTTCCACCGGAACCCCGTAATACATGTTTGTCATCCTCGTATTCGCGGTCTTTCGCCGAATGAAGACAATTTTCCACATCCATGTGTTCCTAAATTATCTCTTGAAATCCAGATGCTGATACCTTTGATGTATCAAGAGAACTCACATAATAGCGAGTTTCGTAAGAGAGAACTTTGCCTGCTCGGGGACTTCTTTGTCAAGACGAAGAAGCGCATGGCACCCTCGTATTCCGCCAGTTCTAAAACTGTGGATAAAGCCGCTTGAGTTTGATTCGGGACTTGTCCGTCGTAAATTGCCAATCGACGGACTTAAGACCTCGCTCGCTCCGCTGAAAATCGCTCATACAATGATCCTATTTTATGAGTGTTCAAATTGTCCATCACCAACACCACCACCACCACTGCTGCTGCTTCAGGAAAATCTACGTCCAATAACTGCGCTATCTCCTCCGCAAAATCTAATTTAGTTCGCCTTTCTCGTACAGAAATTCGTCGCCAATTTCCAAGCGGCTGACAAAACATAAAATTTGTTACAGTCCCATTACGCTCATATTG
>JBOFGF010000062.1:0-9584 GCA_051649005.1 Thermoguttaceae bacterium | reverse complement strand
CACCATCTGCGAAAGTCGTGATTTCAAACGATGAAACAAAATCGAATGAGTTAAACGATAAGACACCGGTTGATGCGACAAAAGACACTCTTGCTCGTCCTATTCACTCTGACAATGTTAATGGAAAGCCACTCGATGTTTTTCGAACCAAGTTCCAAAAAAACATAGTCACACCACTAAACAAAGTCTTCAAATTCGATAAATCGGAAGTATCGGAAGTAACAGACAAAACGCCGGAAACAGTCGCTGTTCATGCACCTAAACCAAATAAACCAAACACGACAAACCAAAATGTCCCAGTCGTTCCAAAAAACGCACCAAATACGCCAAATACACCAGATGTAAATACAGCAGCCACGCCTGAAACTACCGCGACAAAATCGTTTACTTATCCATCGCTGCCAAATGTTCCTTCTGATGCGAATACCACAAATGTGGCCAATCAGAACAAAAATCAGGTTATTCCTGATACTAATGCTCCACTGCCTCCTGATGACATTGAATACTTGAATCTTCTCATCAAGTCCGTTCAGGAAAAGACGGCAAGTCAGTCCGAAACTCGGACGAATAAATCCGAAGCAGACTCGCCGCATCCAGCTAAATCGAATCAGTTGACACAAGAAAAATCGCCCGCGAAAAAACAGGAGCCGGGGTCTCTTTCCACATATTCCTTTGACACCCGCGACTGGGTCGATTATTTTCCAATTGACAATATATCAGCATCGTCTCGCACCGAACCAAGTAAATCCGCACCGGCGAACAAACAACAATCCGCACAATCGAATCCATCGAATACAAGCACGGCGGAATCATCTGCGGTGGCAACTTCCACAAATGTTGCTCCGCAGCAACCGGCAGAGTCAGCGACGAAAGTGGCATCAGCTTCTTTGACTCCTTCGCCAATTAGCCATCCGCAGATTGCTCCTGTTCAATTGACGGCTTCTCGAATGCCCGCCTCAATTCCGGCTGATATAAAATCGAATCCATCGAACAACGAAATTTTCGCACGTTCTGCAAATCCAGCAAAACAGATTGATTTATCCCCGTCATATCAGAAGCAACTGAAGTATACTGAAATTTGTGGTGTCGTGGTGGTGCAATCTAATTTTCCGCTCACTGAAATCAGTGCGATTTTGGAAGAGATAAAAGGATTACAAAACGACTTGCATCGTTATATGGGGATTCCCGCGCCGAAAGAAAAAATCGAGCTGTGTCTTTTTGATGACGAACGCTCATATCTTCAATTTTTGAAGAGCGTTTTTCCCGAAGCACCACGAGATCGACGTGCTTTGTATATCAAAATGGATGGAAAACCTGGGACACTTCTTGTGCAAAAAACGAACGACTTCGAAATTGATTTGCGGCACGAAATGACACACGCGATCATTCATGCCTCCATCGCAGTTGTTCCGATTTGGCTCGATGAAGGTCTCGCAAAGTATTTTGAAGTCCCGATTTCAGATCGCGCAGAAAAAAATCCGTATATGAAACAGATTCGCTGGAATCTTCGTTTTGGAGCCGTTCCATCTTTGTCATATCTCGAATCACTGGAAGATATTGGTGAAATGGGTTCTCGTGAGTATCGTGATTCATGGGCGTGGGTTCATTTTCTCATTCATCATTCTCCGCAGACGCATCGTCTTTTGGCAGGATATCTCCAACTTCTTGCAAAGCGAGAATCGAGTGAGACGGAAACACTCCCCACTTTGGGAATTTATCTCACAGATGTCGTTTCGACTCCGCGCGAACAATATCGTCGCCACTTTTCGGAGGCATATTCATCAGAATCACGAGATAATTGAACCAGTCCGTTTTTTGGTAATCCAGCCGTTTATCTCCTCAAATAGAACTGCCGGTGCAATCGGTTTGCTACAAAAAGCGTCCATCCCGACATCATAACATTTTTGTACATCTTCTTTAATGACATTTGCCGTCAATGCGATAATTGGCAATCGAGGTTTGTTGTTCTCCGACTCCCATTTCCGAATGAGCTGCGTCGCTTCATATCCATCCATTTCCGGCATCTGACAATCCATCAAAATCAAATCGAATTTTCCAGAAATGGCCGCTTCATACGCATATTTTCCATTCACAACAATTTCAAATGGAAAACCCGCTTCTCGCAAAATGTTTTGAATAACTATTTGATTGATTTTGTTGTCTTCTGCAATAAGAACGTGAAAATGCTCAGGTCGCACAGCCGGCAATTCTTCTTGCAATGGCTGTGCTTCGATTTGACCTGTATTTTTTTTCAGTGCACTATTACCAGTCACAAAATCAGACAGATAAGTCAACCAGCTTTGGTGATATAACATTGTCATGACCGCATCGAGAAGCGGCGACAAAAAAATCGGTTTCGGCAGAAAATAAAGTTGCTCAGAATCCGTTTCCAATTTGCTCTGATTTACATTCGAGTCAAAAGGAACCAGCACAATAAAACCTGGTGTCTTGATAGGTTTCTGTTTTGTGTTATTTGAAGACAAGAGCGATGCACAGATTTTTTTGACGACATCGTTCCCTGATTCGCCATTGATTTCTTCATCGACAAAAATCAGATCAATCGGTCTCTCATGTTCCGCCGCCTTTTGCACCGACTCCAATGCCATTTCAATTGAAGAAACAACATGGACATCCATTTTCCAAGTGGAAAGCTGATTGGATAGATTGGAAGAAAGCACAGAACATGAACTGACAATTAAAACTTGTTTGTCTTTCACTGCGAGTCCTGCACTGAAACCCAGATACGACGTTCCTGTACAATTAACTTTTCCCGAAAAATAGCATCCCAAACTGCGATGTTCCAGACACTGAAAATGACGATTTTGGAGACAATTGCTAATTATTTCGTGACAGAAAAATGGAAGTTGAAACCAAAAAGTCGAACCTTTTCCTTGCTCACTTTCCACGTCAATAATTCCGCCCATCAGTTGCACCAGCTTTTTACTGATTGCAAGTCCCAAACCAGCACCGCCATACAAACGCGAATACGAAGTATCCATTTGTGAAAATGTTTTGAATAAACGATCCATTTTGTCAGCCGGAATTCCGATGCCAGTATCTGTAATCGTAAAACGAATGTAGATTTTGTTTCCTTCCCATTTCTCCGGTGACACCACCACTTGCACATATCCCACTTCTGTGAATTTAATGGCGTTTCCAATAAGATTCAAAAGAATTTGACGCACTCGTCCCACATCTCCCTTCAATGTGCGTGGAAGTCCACCTGTAAATTGAACACATAATTCGATGTGTTTTTCTTCCGCCCGCGGTGCCAACATTCCGACAGTCGATTCCACCGCTCCAACTATGTCAAAATCATCCTGCTGAACTTCAAATTTATCCGTCTCGATTTTTGAAAAATCGAGAATGTCGTTTATAAGAGCAAGGAGCGACTCACCAGAAATTTTAATCAATTGTGTGTATTCATTTTGCTTCGCTGTTAATTCAGTGCCGAGCAATAAATCAGAGAATCCAATGACACCATTCAGTGGTGTGCGAATTTCGTGACTCATTGTGGCCAGAAATTCGCTTTTGGCACGATTAGACGACTCCGCTTCATCGCGCGCCAAATACAACGAAGTTTCCAACTGTTTGCGGGCAATCGCACCGGCAATAACTCCGCCCGCACTTTTCAAAATATTGACTTCCACCAAATCCCATATTCGCTCGTGTGTACAATCGTCGAAGCCGATGAACCCCCAAAAATCATCTTGAAACATTATCGGGGCCACTAAAATGGAAAGAATTCCCTGCGGAGCGAGCTGTGCCTGTTCTGCGGGAGGCATTAAATGGACAAGATTATTGACACATTCGCCTGATGCGAGAAGATGTTCCCAAGTGGGACTCGAATCTTCATAAGCAATATCGACAGTCAAGTCAGTTCCATGTTGTGGTGGTGCTCCCAATGACCATTCATGTATCTGCGTGCAACACAATCTTCCTCGCATGTCACGATGGTTTTTCCAAATATAGACACGATCTACTTCTGCTGCTGTTCCAAGTAAATTGAAAACATTCCAAATTACCGTCTCAAATGAAGTGGTGGCTTCGAATGACATCAATTGCCGAGCAATCTGATTTAGTGCATCTGTCAATTGTTCCTGTTTAATTTTGGCTGCTTTCTCTGCTTTTTCTTTTCTCAAGTCGCGTGTGTATGCTGCAATTATCTTTTCATTTTGCTGATGCACCACACGAACGAGCGTGACTTCAGTCGGCAACATTTCGCCGCTCGGTAATTGGAAATACCACTCGAGTTGATAGTATCCGGTTTCAAATGCCTCCGCAAATACTCTCTGAGCTGTTTCCAAAGATGATTCACCATTTGGCTGACAAGGTGGAAAAAGTTCTAAAATGCGCCGACATGTCTCCTCTTTAGTTGACAACTCAAATTGTTCGACTGTTTTTTGATTACAATCGAACATTTCGAGACGTTCATTGAAAAGGCCACATGTCAGGGGAACGCCTTCCAACATGAGTTGGTTTCGCTCCGTGGCCACTACTAATTCACGAGTACGATCTGCGACGAGTGCCGCCAATCGGTTTCGATGTTCTGAAAGCACCCGCTCTTTTTCTTGAAGTGCTTCAAAATAGAGCGCATTCTGTGCTTCATAACGACGAAGACTTCTGCGGAAAATGAAAATGCCGCAGAGGCCAAAAATCCAGATGAGAATACCGACTATATTCGTGTAAACAAGGGCTTTGTTTCGTGTCAATAATGTGGAATCAGCCGCCATTTTGGTCGATATTATGCCACGAATGTCTCCAACTTTGTATTCATGGTCTCCATGACACACCAAACAGCCTTCTGACACGATAAGTGGACGAGCAAATCGCACCAAGTATTTGCCGGTCTTTGTTTTCTCGGACGAGATTTCAAAAAATTCATTTGCCTCTCTTTGGCCGAGAAAAGACATTGCTTTTTTTTCCCATTCGTCTGGAGCGTTTTTCGGATTGACCAATTTATCGCTCGTCAATGTAGAAACTGGAAATTCCGCGTTTTTTTGCGGGTTCTGCATTTCACTGATCATTCGAGTCATCCACGCAGGATTAACAAGAGTGAGCTTGTCACCCGCCTGTGTTACTACATCACGTTTGGGATGTTTCAAATATGGATTTGGCTTAATTCCATTCGGGCGTACTCCATTATTTTGATCGGATTCATCTGAATAAGGGAGATAAATTCCATTGAATTTGGCATTCCAAGAGCGGAAAAGGAGATCGCGCGCATTTGCAGCTTCAATTTCCCTGTATAACTGATTTGTGTAGTGACGGTCGACAAAAACATTTGCAATTATTATGAACACACTGATCAGGACCGTCCAAGTCAACAGAAGAATCCATGTCCAATTATGTCCTTCAATGAAATGTTCAATACCCGGAGTGGAAGAGTCATTGGGATCGTATGATTCGGTCATTTTTTATTGAATAAAGGGGCTGCAAACCGCAACAAAATGGGCAGTTCGCCCCCTTTTGATCGTATGATATCGAGGCTCAAAAGAATAAAATAAAAGAAATACGCCTGTATTTTACCACATTCGCTCCAACTTATAAAGGGTATAATCGATTGTTTTACTTTGTTAATTTATTTTTTCAAATCGACGAAATCTACTAACTTGTCGAATTAAGGAATTATAATGATACCAGCACATTATCGATCAGTCGAGTGGAACCAATTTTGGCCGCGATTAAAATCACGATTTCAGCGTTTTGTCTCGAATTGATTACAGATAGCTCCTCCAATGTATTGGGATCGCAGATGGCAATATACTCGCAGTGCAAATCTGCGGATTCTGCCAAAATCTGATTCATTTCCGCTTTTATTTGCCGAACATTGTGGCATTGCTTCGATTCGATTAGATCGGCGGCGTGGTACAAACTGCGTGAAAGTGCAACTCCTTCTTGGCGTTGTTTGGCGGACAAATATCGATTTCGACTGCTCATTGCAAGTCCGTCTTTTTCTCGCACAATTGGGCAAACAACAATATCAATTGGAACATCGAGATCAGAGACCATTTTTTTTATGACACAAACCTGCTGATAATCTTTTTGACCAAAATAGGCGGCATCAGCGCAGGCAATTCCAAATAATTTCAAGACGACAGTGGCAACTCCGCAAAAATGTCCCGGTCGAATTGCACCCTCCAATGAATCGGCCACTGTCGGCACTGTGATAAATGTAGATTCATGTTTCACTTTTAATTGGTCTGCCCCGGATTTACATGACTCGAAGTGTTTAGATTTTGCATCTCTCGAATCAGCATAAAACGGATACATTTCTTCGACAGACGGCGCAAAAACCGCAATTTCTCCAAGATTTTCGAGCATCGCCAAATCATTTTCTTGTGTGCGCGGATATTTTGTGAAATCTTCGTTCGGTCCAAATTGAGTCGGATTGACAAAAATCGAAACCAAAACCGCTTCATTTTCTCTTTGAGCCACACGAACGAGACTCAAATGGCCTTCGTGCAATGCTCCCATTGTCGGAACAAAGCCGATTCGTTTTCCGTCTCGATGAAGTGTTCGAGACCAATCACGGACTTCCTTTTTTGTGGTGAACATGTTAAAATAGATTACTGGTGTGGAATAATACGAAATGGAATATCGAAATTCATCTAAAAATATCCATTTCTCTTTTGTTGTGAGAGAAACATTTCCGATAAATTCCGAGCAGGGAGTCTTCTTCCTCCGTTGGTGCGTGGATGAGACCGAGACCACCCCACCTTTGAAAGGATGGGAATTAAGTGATTATTATTTGGAGAAAAAATGGGCATCAAAAAATTCATGCTTGTTGCGGCTTTCATCTTGTCCGCATTGTTCACCGATCTGAGCCAAAAATCTGTTTGTGCCGCTGTGTTCGCGTCAGATACAGAGGCTGAATCGCTTTATGGAAAAGCAGTTCACGCTTTTTTTGATCAAAATTACCGTGAATCGGTGCAATTGCTCACTCAAGTCGAAAAGCTGGGAAGTGAGGACCCACGCCCCTATTATTTCATGGCACTTGCACATCAACGCATGAAAAAAGAAGACAAAGCAGACATTTATTTTAAGAAAGCTGCCCAACTTGAACAAGAGGGGGAAACAAAACGCGATTATGATGTTTCAAATGCACTGAAGCGAATACAAGGAAAAGAGCGTCTTGGCATCGAAAAATATCGAAAAGAAGCCAAACTCGAATTTCAAAACAGAGAAGATCGCCGCAAAACGGCCAAATACGCAAACAATAAGCAAGATGGACTCGATGTTGTTCGGACCATGTCAAAATATGTGGGACAGGCTCCGTTCGGAGCTATTTCGATTGATCCACTTCGCACTGAAACCGGTTCTGAACCTGAATCGATGATTGATGCCGATGACACAATCACCGAGATGGCACCGAAATCACGAGACAAATCTCCTCGTGCAATTGACCAGCAAATTTCTGAAACGGCGAAAAAATCTGACACCGCCGCCGAAAAAGATGACGAAGAAAATCCATTTGGAACCGCAGACAAGAAAAAATCTGACACCGCCGCCGAAAAAGACGACGAGGAAAATCCTTTTGGAACCGCAGACACAAAAAAATCTGACACCGCCGCTGAAAAAGACGACGAAGATAATCCTTTTGGAACCGCAGACGCAAAAAAATCTGACACCGCCGCCGAAAAAGACGACGAAGAAAATCCTTTTGGAACCGCAGACACAAAAAAATCTGACACCGCCGCCGAAAAAGACGACGAAGAAAATCCATTTGGAACCACAGACAAGAAAAAATCTGATGCCGCTGAACCGAAAAAGTCAGATGCCACAGAAGATGACGACAATCCATTTTTGTAATCGACTATTTTCTTGTTGTCGCGGTCAGTACGACGAGTACACATTCCTTCCGCCGACTGTTATACGGATTCCTTTCGGATGTGATTTTGTGAATTGCATTTCTAAAATCACTTGCAAATGAAGTTTTATCATTCCCATTTTAGTCGATATGCGTCGAAAACGGGGCCATCCACGCAAGTTCGCTGATAGTCCCAAATGCCATCATCAATGAGAACAGGGACGACACATCCAAAACATATTCCCAGACCGCAGCTCATTGGCGTTTCGAGTGAGACAAAACATGGAAGTCCGAGTATTTCTGCATTCCGAAAAGCCGCTTTTAACATTGGTTTCGGACCACATGCCAGTATAATTGGTGGTTTTTCATGTGCATCTCGTTCGTATTGATCCTGAATCAAGTCCGTCACAAATCCATGATGTCCGGCAGAACCATCATCAGTTGACAGATGGATTTCGACATTCATTCGTTCAAAATCGTCAAGTGGCGGGATTCGTTTTGCGTGACTGGTTCCATATAACAAAGTGCAGTGCGTTTGCTGAGTAGTCTCATTATTTTGAGCCATTTTTTCGGCTGCGAGCATTAAAAATGGGGTGTATCCGATTCCGCCGGCGACCATGATCAAATGGTTTGTGTCGTGATGTTCCGGCTTAAATCCCTTTCCGAGTGGCCCCCATAGTTCGATTTCTGCGTTTGCTCCAAGTCGTGCCAATCTCGAAGTCATTTTGCCAACTTGCAGATAAATTATGTCGAGCACCGTCTCTTTTTCGGTCTGTGTCGCCTGATAAACGGCCAGTGGCCTCCCTAATAACGGATCGGATTGATTGGGAAGCCGGAGCATCACAAACGCACCCGGATAAATGGCGGGAAGTTTTTTTTCTACTCGGATTTGGAGTCGATATGTTTTCTCGGCGATTTGGCTGTTTGTGGTGATGTGAGCGATCCCATGCCAAATGTTGGTGGAAAAATTATTGCAAAACACTGAAATAAAAGGGAGATGCTGTCTCCAAAATAAAATTAATACATTTGAAATGCCATGACACGCGGATAAATGACAATGGCAAAATAGTTAAATTACAGCCGGAATGGAACACAGTTGAATGACGGTTTTGTCAGTCATTATACTCGGCATATTTATTTCCGGCTTTTATTTTACACAAAAAATTCGAGAATTCCAAACTCCGAACAAGACTGAATAACTCCGAACAAGTCTAATGTATGTCTGAGTGGCGATTTATTCACAGTTCGACCCAGCATTTTTCTTTGGCACTCTGAATGATGGCATCGCACACTTTTTGCGTTCGCATTGCCGCCCGCATATCAGGTTCAAATTTTGGACCACCGTTCAAACTGAGAAGAAAATCGGCCAGTCCATTTATGAACGTGTGTTCATATCCAATTGTCGTGCCTGGAACCCAGTAGTTTTTCATATATGGATGCTCGCTGTTTGTTACAAGAATTTTTTGCCATCCGGTGAGATGGTCTTCCATTTTCTTGCCAGTTTGTGGGTCTGCATATCTGAAAAATTCGAGATATTCGGGGACTTCGAGATTGAAAAAAGCAGCACCGAGTTCGCCATTCAATTCCATTGAATTGTAATTTTTACGTCCGCGTGCATATCGACTCGATTCAAATGTTCCGATGGAGCCATTCTGAAAAACGGCGAGGAACATGCAGGCATCGTCAATTGTGATTGGTTCCATTTGACCAGTTTCAGAATTTTTGCGTTCTTTGACAAAAATTTCGGTGTGAGCACAAACTCGTGCAATCGGTC
>JBOFGF010000061.1:0-7733 GCA_051649005.1 Thermoguttaceae bacterium | reverse complement strand
TCGGACGGCATCTCTGGTGTTCTCGGTCGAACAACCGGCACTACTACTGGCGGCGGAACACTTGTAATTGGAGAAACGACGGGAGTGGAATCGAGTTGACTTACAAAAACAAGTAGCAGATACAAAAACGTCATAGATAAAATAGACAAAAAATCGGATAAATCAACGTATCAGCACTCAGCACGGAAACAAAATAATTGAATTTGTGAGTGGATGTGTGCGGCGGTATTATTTTGCTGCGTATTATTTTTTGGCAGTATTATTTTGGGGCAGTATTATTGTGCGGCGGCATTATTTGCTCGTTTTTCGATTGATTCGACCACATCGAGTTGGAACTTTGCTATTTTTGAAACAAAAATTTCGTTTTGTTTTTGTATTGTTTCGAGTTTTTGTTTCATATCATTTATTCGCTGATTGTATGAGTCCACGACATTTTGGAGGACTTCGACTTGTTTGTCCATCGCACTAATCCGTGTTCTTTCGAGGCTTTCCTCGTCTCTGAGTGCCACATCTTCCTTGTCTGCGTCTTCTTGTGATTTAGCCATTGATTCACGAGCTTTTTTGAGGCCTTCGATTTCTTGCATCAGTAAAACTCGTTGTCTATACATTTCCGTCATCAATCCGGCAAAATCGCGTGGGATCGACTTTTGTCCAATTGGATGTTTTTTGAGCCGATCTATCAGTTCTTCGGATAAAACGGGTGGGTCCGCACTGAAAAATTGGTTTTCCATTTCTTCGATCCGAGAAAAGACCCCCTCCCATCGCTCTGAAGGCATGACCATATAAACAGCCCATGTTGCTTTTGATTTACGACTATTATCAATGAGATCAAACTCTTCAGAATTGAGTGCATCCGCTGATAAGAGACTCACGGTATTTCCTTGTTTACCTGCGACGACAAAACGTCCGAGATATGCACCTAATTGTTTATCAGTGCCTTCATCGAAAATGTACACTATTCCCTGCATATCTTCGACAGAAATCGGCTGTTCTTTCCCATCTTGCTCGATACTGGGAACTTTTAACTGCACTCGCGTCAATACAAGCGGTTTGAATTCGGTGTTTTGTGCCGTTTCATTGAAATTTGGTGGGATTTGATCATTATTATTTTGTTCAGTCGAGATAGGATCGCATCCGAACCATGCCTTTCCGCGATCAAGAGCCAAATCATGTACCAGCACTTCGAGATCACCGAGCGACATTTCGCTGACTTTTTTCGATGTCAGAGGTGTTCGTGATGTTTCGTCTGATTGAACATCATCTGAGTTTTTTTGGGGATTCATTTCGTCATTCATCGTGCTGAGATGATCCACTCCCAAAAGTGGTTTGATTTGCTCGGCGCCAACTTCTTTTTTTCCGGCTCGAATGTTTTTTTGGCGAGCGGCAATATCTGCTCCCATCTCGATGACATCAATTTTTTCATTCGTTTCAGCAATTTTCTTTTGAAGCGAACTAATTTTCTTGTTTCCATCCGCACGACGTTGTAATTCCTGCGCCGTAAAAAATGCCACGACAATGGCCAGAAGAAAAACCAAAACCAAAAAAACGGTATTCCAAATATTCATGGTTAAATCGAAAAGCTGGATGTGATTAAATCAGAGCAACTACTCCTAAGTTGCCTAATTACAATTCGTCAAAGTTATTAACAACAAGCAAAATTTTATCAGTGGCAAAATTTTCCAGTAATTTCCGCTGAGTATTTTAGGTATATTTCCAGAAATATACACACAAATACCGCTGTTTTTGTAAGTTAGTAAAGTGTTTTTTCGAATTCTTCGAGCGACTGACACTCTGCTGCTGCGGCTGTTAATGAGTCGAGAACAACCAAGTCTCCGATCTGGGCAATTCGTTTACTGACTCGCTCTGGAATCATCCTGAATCTGGCAGTGAGAAAACGAAGCAAAGCCCGTGCTTCTCCGCGTGCTTCTCCGCGTGCTTCTCCCAGCGCGATGCCGCGTGCTTCGATTACATCCCACAAATAAATAGGCTCTTCTACTAAAGACATCGTTTCACCTCGTATTTTTTTGATTTCAACGACTGTTTTTTCGCACTTTTCTTTCGTAAAATACTTACAACTTGAAATTGCATACCAAAAATATCCCTTCCATTTATCAAGAAGACGGGGCATTTTCTCAAAAAGTGGCGATATTTTTTTATACACTTTCAAAAGCTGCTCGTCAATACCTTTTTTGAAAACGGCCTGCATCATCGTAAATGATGCCCAAAGTTCGATGTCATCTGGAAAATCCAATTCCGACATTTTGGGTAAATCAATGAGCACCGCCTCCAATTTCACTGCATTTTGCTCAAATCCAGCGAGTATTTCCTGTAAATTTTCCAACTGGATCGGAGCGGCAAATTGTGTTTCGCCATGATTTACTATCACTGGCAAAACGCACGGCAACAAAAATGTGTCGAAGCGACACTCATCTTTTGCCTTCTGAAATTCTGACTGCCAAATTCGAAGAACATATCTCAAAATTTGGAACATCGTGAATTTCTCACTGTTCGTCTTCAGTTCGATCAAAATAAAAACGCATAAAATTTCACCATTTATTTGTGGAATTCGATACAACACATCGACATAACTCGAACGTAATTCTTCGTCCAAATACGAATTTTCGCAAATTTCAATACTATCAAGACTAAGTTTTCCAACCACTTCGGGATTTTTATTGAGAATCCACGACACAATTTTGTGCGCATTTTCACAATCTCTAAAAACACCTTTTCCGAACGAATCGTGTTGATACAATTTCCGGTCAAAAATTGAGTCCGTCTGAAATTTTCCAGAATATGTCATAAAATTTTATTCTTCTCTGCCAGATTGTATCATGCTGAATGTCGAATGGCAAGATGGACAAGTTTCATCTGGCTTTTCAGGCCGACTTTTCTGGCTGGTTTCATCGTCGCACTCCCAGCATTTCACTCAGCAGACTATTTCCATGTACACAATCCATATTCGTTAAAATCGATAAATTCAAAAAAAATTGCCAAATCGATAAAGTCAACACATTTTAACACCGATAAAACTTATAGATGCGGCTGCACACAAAACAGAGCAACATCGTTTTTTCGACATTAAATACCTAAAATATCAAATGTAAGATGCGATTCCCCCCCAAGAATCAAAATCAAGAGAGTAGTTTTAACAATTTTGCCGGTTGTACGAGCAAAAAAACTAGAAGGATTCTTCTTGTATCTTTCTGCTTATTAGGATTCCTTTCTCTTGCAATTGGATGTTCCCGACAACATTATCGCGTCAAAGCAGACAGAGAGACATATTCTCTTCTTGCAGCAGGAGGAACACAAAACCCATGCTGGAAACTGGATGATTACTGCATTACACCGAGCAACAAATCTCGCATGTTTGATCCATACAATCCAGATTGCGAGCCGATGCCGCCAGACGACCCGAATGCGCATCGAAAAATGCACTGCGTCGCCGGAATGAAAGGATCGAAACACTGGACTGATTGTGGCTGCACAAAATGCACTGAAAATCCAAAATGGAAAGAATATTTACTTTTTAATGACCGAGGAGCCGTCTCACTCGATAAAAACATGGCTGTTGATCTGGCTCTTATTCATTCGCCTGAATATCAATCGGCACTAGAAAATCTATTCCTTTCCGCGATGAAAGTGGCGCAGGAACGATTTCGATTTGACATTCAATTTTATGGAGGAGACTCTCTATTTTATGAAGCCAATGGAAAATTACGCGGCAATAAATCGAATCTCACAAACGATGCAGACATTAGTACGACAAAATTG
This sequence comes from Thermoguttaceae bacterium, assembly GCA_051649005.1. Classification (GTDB taxonomy): domain Bacteria; phylum Planctomycetota; class Planctomycetia; order Pirellulales; family Thermoguttaceae; genus WRKP01. The sequence continues at coordinate 3,959 of JBOFGF010000061.1, read as the reverse complement.
ATGGCCACTGGAGGCGAAATTCTTGTCGGAATCGCAAATTCGATTACATGGACTTTTAATGGATCAAATTCTTGGTATGCCGACTCGCTTTTGAACATCGGTTTTATTCAGCCGCTTTTGCGAGGCGCAGGGCGAAAAATCGTGCTCGAAGACCTGACACAATCAGAACGAGATTTATTGGCAGCAATTCGTCAAATGGTATTTTTCCGACAAGGATTTTATACCAAAACGATCACTGGAGCCGGGCGTGTTAGTGCGCCGAGTGGCAGTATTTCGTCGCCTTCGATTTCTGGGAGCGGTTTTTATGGACTGCTCGCTTCGCAGGTGCAAATTCAGAATCGTCGCCAAAATATTGTTGGTCTCGAAGGAAATTTGCATCGATTTATAGAATTTTTCAATGCCAGTTTACTAGACGATGTTTTTCAAGTCGAACAGACACGACAACGACTCCTTAATTCCGAAAGTGGACTTCTAAGTGAGATCAATACATATCAGACGAATATCGAAACATATTTGCGTTCGCTCGGTCTCCCACCTGATTTGCAGGTCGAAATCAACGACCCTTTGATGGAACAATTCCAGCTTTCGTCGCCGACTTTGACTTCATTGCAGGCTGATTTGAACAAAATTCTTGGAGTGGTCCGGCAACATGACCAACCACTTCCAGAAAATTTGGCGGAACAAATTCAGGATTTATTAAGACGAACGGAATCTGAAATCAAAATACTTGAAAACGATTTAATCGCACTCGATAAATATATTCCTGCACGAATCGAAGGACTTCGTGTTTTGGAAGCTCATTTGGCAGAACGAATAAAACAAGGCGAACGCATTGATCCCAGTATCTATGATGCAAATTTGCTCATTTCACGAATCAAAAAATTGAAGGAATTGGATAATCCCAAAAATCATCTAAAAATGGAGGCGGCAAAAACACTCGTAAGAATGCCAATTCAATATGACGCAGAAAACTTACGTCGAAAAATTGCAAATTCCGATTTTGAGACGGAAGTTTTGGACGCTCTGCGTTTACTCGATCTCGACAGTGTCTTTATTTGGAGTGATTCCACTGAAGAAACGAGTGAGCAGGAATTGCAAGATGAACTGAAAAAAACAAAAGAAACTCTGACTGAATTACAAAATTTACTCGGCGAAAATCCTCAACTTTCTCCGAAATCGAATGATGCCGCGAAAGATAATAGTGAACAGCAAGTACACGATTTGGCACATGATGAAAACATACCAAATCCATCGACGCAGAAAACAACTGCAAAAGATTCAGAAACTCTCGCATTTTTGGAGAGCCTCAATTTACGCTCAAAAAATCGTGATTTGTATCGAGATTGGATCAGACACACTCTCACTGCTCTCCAAAATGAATTGAATACACTTTCGATTGCACAAATTCGCGCTCGTCTCGATGCAATAACATTGCTGCCAACAAAAATCAAACCCGACGAAGCATTTCAACTCGCCTCAGAATATCGACTCGATTGGATGAACGAACGGGCCAAATTGGTAGATTCATGGAGAAAAATTGACATCGCTGCAAACAAATTAAAGGGCGACTTGAAATTGAATGTACAAGGTGAAATGGGAACTATCGACCAAAAAGGTGTCCATTTTGATGCCGATAATTCTCGCCTGAAAGTCGGACTCGAATGGGATTCACCACTCACCAGATACACGGAAATGCTCAATTATCGCCGCTCGCAAATTTTTTATCAGGCCGCTCGACGAAATTATTACACTTATGTCGATTCGGTCAATGCTGATTTGAGGAAAATTCTGAGAGATATTCAAATCAATCAAATCAATTTTGAAATTCAGAGAAATGCGATTCTGATCGCGCTGGTGCAAGTCGATGTCAAACAACTCGAACTGATTCGGCCTCCAAAACGAGGCGAAAAGCTGACACCGACCAGCGCGCGCGATTTGATTGATGCGCTCGCCGGTCTGCTCGATAGTCAAAATGCTTTTCTCTCGATTTGGGTGCAATATGAAACTCAGCGAATGCTCCTCGATCTGAATATGGGAACAATGCAGCTAAATGAACAAGGACGCTGGATTGATCCTGGAATGATTTCCGCCGAAAAAATTCGAGAACGCCTCTCAGAAAAAATTGCCGGATTGACTCCATCAATGTCGAGGCAAACGAAAATGTCATCCTCGAAGCATCATGGAAACAAACCGAGTTTCATTAACAATCAAGTACCACCCGCCCCACGACTTAGATCGCCAAAAATTGCACCACCACAAATGCCACTCGTTCTTGCTCCAGAAGAATCCGAATTCTCACAAATTGACTCTTCTCTCGAAATACCAATGAAACTGACGAGTCTTCCAATAAATAATTGACGTATACTGAGAATGGCACAAAATTGGATGTTTAGCCCGCTTTCGCAGAAAGCGGTTGTTTCGTTCAGCGAGCCGCCGATGTCAATCGGCGGGTGAATTGAAAAAACTACCACATTCAAAATCGGCATTTTCACTCCGTTTTATGTATATTACATTATTGGTAATGTTGTCTAAAAAAAGGATTCTCAAATGAGCATGATAACTTTCTTGTCTGTCTTATGTGGATTGTTTTTTTCCGCCCAGTTTGTTTTTGCTGCAGATTCCTTTGAACCAGGAAAACGAGATGCTCTCTCCGGCCAAATTGTCGGAACTGGACCAGAAGTAAAGTGGGTCGCTCAAATCGGAGCACCAACGTATGCCGCGCCGGTAATCGAAAATGGAAAAGTTTTGATCGGCTCTCTGAATAATGCACTCATTGATCCAAATCGGCCCGGTGGACGGAGTGTACTCATTTGCCTCGAAGAAGAAACTGGAAAGCTCATGTGGCAATTGCCACTCCCAAAAAATGCACACATTCCATACTTCGACTCTTTTTGCGTCGGAATTGCTTCGACTCCAACTATCGTCGAAAACAGAGCGTTTTTGACGACCGGACGCGGAGAAGTTCTGTGTCTTGATCTCGAAGGTTTCGCAAATGGAAATGATCCACCTTTTGTTGATGAAGCTGCTCTTTATTCATTCGATGCCAGTCGTCCTGAAATCCTGACAGAAAAAGATGCCGACATTATTTGGCGTTTCGACATCTTCAAAACATTGCTCTCCAAACCACACGACACTAATAATTGCAACATTATTTATGACGACGGACTTCTTTATATTAGCACCGCAAATGCTCCAAATCACACTCACCAAATTGTCGAACATCCCGAAGCTCCTGCTTTGATTGTATTGGATGCTAAAACTGGACAGTATTTGGCACGAGATGCTTTTCCGATTGGAAATGATATTTCGCATGGACAGTGGTGTTCACCGACTATCGGAAATGTCGATGGTGTAAAATATATCTTCTATGGAGCCGGAAATGGTGTATTATACGCAATTAAGGCTTTTCAAAAAGAAGAATTATTGAAACAAATTGCACTCCAAAATGGAAAACCTGTCATCATGGAAACTTGCTGGACTTTTCATGGAGACCCACGCGCACAACCAGGCTCAATAGAAAAGGTTCCACCGTTTGAAACCAGAATGGGAAGTCCGTCTTACACTTGTTTGCCGCCGCCTGTTTTTACAGAAAACCGAATTTTTATGCTATTCGGACACGACGCATGGAACGGCGCACGCCCTTTTCGAAGCTGGCTCGCTTGTATTGATGCAAATTCAAAATTACCAAACAAGCAAAAAAATGAACCGACAGAACAGGTAAAAAATGAGGGGACGGAAGACAGAACCCAGACAGCTTTGGTGTGGGGAACGCCGAATATTGAAGGAGGTGCAATAACGCCAATTGTCGTCGAAGCTGGCCTCCTGTATTTCGCGGATCGACGTGGAAATTTCTATTGTCTTGAAACGAAAACTGGAAAAAATATATGGACTTTGCCATTAAAGGGAGATATTTGGGCACGTCCACTTTTGCACGAAGGCAAAATTTATATTGGCACGGA
>JBOFGF010000060.1:0-5978 GCA_051649005.1 Thermoguttaceae bacterium | reverse complement strand
CCGGTGCCAAAACGAATCGAAAAAAGCCGTGCGCTCGTGATCGAACCGACCGCCTCTTTTTTACATCTGCCAGTCACCATGACCGCCCCGAAAATCTGGGTGCGTGTCGAAGTCGATGGTCAGTGGGAGCAGGAATTTGAAATCAATCTGACCGAATCAGGCGAGCCAGATTTTTATGCGAATCTCGATTGTGATCGATGGCGCGGCAAAAACGTCAAATTGACCGGCGAAAAAGTGAACGAATTCGCCGCCGGATTCGATCTTATCAAGCAGACCGACAAAATGGCCCAGGAAGAGACGGTTTATTCCGAGAGATTTCGTCCGCAGTTTCACTTTTCGCCTCGGACCGGCTGGACGAACGATCCGAACGGCCTCGTTTTTTTCGACGACAAATGGCATCTCTTTTTCCAACATAATCCGTTCGGCACACAGTGGGGCAACATGACTTGGGGACATGCGACGAGTCCCGACTTGTTCCACTGGACCGAGTTCAAAGATGCCATTCACCCCGACAAACTCGGCACGATTTTTTCCGGGAGTGGCATCGTGGACTGGAAAAATACGTCCGGTTTCCAAAAGGGTGAAACACCGCCAATCGTCTTGATTTATACATACGAAGGAGGCTGTGCGCGATTCGGAGCGAAAACGAGTCAAGGAATCGCATACTCGACAGATGGCGGCAAGACGTTCACGAAGTACGAGGGAAATCCCGTCATTCCACACATCATCGGTGGAAACAGAGACCCGAAAGTTTTCTGGCATGAACCGTCGAACCAGTGGATCATGACTTTGTACATGGACAAAGAGGACTACTCGCTGTTCGGCTCGAAGAACTTGAAAGAGTGGGAAAAACTTTGCGACATTGAAAAACTTGGCTGCACAGAGTGTCCCGACATGTTCGAGTTGCCGGTCGACGGGGACGCATCGAAGAAAAAATGGGTCTTTTGGGGCGGAAACGGCAATTATTTGATTGGCGCGTTCGATGGCAAGACGTTCACACCGGAAACGCCGCCGCTGTTGTCGAAGTATGGCGGCAATGACTATGCGGCTCAGTCTTATAGCGATGTGCCGGACGGACGACGCATCCAATTTTCGTGGATGTCCGGCGGGCAATATCCGGGAATGTCGTTCAATCAACAGTTTTCAGTGCCGCGACAATTGACTCTCCGCACAACACCGCACGGAGTCCGTCTATTCATGGAGCCGGTCGCCGAGTTGAAATCGCTCCGAGAAAAGGAGAACATCGTTCAAAATGTCCCGATGCCGAACGGAAAAGACGTTGTTGTTCCGTGTCCGGGAACACAGTTCGATGCCGAACTCCTTGTCGATCTGGAGACCGCGCAGAAAATCGTGATTCATGTCGCAGAAAGTCGAATAGAATATATCCGAAGTGAAGCGAAAATCGTGCTGGATGGCATCGCCGCGCCGCTCACTCTCGCAGACGGCAAACTGAAACTCCGTCTCATCGTCGACCGCACGTCAATCGAGCTGTTCGCGCAGGACGGCGAAGTGCAGATCGCAAAATGTTTTGTGCCGAAATTCAATCTCGAATACAAAGGACTCCTCTTGCAAAGCGAGAGCGGAAACGCGCAGTTGATTGATGCCAAAACGTGGCAACTCAAATCCGTCTGGAAGAATAATACGAAACGACCTGAAAATATGAAACAACCGGAATAATTTTACTACAGAATGAGCCGCGAACTCTGTTCGTGGGTCCCTCCAATTTCGTCGCGTGTCAACAAAACATCGCAGTAATCGGTTTTTTGCGATTGTATCAACTATGCGGAATAATTGTTTTTTCTCGATGACAGAAAACTAAAAAGAGCCGGAGAGTCAATATGAGACGATGAAATTCAGTTTTCATGCCGATAGTCAGAATGAGATTCCGAAATTTCTCTCGTTTGTGTGTCGTCAGTTTTGATTATTGTCATCTGCCATGTCCGAATTGAATTTTTCAGCACTTAGCAGCTTCATTGCGGCCGTGAAAAACGGTTCTGGAGAAGCGGCGCAGGCTTTTCAGCGTACATTTGACACGTCTGTCAGTTTCAGTGCTGGTTCTGGCGGCCAATACCTTTCTGGAACACTGCGAGAGCCGCTCAATTCTCCTGCACTTGCACTTTTGCTCGGATGCGGCGACGAAGGCATTGCCATAATCATTCCAAAATCGACCGGCCTTATTCCTGAGTGGTGTGACCATCCAGATGCGACAGGAAAAAGCAAACTTTCGACATTCGCGCAGGAACTTGGAATGAATCTGCTTCCAGACGATTTTTTTCCAGAGACCTTTGAAGCGGCTGTTTTACATAATGCGACAGAAAATCTCATTGATGCAGTGCCGGGCAGCAATGCCGGTTATTTGGATTTGGAGATGCGTTCTCCAACAGGAACAGGCGGAACTGGATATTTGATTTGGCCACTGACACGACCGGCCAAATTGCTCGTGGAAAAGCAGGTTATTGAAACCGAATCAATCCCTCCGCCGCCGAATGTCGGAGGCGCACCGCCTCATTTTGTTGGAGATGGCGCACCCAATTATGATCCCTTTAATAGTCCTGAATTTGGTCTGTCAGGACTTGAACATTCAACTTTTGGAGAGTTTGAAAAGAGTCGCACACTCGATGACTTGCCCGGATATGGTCGCAGCATCTTGAAAGTTCGCATTTCGGTTGCTGCGGTGCTCGCTCGAACGCGCAAACCAATTAAATCAGTGCTCGAACTCGGAGTCGGTTCGGTTATTCAATTCGATAAATCATGCGATGAATTTTTAGAAATCGAGGTCGGACAGGTCGTCACAATTGGAAAGGCCGAAGCAGTTAAAGTTGGAGAAAAATTCGGATTCCGAATCAGCTCCATTATTTTGCCGGAGGAACGTTTCCGAAAAGTTGAGGTACGTCATGCGGGCGAGTATCGCGTCAAACCTGATTTGCCGCAAATTATCGGAAAATCTCCACTTAGATCGTTTGAGATACCAAAGATGAAAACGAAACAACAATCGAGTGAAAAATAGTCCATTAAAACAGGACACGACCCAAAGTGTCGTTTTATGGCACTTCGCAGAATAAATGAAAATTGCAATTATCGGCGGCGGAATAACAGGATTGTCGGCTGCATATCGACTCACGCAGTTGGGAGCGGACGATTTGACTTTGTTCGAGACTCGAAATCGAGTCGGCGGCGTTCTTTCGACATGCCACGAATCAGGATTCCAGATCGAAGAAAGTGCCGATAATTTCATCACAACTGTCCCGTGGGGAGTCAATCTGTGCCGCGAACTCGGAATAGAAGATGAACTCGTTCAGACGAATCCACAATTTCGGCGCACTTATGTTGTACGAAAAGGAGGTTTGCACCTTTTGCCGGACGGATTTTTAATGCTCGCTCCGACGAAACTGTGGCCGATGGCAACAACTCCGATTCTTTCACCACTCGGCAAATTTCGGGCCGGTCTCGAACTTTTTGTGAAAGCCCGACGAGACGACGGCGACGAATCACTTGCTGATTTTGCACGCCGTCGACTTGGACGCGAAGTTTTTGAACGCCTGATTGAACCACTTGTTAGTGGCGTTTATGCCGCAGATATGGAAAAATTGAGTGTCATGGCGACATTGCCACGTTTTCGTGAGATGGAAAGAGAACATGGCTCTCTTATTTTGGCAATGCAAAAACAGCTTTCGGCAAATCGCGCCGCCGCAAAACGTGCGGCGAAATCTACAGCGAAATCTGCGGCGACTGATGCGGCGAAACAGAGCAACGAAAGTGGTGCCAGATATAGTATGTTTGTAACTCTGCGAAGTGGATTGTCATTTCTGTGCGAAAAACTTGCATCTCAACTTCCGCCTGCGACAATTCGTCTCGGATGCCAAGTTACGAAAATTGTTCAAAATGAAAATGGGAAATGGCTCATTTCTTTTTCGTCCGATTTCTCTCAAAGTGAGGCAAATGTTCAATTTGATGCGGTGATTTTGGCAACTCCAAGTTATGAGTCGGCATCGCTTTTGCAAGAATCGAAGCCGATCATCGCAGAAAAATTTGCGCAAATTTCGCACGAAGGCACGGCAATCACGACCTTTGGATTCGATGACAGACAGATCAAGCAAAAAATTCGTGGAATGGGATTTGTTGTTCCGAAAATTGAAAAGAGTCCGATTTTGGCCGGAAGTTTCAGTAGTTTGAAATATATTCATCGTGCGCCTGCTGGCAAGCAACTTATTCGTGTTTTTGCAGGAGGCGCACGAGCACCGGAATTCGCTGAAATGCCCGATGAACGTATTGTTCCAATCCTTCTGGCCGAACTAAAAAAAGTCGTCAAAATAGAAGGTGAACCACTTTTCACCAAAACATCGCACTGGCCTCGTACAATGCCGCAGTATCACGTCGGACACCGCGAACTAATTTCTGATATTCAAAAAGAATGTCAGAGCGACACGACTCTCGCACTGGCTGGAAATGCGTTTCATGGTGTCGGCGTGCCCAATTGTATTCGGAGTGGTTTCGATGCCGCCGAAAAAATTGGCAAAATGTTGTAACAGATATTTCAACATATATTCCAACATACACTGCAACACATATTGTAACACATATCATGTATCCGTTCACGAATACTGTGTGTTTTCCATAAATACAGCAATAAAACCGCCGACTCACGCCGGCGGCTCGCCAAAAAGCCGAAAACGCATACAATTTATTTGAGCGAATCAATGAACGCTTTCAGTGCCGCCTTAAATTCAGGTGAATGTGGTGCGGAGTGATAATCGAATCCCTGAGACGGAATGAAAAAGGTTTTCGGTTCATTTGCCGCTTCAAAAAGTCTTTCTCCCTGCGAAAAAGGGATCAAAGTATCTTTTTTTCCGTGACTGATCCAGACTGGATTTTTGAATTTTCCGATTTTTTCGACAGAAGCAAGTCGCTGTTTTAGTAACCAATTTGCCGGAATAATTGGAAACAATTTGACTCCCATGTCACCGAGCGAAGTGAATGAACTTTCGATAATTAAAGCTCGTGCTCCGTCAAATGCTGCGATGTCAGTTGCCACACTTCCGCCGAGCGATTGTCCATACATGATGATTTCGTTCGGCGAGATTCCGACTCGTTTGGCGAGCCAATTCCGAGCTGCGCGGCCATCTTCGAGAATCCCGGAAGTCGTCGGAGTACCTTCACTGAGTCCATATCCAGCATAATCGAAAACTAAAATGTTGCACTGCAAATCACGTCGTATCCACATCGCCAAATTCGTCAAATGAGAAATGTTCACTCCATTTCCGTGACAATAAAGAATTGTCCCATTTGCTTTTCCGTCAAAAGGAAAAAAGTGCCCGACCAGTTTTTCGTTTCGGGCATTTTGAAACTCAGCTTTCTCAAAACCGCCCATTTTTTCATTTTCTGTAACAAAATCATTCGGCGGATGAAACACGAGTCTCCTCGCAATAAAATCAGCCTGAAAAGTCACAGAAAAAAACAAAAAACAAAGAACAAAAAAATAAATCAGCCAAGTCATTGTGCGTTTTTTCTTTGGCGAATCAGGCACACCATTCATCGAATCTGTCGTCGTATTTGCCATATCTATTTTGCAAACAGTCATAAAAAACTACAATTATTGTCGTCTCATTTTTTGAAAACTTGCTTGGTTTCGTGAAATAACCACTTTCGCCGAAATACCCGCCAACTCAAGTTGGCGGCTCGCTGAACAAAACAACCGCCGAAATACCCGCCAACTTACGTTGGCGGCTCGCCAAAAAACCCGCCGAACGTGCTCGCTGAACGTGCCCGCCGTGGACACTTAGTATTCCAAAACGCCGCCGGTGTCTGCACTGGTGGCAAGTTTTGCATATTTGGCCAGACAGCCGCTCTTGATTGTGGGTTCTTTCACAGGTGTCGTGCGTGCTGCCAATTCGGCGGCAGAAAGTTTTACATTCAAAGTACGAGCCGGAATGTCGATTTCGATCAAATCGCCATTTTGCAAAAGACCTATTGGACCGCCA
>JBOFGF010000059.1:0-7179 GCA_051649005.1 Thermoguttaceae bacterium | reverse complement strand
TCTTTTTGCCACAGTTCACCTCTTTGTTTTGCTTGACAATAGGTGGATTGTGGTATATTTTACGTTTGATTGCTATACCAATTTTTCTATTTTCTCCAAATTCACTCGCCCCTTAATCCGGCATAATCAGGAATTTTTTTAACCATTTTTCAATCTCGCCAGTCGATACATTATCGTCACGAAAAGGAGTGTGGCGAACTCTCAATGGCTAAAGAGCCGGGAGTGTTGTTGATGTATTCGATGGCAGACAAAGAACAACCAAACCAGATAACTATTGTGGAAATTTATGTGGATCACGCTGCATATAAAGCTCATATTCAAACTCCACATTTTCAGAAATACAAAACGGAAACAATCGATATGATTCAGAAATTAGAACTTTTAGACCAGACACCATTGCTACCTAAAATGAAAATGAAATAGTATATTAGACATTAAACAAATGACAATCACTAACTGCAACAGGAGGAGAAAAAATGAAACATATTATAGCAACTCTAATCATGCTTTTGACACTTAGCGCAACTCTAGCCAATTTACAAGGAGCAACAATGCAAATAGAAAAACCAAAAGACGCTGATAATTTTTACAAAAGCGACAAAGTAACTGTCGAAGCGGTGTCTTTTCCGAACCAGTACAAAATGAAAGTCGCAGGTAATCTGTTTGTGCCAAACGATATGCCGAAAGATGCAAAATATCCGGCGATAATCGTTGGACATCCGATGGGTGCCGTCAAAGAACAGAGCGCGAACCTTTATGCAACGAAAATGGCAGAACGTGGTTTTGTCACGCTTTCCATCGATCTTTCCTACTGGGGCGACAGTGAGGGTGAGCCTCGTAACATGGTGTCACCAGAAATTTATGCAGAAGATTTCAGCGCAGCGGCAGACTATCTTCGCAGCCAAAAATTTGTTGACAAAAACAAGATCGGTGTCATCGGGATTTGCGGCAGCGGCGGGTTTGCAATTAGCGCAGCGAAAATTGATTCCCGACTGAAAGCGATTGCGACAATCAGTATGTATGACATGGGCGAAGCCACTCGAACCGGCGTGAACGATTCGCAGACATTAGAGAAGCGCAAGGAGTTTCTTGCGGCAGCAGCGGAGCAGCGGGACATTGAATTTGCCGGGGGCAAAATGGAATACACGGGAGGATGTCCGCATGATGTGGACGAAAATTCTCATCCTGTCGCACTCGAATTTTATGCGTTTTATCGTACATCACGAGGCGAAGTGACACCAAAAAATCAGTCGCCGGAATTGACGACGCACCCAACACTTTCGAGCAACGCGAAGTTTGCGAATTTCTATCCATTTAATGATATTGAAACGATTTCTCCGCGACCATTGCTTTTTATTGCAGGTGAAAACGCCCATTCGATTGATTTTAGTCAAGATGCTTATAAACTCGCTGCCGAACCGAAGGAATTATACATCATTCCAAATGCGAACCATGTTGATTTATATGATCGCGTTGGTATGATTCCGTTCGACAAATTGGAGGCGTTCTTTGTGAAGTATTTGAAGTAACGTAAAACGCAAAAAGCCGCTCGGCATATATTGTAAAATACAATCACCCAGCGGCTTTTGTCCGCCGAATTACACCGCCGAAAAACAACCGCTTTCTGCGAAAGCTGGCCAAACGAATGGCCGACTTACGCCGGCGGCTCGATAAACAAAACCCGTGAACGCATACGCGAAATTTTAGAAAAGTCCGACAATCTCACCGTCATCGGCAATGTCGATTCGTTCGGATGCAGGCGATTTGGGCAGACCGGGCATCGTCATTATTTCTCCGGTCAACACGACCACAAAACCAGCTCCGGCGGATACTTTCACGTCTCGAATCGGAATCGTGAAATTGTCTGGCTCGCCTCGCAAATTCGGATCGGCAGAAAAAGAATACTGCGTTTTGGCCATACATATTGGGAATGTTCCGAATCCCAGCGATTCAAGTTCCGAAAGCTTTTTTGTTACATTCTTGTCGAGAACAATTCCACTCGCGCCATAAATCGTTTTGCAAATCGTCTCAATTTTCGATAACAGCGAAAGATCATCCGAATACAGTGGCTCAAACGAATTTAATGACGTTTCCACTGTCGATGCGACCATTTTGGCGAGTGATTCTGCGCCTGCTCCGCCGTGTGCCCAGTGTTCTGAAAGAACTGCGGAAAGCCCGATGTCGGAACATTTTTGTATCAATAAATCGATTTCTGCCTTCGTGTCAGTTGGAAATTGATTGATTGCCACAATGACGGGAATGCCAAACCGTTTCAAGTTTTCTGCATGGCGACGTAGATTGCCAAAACCAGAATTAAGAGCGACGAGATTTTGTATCGATAAATCGGATTTTTCGACACCACCATGATATTTCAAAGCACGAATTGTCGCAACAAGAACAGCTGCTTTGGGAGTGAGTCCTGCTTTCCGGCATTTTATGTCGAAGAATTTTTCGGCTCCCAAATCCGCGCCGAATCCCGCCTCAGTCACGACATAATCAGCAAGTTTGAGTCCTAATTTCGTTGCCAAAACGCTGTTACAACCATGTGCGATATTTGCAAATGGGCCGCCATGAATGATCGCCGGATTGCCTTCGAGTGTTTGAACGAGATTCGGTTTTAGTGCGTCTTTGAGAATCGCCGCCATTGCTCCGTGACAGCGCAATTGCAATGCCAAAATTGGTTCGCCGGATGTGGAATATGCGATGATCATTTTGCCCAGACGCTCTTTCAATTCAAAAATCGACTCACTGAGACAGAAAATCGCCATAATTTCGGAGGCGACAGTGATGTCGAAACTTGATTGGCGTGGAATTCCACCAGTCGTTCCACCGAGTCCGATAACAACAGAGCGGAGAGCGCGGTCATTCAAATCGACAACTCGATTCCACGTTGGACACCTCACATCGATTTGCAGAGAATTACCATGATGAATATGATTATCGAGCATCGCGGCCAATAAATTATGCGCGGTCGTGATTGCATGAAAGTCACCGGTGAAATGGAGATTGATGTCTTCCATCGGCACAACTTGTGAATATCCGCCGCCTGCTGCTCCCCCTTTCATGCCAAAATTTGGTCCCAGTGAAGGTTCCCGCAGACATACGACCGTTTTTTTTCCGATTCGATTAAGAGCATCGCAGAGACCGACACTGGTCGTCGTTTTCCCTTCTCCCGCAGGAGTCGGACTCATTGCTGTAACAAGAATGAGTTGTCCAGTGGGATTTGACTCAATTCGTTTTTGTACTTTGTTCGATATTTTCGCCTTAAATGGTCCATAACATTCGATATCAGAAATATGTAAATCGAGTTTTTGTGCGATTTGTTCAATCGGATACATCGTGCATTGTCGGGCAATATCAAGATCAGTCATGTGAGTTGTTGGCGAGACTTATCCGCGCCAGTTTGCGTGTTGAAACAAAAAATTGATTGTTTACAGAGCGTATTTTTGCAGATCGTATTCGAGTTCCATTCTGCATTTGGCGGTGATTATATTTTTTATGTTAATGTGCGACAATGTATCACAGATCAGAGAGATTAGTCAAGAGCAATTTTTTGATTTTTTTGAAAAACAACTTGACTTGATATGGTGAGCCGAGTAGAATGCCAAAGTGTGAAACATTGATAAATTTTCGGTTCAACCGCAAGTTGGCGGGTTTGTTCGGCGGTTGTTTTGTTCGGCGAGTGTTCTTCGGCGAGCCGCCAACGTGAGTTGGCGGGTTTTGTTGTCCCTGAACACTGGCGGTGTTCAATAATGGTAGAAACGAATTCCCAAAAACACACAACACAACTCTGTCGGAGTTGAATAATGGTCACCGATATTGAATCCCGACGGGACTGTTGTATTTTTTTGACGATTGTTGCCAAACACACCGCCGACTTACGCCGACGGCTCGCCAAACACACCGCCGACTTACGCCGGCGGCTCGCCAAAGCGCACCGGCTCGATGTTCGACGAAACAATACTTCCGCAATTTTGCGGGAGGACCGATTTCTCAATATATTTTGATATAATTTATTGTACTTTTTTACCATTTCACTGCATTATTGACCACAATGAAACATTTATTTTTTCTGTGCGGATTAATTGCCTGCTTATCTTGTTGCTTTGTTGCCATTATTGATGTTGCCGCAGATGAACCATTGCTGTCGCAGCAACAAATCAAATCGTTTCCACTCGAACAAGTCCGGCTCCTTCCGAGTCCTTTCAAAGAAGCACAAGAGAAAGACATTCAGTATCTCCTCTCTGTTGATCCAAATCGACTCCTCTCGCAATTTCGGAGCAATGCCAATTTGAAACCACGCGCTGAAAAATATGCCGGCTGGGAAGGAATGGCCATCGCCGGTCATTCACTCGGGCATTATCTCTCTGCAATTTCGATGATGTTTGCATCCACTGGAGATGAACGACTCAAACAGAAAGCAGATTACATCGTCGATGAACTGAACGAATGTCAGGAAGCAGGAAAAGATGGTCTCATTTCTGCAATTCCAGATATTCGTGCAGTTACTGAAGAAATTGCGCGCGGCGACATTCGGTCGCAGGGATTTGATCTAAACGGAATTTGGGTTCCTTGGTACACGCATCATAAAATCTTTGCCGGTCTTTTAGATGCACATCAGTATTGTCGCAGCGAAAAAGCACTCGACATCGCCAAAAAATTTGGCGATTGGGGAATTGAAACGACGAAAAATCTCACGCCAGAACAATTTCAAAAAATGCTGCGATGCGAATTTGGCGGAATGAATGAGGTCTATTACAATTTATTTGCACTCACCGGCGAAAAAAAATATCTCGAAATGGGAGACCGATTTTATCATCATGATATTTTCGATCCACTCAGCGAAGGTCGGGATGAATTGGAAGGCAAACATGCCAATACACAAATCCCCAAAATTGTCGGACTGGCCCGGCGAGCTGAAATCACCGGCAATAATCCCGACGACAACATCGACGCACAAAAAATCGCCAAATTTTTCTGGGACTGTGTTGTTTATCATCACACTTATGTCACTGGCGGACATTCGATGGGAGAACACTTTGGCAAACCCGATCAACTGAATGACCGACTTCGACACGACACAACTGAAACGTGTAACACATACAATATGCTCAAACTTTCGAAGTTGTTGTATATGCAGTCTGGAAACCCCAAATACTACGATTATTACGAAAGAGCACTCTTCAATCACATTTTGCCATCAATCAATCGAACAGATGATGCCAATAAACTTTTTTCGTACTTCGTTCCACTTCAATCGGGCAGTTTTCTCGCATATTCGACACCATTTGATAACTGGACATGTTGTCATGGAACTGGAATGGAGAATCCAGCCAAGTATAATGAGGGAATTTATTATCAAACCAACGGCGAATTGATCATCAATCTTCTGATTCCATCGGTTCTCGACTGGAAGGAAAAAGGGGTGCGAGTCACAGTACAGAATGACCAATCAATTAAAGTCGAGGCAACACAAAACATCACATTGCCCATTCATGTTCGGATTCCTCGTGGAACAGCGAACACTGAAAAGAGCTTTCCGATTTCCGCTGATAAACCGACTTATTTCAATGCAGGAACCGAGTGGAAAAGTGGCGAAACTATCGTGAATCTTCCGTTCCAGTATTATTGGAGGCTCGAAACAATGCCTGACAACCAAAACCGAGTTGCATTCTTTTTCGGTCCATGGTTGTATGCCGGTAATTTGGGTTCTCCCGACAAACCACTTGCAGCGGAATTTGAGGCGGTTTCCGATGACAAAATTACAATTCCAGTTATCGTTTCGACAATTCGATCACCGCACCAATTGCTCGATTTGCCGAAAGACGAAGAACGTAACAAGAACAAAACTATATTGAAGGAAGTCGTGCGGTCTGCTCCGGTCGAACTCGTTCCATTTTATGATGCGGCGCAGCGATATATTGTCTACTTCGACATGTTCACGCCAGATGAATGGAAAAACGAGGAAACAAAATATGCTCAGGAGCAGGAACGTCTCGCCAAAATCCTGGCAAGAACCGTCGATTCGTTCCAGCCAGGTGAAATGCAGCCGGAGCGTGATCACAATTTTCAAGCGGAACGATCCAGACTTGGTACACATTTGGGCCGAAAATGGCGAGATGCTTTTGATGGCGGATTTATCGAATTTGACATGAAAGTCGATCCCGAAAAACCTTGTTCGCTCATTCTCACATACTGGGGAAATGACGGAAATAACCGAAATTTCGACATTTTGATCGACGGCAAAAAAATTGCGACGCAAAAACTCGAACGAAACAAGCCGGGCGAGTTTTTCGACGTGGAATACAAAATTGATAATCAAAACAAAAAGGATTCAGTGCATGTTCGATTGCAGGCACATCCGGGTGCGACGGCGGGCGGTATTTTCGGAACAAAAATCCTGCGCGATGAATAAGGCATTTTGTCCTAATTTTTTATTGTAATTTTTTTGGCGATATTTGTTTAATGTTATTTATTTGGTGTAATTTGTTTAATGTAATTATCTGTTTCATATTCCCCAAATTTCTTTATGAAAACGAGATTAAAATTTGTAACATTTTTTTGCGCGATTGTATATTTCTTTTTTGCAATTGCTGTGCAGGCGCAAGAAGTGCAGGCACAAGAAGTGCGGGCGCAAGAAGCGAAAAAGGAATCCCCGCCAAACGTCGTCATTCTTTTGGCGGATGATCTCGGCTGGGGTGATTTGAGTATTCACAAAGGTATCACGCCGACACCATCAATTGACCGACTGATGCAGCAAGGACGGCAGATGCGCTGCTTCCTCACGAATCCAGTCTGCTCGCCAACTCGTGGGGCACTTCTTACCGCCCGACATCCACTTCGTCTCGGTGCCGCCCCAAATACAGGAGGAGAACTCGCCGCCGATGAAACCACTATTGCCGAAGCGTTCAAAAGTTTCGGATATGCGACCGGTGTGTTTGGAAAATGGCATAATGGTGATGACCCAGCAACACCTGAATTTCTCGCTCATTTTGCAGAAACATATCCCGGGCGAGAACTCAAAAAAGGTGGACTCGGTGTCAACGAGCATGGTTTTGACGAAGCGTGGGTCTATTATGGCGGCGGTGCAGATTACTTCAATCGGAAAACCGTCCAGGGGAACGGACCTGTAAGTTGGTGGCACAATCGGGAACTACGAGTCGGCGATGTTGGTTATAC
>JBOFGF010000058.1:0-8563 GCA_051649005.1 Thermoguttaceae bacterium | reverse complement strand
GTTTGTGAATTGAGAGCGATAATCAAATTCGTGTCATTTCCAAGATCGACTTTTCCTGATGTCTTGAATGTATTTTGCGAATCAACTTTGAATCCCCCCTCTGAAATGGTGAGATTTCCGCCATAATTAGCTGTTTTTCCTGAATACGTCAGTGTTCCTTTCCCCGACTTATCGAGATGTCCTTTTCCAGAAATTGTCGCGGCCAAAACATTTTCCGTATCAAATGTCGCGGTGGGGTCCTGATCAATTTGTAATTTCAGCGAGTCTCCCAATTGCAGCATACTTTCCGATGCCATCGAAAAGTGACTCGTTTGAAGAGTTACTTTTTTTGTAGGATCACCAACTAATCCTGCTCCGGTAATAAATTTTCCGGCACTTTGCACACTGAAAGAATCAGAGTAATTCGCATTCTTCAAAAGAAGTTCAGCCTGATCTTGTAACCGAAAAGTGCCATCTTGTATTTGAAATTGCGTTCCCAGTTCGATGGCTGTCAAATCTGAAATTCCGCCGAGATTCCACGTTCCTTTTCCCGTTTTGGAGATGGAAAGATTCAGCGAATTGTTCATATACGCCGACATTGGGTCTCGCATATTTAGAATTCCGCCTGCATCAGTATCGACAATTACGTTAATTTTTCCATCTCCATAGAACGAAACAAAATTGGCATCTCCCGTCGGATTCGTGGGATCGGTCACATCGTCATAATTGTGCAAGTTTCCTGATATTTCGACCGCCTGATTGAATGCACCCAAAGTTAGTGTGCGAGACGAATTATCAGAAACATAGAAGAAAATAGCACCACCAAAATACTCTGCGACGTTGTCTTTGATCGTCGCCCCCTTCAAATTGAGGTCGCTGTTTTCTGCAAAAATGGCACCCCCAAAAAGTGCTCGGTTATTCAGGAAAGATGCTTTTTCAAAATTAGCAGTGGAACCCTTGATATCCCAATATCCGTCAGTCAGATAGGTCGCACCTCCATAAAAAGCGGAATTACGTTCAAAATAACTTCCAACTCCGTAAATGTCGGTTTCTCGTGCATAAATCGCGCCGCCGCTTCCATTATCAGCACGGTTTTGAACGAATCTGGAGTTCTCGATGTCAATGGTTCCTCTTAAAGATACAGAGTTGCCTTCTTCGTCGTAACCGAAACTGTCAACCGAATAAATCGCGGCGCCATCTGTTGCTGAGTCCGTCGATGCGACAAATGAGACACCTTTTGCCGTCAAAGTGGCTCCATACATGTCAATATATCCATATTGACTCGTGGTCAAACCAGTAAATTCAATATCTTTTGATAGAATCAAATGGGAACCGGAGCCCAAATCGAAAATGCCATCTGTTCCGCTGATAGATCGTTTCACACCATTCACGTCCGAATCGACAGAAACAGTTGAATACCAGTCTATCAAAATTGGACGCATTGTTTTCGATGTGTCGTTTGCATGGAGAGTGATGGCAATCATCCCACGAGGAGTCACATAAAATGGCGACAAATCCCAGTTTCCTACATAATTTGGCAATTGCGATAATGTATGAAAATACCGATTATTTCCCGCTGGTGTTGGAAGTGTCCCGCCGGGTCCCATGATATGATAATTGGTACTGACATTGGGAGAAGTCTGCGCGGCAACATCAGTGCAAAAGACGAAATGTCCCAACACAATTGAGAGAACCAAAAGAGTAAAATAACGTGTCATGGAAAAATCCTTTTTCGGCTTTTGGGCAATGGGTTCAACTCTGTCTTTTGAACCGCCGTGTAATTTCGAGTCACCGAGTATTTTTGAGTCGCTGTGTTGTCCCATCGGGACGACCTTTTTGTAGTTATTGAATTGGAAAAACCGTCAATACGCTCCCTCCGGTCGCTCCTTTCCGGCTGCTATTTTCCAAAATTTTCATCCTTTTTCTCTCCAAAATGATCGCTCACTAAAATCTCCAACTAAATCCGGTCGTTCCTGTCCCACCGAGCGGCGATTTGTCGCGGTCTAAATACCAGTCGGCATTGTAGTCGATGAAAAAGAGTGCATTTCGCTTTTCGGTCAAAAAGACATTCATTCCGACATTGAATCCCCACTCGAAACGGCCGATGTCTGCCCCTGTTCCATCGACCCAGTCGCGGACAAAACCGGCTTCTGTCGCTTTCGGATATGTGATGCGAGTGACTGGTCTTCGGTCACCCAAATTCAAACCGACTTGTGTACCTCCGTGAATATCGACTCGATTCCAGCTTTTTGAAGTGTCAATTCCGGTTCGTGTGATAAATGTGGTGAGTGTCGTTCCATTGTAACTTCGATATTCATTCGATGTTGCTAAATCGATTGATTTTTCGGTTGAACCCCCAATTTGTCGCACTGCAAGATCAGCACCGATAAATGGACGAATCATCCAATTATTCTTGCCGGTGAATCGACGTCCAATTTCTGCATCGAGATTAAATGTGCTGCCATTGTATCTGGATGTATATCGATTGTCATTGCTTGTCCGTGTCAGATCGTTTTTCTGCCATCCTCCCCCGATGTACGTTTTCAGGTCGATATTTGAACGGAATAATTGTCCATAATAAAGACCGAGATAGTAATCTTCATTTTCCACTTTGTCGGAAAAGTTCGAAATCATTCCTTTCTCACTTCCGAACAAGAGTCCAAAAGAACGAGTTGCATCGGAATAAAATGATGCGCCGGCCTGAACGCCATACGACTGCATCGCATATTGATTGTCGAAATAAGTGCTTTCGATGTTTTCGCCGCGTCCAATAAATGTCGCCCATGCAGCGTGTGTGTCAAATCGCTGCTGACCACGATTCAAGAGGCCGCGCCAAGTCGGATACGAACGTCCCGACGGAGTCGAAAGCCATTCATTTGAAATTTGCTGGAACGCGGTTCGATACATGCGAGTTTGTGGGAGGAGCATCGAAGTGGCCACAATGTCGCTCAAAGCGCGCGGAATTGTTCGGCGATGTCCATTGATTTTCACAACTCCATTTTGCGAATAGTCAAGAAAGAAATTGTAAAATGGATTTGCAGACTGATCAATTCCCGCAAATTCTCCATAAATGTCTCCGTATTCGACGAGATGCCATCCAACCAGATTTTCGGGGAGCGACAAACTACTCATCGTCGTTTGTGGTTTCACCATGACTCCAGTGCCGATGTCAATAGTGTCTACTTTCAGAGTGTCCCCACCATTTTCGTTAAATCGCCAGTACATGTACGAATTATTCTCGAATGAGACACGATTATCGATTGTGCCATTTCCACCAAAACCGGCCCCGGAGCGAACCCAAACTTGACTTTTCAGCGATCCGTCCACGAGCAAAACGCCCTGTTTCACGTCGGTCGAACCGGTGAATGTTCCGACTCCGTCATACAAAGCGACTGACAAATATCCCGTTTTGACGAGATTACCAGTTCCACTGATGTTCGTCGTCATTCCGAATGTCCAGTCCTTATTTGCGTCGCGGCTGTCGAAATCAAATTCGAGATTAGTGTCCGGCGACAAAACGATATTTGAATTGACTGTCGCTTTTTCGTTCGTCAATTTCAGAGTTCCGGCTTTGACATTAGTTGGGCCGGAATAACCATTTTCTGTGGCGAGAATGAGTGTTCCCGGCCCAGCTTTGGTGAGTGTTGTGCCGTCCCAGCTCGAATCAAGATTTGTGGATGTATTGTTATTGAGCGGGATTCCGATAGTATACGAACCAGTCGGATTATTAATTGTGAAAGTACCAAGTGCTTTGTAATTTGGATCGCTCGAATACCATCGAAGTGTTTGACCGATGCTGATTTCTTTTTTGTTGGCTGACTTTGAAACGCCGAAGACGAGATAATCAACACTGGCGGCTTCTCCGGCAATTGTTACATTACCAAAATCGTCGTCAATCGGAGTGGCAGAACGGATGATGACCTGCGTCATATTTGTTTCAGAAATACCAGAAATGTTCAAAGTCGATGTCGATGCGAGCAAAACTTGATTTGCCGTGATTAAATTGTTTCCGGTATTGACATCGAGTGTTCCCTGCAAATTGAACGTCCCACGTCCCGATGATGTCGAAGTTACATTGATTCGCCCATTTTTGTCCAATAACAGCGTCCCTGATTCGGCAACATTTAGATTTCCGCCGACATTCATCGTGCTCGTGTATGATGCGCCGCCAATTCCAAGTGTCCCTTCATAAATCGAGACATCATTCGCAAAATTATATGTAAGTCCTGAAAACTGCTGCGTTCCATCGCCGTATTTTGCGAGACCGGCACCATTTTGAATTGGGCCGAAAAATTCTCGTTTAACTCGATTAGTTGGGTCATCTGAATATTGAATTGTCAAGTTTTTGTTTTGCATATCAACAATACCATATCCAGAAATCGACCGAAGAACTCGTGCCGAGGTTCCAGCACGATAAATTGATGTCGATGTGTCTGATTCCAAAATCAGATTCGAACCGGGCGCAATGTTTCCGACCACGACTCCCTGTTTGATGATGGTGTCGCCCGTGTAACTGCTTGTTCCATTCAATGTCAAAATTCCGTTATTCGTTTTGACCAAATTTGCATTTCCGATAATCGTGCCATCAAAACTATTGTCGGCAACATTGTCGATTGTGAAAGTCTGTGTCAATTGCGTATTGACAGTTCCTGTTCCAAATAGACCAGTAACACGTCGATTTACGTCTCCAGTCCAGTATTCGCTCTTGATTCCATTGACCGTTAAAACAGTGCCATCTGGAATGTTATTTTTCAAAATTCCCTGCTGGACTGTCGTTGTTCCCGTCCAATTGGCATCGGCATTGATCGTCATTGTTGCCCCGCCTGTTTTTATGAAATTACTGCCGGGTTGATTTGGATCGTAATACGGATCGTCCGTGAGAATGTCTTTATGAGTGATTCCAGAATCACCATTAATTGTCAAGTCGGATAATGTTTCAAATGTTCCCGTCGAACTGCCATAAATGATGATCGGCTGCTGCCAATCAATCGCCGCACCCGTGTTTCGCAAAATTCCGCCGCCGTGCAAAAAAGTCACTCCGGCAGTCGAATCAGGAAGATTTCCGGGATTGTTTCCGATTCCATTGAACGAAAGTGTGCCGCTGTACAAATATGTTCCCCCAGTGTAATCTGAATTCCCCCCGAGTGTCGAGACTGTTCCTGTTCCTGATTTTGCGACAATTCCCGGGCCAGTGATGTCTTTTTCGTAATTGCCATCAAACGCCAATTCCAGAATTGATCCTGCATGAACAGTCACACCGCCGCCGCCAACACTTTTGAGAGCACCAGTTCCACTGGCATACATCAACTTCAAAGTGCCTCCATTGATCGTCGTCGTTCCTTTGTATTCATTCAGTTTCGCCGGATTTGCTGGATCGACATTCAAAACGACCACTCCTCCGAGTCCATTTGGATTGTCCCAAACTACAAGATTTCCATTGCCCTTGATTTGTCGGTCATATAAAAATTCGATCTCTTTTCCATTCGTATCAGTTTGCTGAGCAAAATCGAGAGCAAGTCTGCTCGTTGAATCGGTCAAATCGACATAATTGGTCTTTCCTGTCGCACTGATGTCTAAAAGATGCAGTTCGGCATTCTTCCCGACTGAAGTGACACCCGTGTAATTAGAGGCTGTTTTCCATGCACTCGGCGGCGGATTTGAAAACGTGTCGTCATTCGTTCCTTTCAAATGAAGGACGTTTGTAACTACTTCGCCTGTTATGATGTCTGTCACTCCGTCCAAAACTTTGACATCACCTGCTCCAGTAATAATGCGATTATATGGAATTGCATGAGTCGATTCGCTCAATTGAAATTGTATCGCCGTGTTTGCTTCGAGCAAAACTTGTCCAGTTTTTCCAGTGGCATTCAATGCACCGACTCGCAAAATTCCTGCTTTCACATGTGTTTCACCTGTATAATTAGACGAATTTGATGTGAGATGCAAGATTTCCGTGCCTGTTTTTAGGAGTGTTCCTCCCGGCGTTCCAACTGTTCCACCCGGATTGTAGTCGCTGATCTGATTAGCAACAATGGCCTCAAATGCCCCGATCCCTCCAGAAAGATCAAATTGAAGTGTCGCCCCTTTTGCAATTGAAATGGTTCCTGTGCCAAAAGGCTGGTATTGGAGAATGTCACTGATCATCCCAGCTTGTTTTCCGACAAGCGTTCCCTGCAAAACTTCTGTTCCACCGGTGTATGTATTGAATTCATTGCTGAAAACCTGTGTTCCTGTTCCCGTTTTGCTTACACTTGCACCAGTTCCCACAATTAGACCCGAAAAATCATAATATGTCCCATCAGTCGTGTTTATCGTGAGTTTTCGGTTCAACATATTGACTGTTCCGCCAATTCCCGGATCAACATTTCGCAGACCGCTAATCAATCGGTCTCCATTAGCAGAGGCATCGAATGTGTTATACGTCGCCCCATCATAAACGGTTAAAACGCCGGTCGGAATTTTTCCTTGTAATACACCTTCTCGAATAGTCGTGTCCCCCGTGCCTCCGACATTTGTGCCATTCAGTCGAACCGTGTTTCCGCCGAGCTTCACTATTTCTGTATTTGCACTTGCAGTGAGATCGTTATAAAAAATATCAACAGGCGCAGGTGCATTTCCGGTGTTAAAAATAAGCTGCGTTTTCTGTGCCAAAATGGGATTGTCATTGTTGAGAACAACGCCGCCTGTTCCGAATGCGCCGCTGTTTTTAATAGTAACAACCGATTCATTGTCAATAAGTGTTCCTCCCCAGTACGAGTTGGAAGAATTGAAGTTGACATCGGAAATTGTACGTCCGCCCGGAAAATCTTCTGATGTAATATGTAAACGACCAGGGCCGTCAATTCCGATCAAACTTTCGGTTCCACCAGGAACCGTCAAAGCGTTTTGGAACGTGTAATTTCCGCCCTGAATTGTCATGGCAGTGACATTATCCTCCTGTCCGACTTGAACACCCCCCGCCTGAATGGTAATCGTTTCATTCGCCCCATTTGGTCCAAAAGTCACGGAATCACCGTGCAAAAAGGTGTTATATCCCGCCGCGCCCGTTCCTGCGTCGCCGGTCCAGTTGGCCGACGTGGCATTCCAGTTTTTGTTGGCTCCTCCGCTGTTCCATGTAACACTTCCGATGTGAGATGTCATATTTGTGATTGAAACAGTCGATGTCCACCCAGCTGTTCCCGCCGGAGTCGGTGCGCCCTGCGTGATTGTTCCAGCCAAACGCCCTGTTCCTGTCACAGCCGCCCAAGTTTCGCCTCGCACTAATACACCGAAATTAAATCCATAAGCATTTCCGACTGCTGTGTTTTCAACTCGAATTGGCGGTATTGGATATGCCGGAAGCGGAGGTGCTGGCGCCGTCCCCGCATAATTGAACTGAAGTAAATTGACGGTGGAATTTGCCTGATTTTTGAATCCGAGTAAGTTGATATTTCCAGTGTTAATATCATTGCCCAAAGAAACGGGACCATTTAGTGTCAAAACATTGCCGCCGGTTTGATTTGTTAAATCAATTCCAAGATTAGTGTTATTTCCTAAAACAATTGAAGGAGCGGTGATTGTATTGCCAACTCCGCCAAGAAATCCCCGTGCATTTAACGTGGTTCCACTTCCCAGTGTGAATGTGGTATTGGCAGGAGCACCTTCCAGTGTGATAGACGAACCCCGCATCAACTCAACAGTTCCGCCATAGACGTTGAAAAAGTTTTGCGTTCCAGCTCGGAGTATATTGTTATTTGGAAGCGGAGTGAGAGGGTCTGCTGTCGGCATCGGCGCGATTCGCCATAAAAAAGAGCCGCTTTTATTAGATGTCAGGTTATACGCAAGTGCCGCCGGTGTGCCATTGATATTCTCGGTGGAAACCAAAATACCGGGATGATTCATTGGACCGGTCAAATTAAAATAGACGACATCTCCTGCGACCAAAGGATTTCCACCATTTCCATTTAATATCGCATTTAAATTGGCAATTGTATTTGGAAAGTAGTTGGTCTGTGCGCGCACATCCTGTTCGAGAGTCAGAATAATGACGAGAAAAGCGGCAAACAGTCCTGATAAAATCGATAATCTACGAGCCATGAGAGAACATCCTTGTTTCGCTCTGTTAATTTGGCGTATTTAGGCAGTTTTTTTGGTGCGTGCGCACGGAATTGTCTAAATAGTATCATGTCTTTTATCGGCCCAGTTGGTGCAATAGTTTAGCTTTTTACAGTTTCTTATCAGTTTATCATTTCAGACAGTCAACTAACAAGTTTTCACCACGGAAACGCTGTGTTCACGGAGGATTTTTTTCCGCTTCTCCGCGTCCTCCGTGCCTCTGTGCGAAAAATAAACCGTCAATGCGGTGCTTCGCACCTCCTTTCCGGCTTCTATTGAACGGTGGGAATTTTTTCTCTCACGGAGGCGCAGGGTTCACGGAGGATTTGTTGCCGCTTCTCTGTGTGCTCCGTGCCTCTGTGCGAAAAATAAACCGTCAATACGGTGCTTCGCACCTCCTTTCCGGCTTCTATTGAATGGTTGGAATTTTTTTCTCTCACGGAGGCGCAGGGTTCACGGAGGATTTTTTTCCGCTTCTCCGTGTCCTCCG
>JBOFGF010000057.1:0-3562 GCA_051649005.1 Thermoguttaceae bacterium | reverse complement strand
CGAATCATGCTCGGAGTCGGCGATTTTGGTGCCACCGTCGCCCCGGGGGGTGTTATCCGCACCATGGCACTCGGTTCGTGTATTGCACTGATGATTTTAGATCGTGGTACTCGTTGTGTTGCCATGGACCACATTGCTCTCCCTGAATCGACAGTGTCGCCTGATCGGGCAAAACAGCTTCCCGGCTATTTTGCTGATACTGGGATTCCTGCGATGATCGAACTAATGAAAAAAACGGCGGGGTCTCTGTCTAAACCATCAAATTTGATAATAAAAATGGCCGGCGGTGCCAATGTCGCCGATCCAACAAACACCTTTAATATTGGAAAACGGAATGTTTTGGCCGCCAAAAAAATCCTCTGGCAGTTCGGTTTGGGTGCCGTCGCCGAGGATGTCGGGGGATCGCATAGTCGCACCGTGACTTTGTACCGCGATTCCGGTCGTATTATCCTTTCATGCCCCGGCAGACCTGACTGGGAATTATAAAAAAATGTTAAAAAATATCGTGATTGCAGATGATTCGGCACTGGCTCGCATGTTCATTCGCAGGTGTCTCGAAATTGCGGGACTCGGTGATGCCAACTTTTTTGAGGCATCAGACGGGACAGAAGCTCTCGTGAAAATGAAGGAAGTGAAAGCTGACCTTCTTGTTACCGATTTGACGATGCCAAACATGAATGGTATTGAATTGATGCGACGAATCTCGGCCAGTCCTCGTCTCAGCGGAACTCCGGTTTTGGTGGTGACAAGTGCTGGAAACGAGCAGCAGAGACAGGAATTGACGGAACTTGGAGTGACCCGAATTCTTTCAAAACCGATCAGTCCTCCAATTCTTGTTGATGCGATTAATCGAGTCAATGAAATTTTACATGGAACTTCAGAAACACCAGAGGAATGACAAATGCTCCCACAAAATTGCGGACAACTTCTTTTTAACGCCGTTCGAGAAACTCTCGAAACTATGGCGTTCGCCGAGGTTATTCCTTGTTCACTAAAAGTAGGGAATGAGGACATCTCACAGCAAAGTGATGATTTTGATTCGAACACGACGCTTTCTGCCGGAGAAGGAAGTGGATGGGGGGATGATACATCTTCGTCGATGCCAGCTCCCGCACCAGAAGACCCATGGGGGCCTCCTTCCGAAGGTGCTACTTGGGGAAATGGAGCAATGCCTCTCCCAGCAAATGATCCATGGGGAGATACAAAAGTTCTCGACACGCAGGCCGAAACTGTCCGAATGGAGCCAGAGCAAATCGACTTCGATTATCTTGTTGCCACGCAGGAAGATTGGTGCTGGGCAAGAATGAGTGTCAATTCGCCTGACATCAATTCTGTTTGGTTCATAGTTTCAAAAGGTCTTGCAAATGCACTCGCTCAGAATATGTATGCGGGAGAAGAATTTCAACTTGAAAATTCGATTGTTCGTGATATTGTTGCTGAATTGACAAATGTGCTCGGAGGACGTTTAATGATTCTGCTCGAAGAAATGGGAGGCCAGTTTACTCTGACGGTTCCTGAACTCGGTTTTGGAATGCCGCAGTTTGATGACTCACAAGTTCTTGAAACTGTCATGTGCAAAGTCGTCGTCGATGGTGAATATCCCGTTTTGGCCGCTCTGTGTTTCAATGCCTCACAAACGACATCATAAGCAAAACTTAAAATTTATTATACTGTAAACGGCACGAAATTCGATGTTTTGCCAGTTTTCGTAGAAAGCTGTTGTTTTACAAAAACAAGATTGTTTCGTTGAACTCACCATTTTGTTACCGTTTTCAGTAAAACTTGGAGAAATCTTATTAGCGGCCATT
Source organism: Thermoguttaceae bacterium (assembly GCA_051649005.1). Lineage (GTDB taxonomy): Bacteria > Planctomycetota > Planctomycetia > Pirellulales > Thermoguttaceae > WRKP01. The sequence goes on along the minus strand of JBOFGF010000057.1, from coordinate 1,754 downwards.
GATTTCAATCCAGCCGCGCTCAGTAGACACATCTCATAGAAAAGAAAATTATGAAAGCATTTACCAAACTCACAGGAATCGTTGCTGCGATGGATCGAAGCGATGTTGATACTGATCAACTCATGCCGAAACAATTTTTGAAAAGAATTGAACGGACCGGTTTCGGCGAATTTTTGTTTTATGACTGGAGATATATCAACGAAAGTAAGAGTCCAAATCACGATTTCGAACTCAATAAACCTGAATATGCTGGGGCGACGATTTTGCTCGCCCGAAAAAATTTCGGATGTGGTTCTTCTCGTGAACATGCTCCCTGGGCACTGGCAGATTATGGATTCCGTGTCCTGATCGCATCAAGTTTTGCCGACATTTTTTACAATAATTGTTTCAAAAATGGCATATTACCGATTCGACTTTCCGAAAACCAGATAGAACAATTATTTCAAATGGAAGCAGCAAATCGGCCACTTTCGCTTACTGTCGATCTGCGAAAAGGAGAAATTTCAGATGGAAGTGGACTTGCAATTCACTTTGAAATCGACGCATCTCGAAAACATTGTCTCATGGAAGGACTTGATGATATTGGACTCACACTCAAAATGGAAGACCAAATACTTGAATACGAAAAAGCGAACGGAATTGCGTGATTGATATTGCTTTTTATTCGTGATTTTCACTTGTCGTGTATTTCCACCTTTTTTTATTTCATTTTACCATGGCAAAAGCACCCATTGATGTTTATAAAGACTGGCTCGGAATTCAAGACACGAACCGTCCACTCAATTATTATCAGCTTCTGAAATTGAAGCCATTCGAAGATAATCCCGCTGTTATTCGAGATTATTACAAAAAATTAAATGCGCATGTACGAAAATATGCGTCTGGCGAATATATCGCAGAGTCCCAAAAATTACTAAATGAGCTGGCAAAGGGAATGCTCTGTCTGACCGACTCAACTCGAAAACTCGAATACGATATTTCATTGGGCCGAAAAATTGAAACGTCAAAAGCTCGCCGATCAATTGAAGATATTCTTGTTGCAAATAATGTGGTCCCGCCTGAACGACTAAAATCGGTGAAAAATTATGCCGATGCCGTCGGAATAGACCTCCACGAAGCTGTGCTGCAACAGAAAATTGCGCCTCCTGAAGTGGTAATGTTGGCGTTTGCCGAATCAATTGGGCTTCCATTTGTCTGCGTCGAAGATGTTGGTATTGATGATACAATTGCCCAGCAGATAAATCCCAATACGGCACGACAACATTCGTTTGTGCCACTCATGATTGATGGCAACCAATTACTACTGGCATCGCCGCGCCCTGTAAATCCCGATGTCGAAGAAGAACTGCGGATGCTCTTTGATATGCCTGTGCGAAGCACTATTTGTACACCCGCCGAAATTAACGCCGCCATTATCAAATACTATCCACGAGATGCTGTTCAAGTCGCTGTAACAAAAACTAATCAGACGACGCAAAAAACGGCAAATAAAACAACAGCATCCGCATCAAAGAAAACAAATGAATCACGGCAATCGAATGAGCCAATGACTGATGAGGAGAAGAAAAATCGACTGCAAACGACCATTGTCGCCTTCAATTTTTCTGTCATGTTCGTCAGTTTCGGACTCGTTTATTCAGGTCTTTTGGCCAAATCTTCCTTTCAAATTCCTGCCATTATTCTCGCAGACATTGTCGTCGGTGGAATCGCGGCTTTGATCACCTGGAATAAATTGACAAAATAGTTATCAACTA
>JBOFGF010000056.1:0-4935 GCA_051649005.1 Thermoguttaceae bacterium | reverse complement strand
TACTGAACGGCTGGAATTTTTTCTCTCACGGAGGCGCAGGGTTCACGGAGGATTTGTTTCCGTTTCTCTGTGTCCTCCGTGCCTCTGTGCGAAAAATAAACCGGCTTCTATTGAACGGCTGGAATTTTTTCTCTCACGGAGGCGCAGGGTTCACGGAGAATTTGTTTTCGCTTCTCCGTGTCCTCCGTGCCTCTGTGCGAAAAATAAACCGTCAATGCGGTGCTTCGCACCTCCTTTCCGGCTGTTATTGAACGGCTGGAATTTTTTTCTCTCACGGAGACGCAGGGTTCACAGAGGATTTGTTCCCGCTTCTCCGTGTCCTCCGTGCCTCTGTGCGAAAAATAAACCGTCAATGCGGTGCTTCGCACCTCCTTTCCGGCTTTTATTGAATGGTTGGAATTTTTTTCTCTCACAGAGGCGCAGGGTTCACGGAGGATTTATTTCCGCTTCTCTGTGTCCTCCGTGCCTCTGTGCGAAAAATAAACCGTCAATGCGGTGCTTCGCACCTCCTTTCCGGCTGTTATTTCGTCAATTTTATCAAAACCGAAAACTTGTTGCCGGTCTGTGTGTACTGAGCAAATAATCGTCGCATTGACGGAAAACGGCAAGTCAGATACAATTGGGGCAGATATTATTTGCGTTTTGTGGCATTGTTTTCTGTACAATTCCCTTTTTGCATAACTCTTACATAACTCACTTTCTAATAAAAGCAATGACGGATTCGGTGCCATCCACATCTTTTCTGGATTTTCGTGAAATCATTCCTTGTACGCATTCCATTCGTGCCACTGTTCGCCCGCCGGGTTCGAAAAGTATGACCAATCGTGCTCTCATTTTGGCGGCAATGTGCAAAGGAGAAACGGTTTTGCGCGGCGTTTTGGATTCAGAAGACACGCATCTCCTTTTCTCGGCACTACAACAACTCGGTCTCCACTTAGCTCATAATTCTAATACGAAAACGATGACCATTTTGGGGGCCGGCGGAGCCATTCCCGTTTCTGAGGCCGATATTTTTGTCGGAAACAGTGGAACTACGGCTCGTTTTCTAACTGCGATGCTGGCTTTTTCAAATGGTTCATATCGTATCAGCGGCAAACCACGAATGCAGCAGAGACCCATCAGCGATCTGGTGACATCACTGACCGAACTCGGTGCCAATGTTTGCTGTGAATTTGAGAATGGGTGTCCACCTGTTTTAATTCGTGCATTTGAGCAATCAAAAAATCAGAATCCAAACGATTTGCAATCAGAATTACCGAAGTCGCAAAAAAGATGCGCCGCAATTTGTGGAAATGTTTCGAGCCAATTTCTAAGTGCGCTGTTGATGGCGGCCCCACTTGCCAGTTCGACTTGTCCCATCGAAATCAAAGTAAACGGCGAATTAGTTTCACGTCCATATATTGCAATGACGCTTCAAATGATGCACGCATTCGGAATTAAGCCGATTGTTCATGGCGACTTTGAATCGTTTTACTTTTCTCCACAAACTCAATTTCAGCAGAATTCATCTCCACAAACTACATTTCAGGAACCGTTATTGCATCAAAGTCCGCCCCAGCAAATCGAGTCGAATCAAAATATCAAGCTAAACCGAAATATCGAGCCGAATCAAAATATCGAGCTGAACCGAAATAAATACATTTCTCCTGGCATTTACGACATCGAGCCGGATGCTTCTGCGGCATCATATTTTTTTGCGGCGGCGGCGATTTGCGGCGGCGATGTGACAGTGCAGGGACTTTCCAATAAAAGTTGTCAGGGAGACATCGCTTTTGTCGATTGTTTGGAAAAAATGGGATGCACAGTCATTTGGAATGTCGATTCGATAACAGTTTCGAGACAACTCGGTGTTCCACTGCGCGGCATTTCTGTCGATATGAATGCGTTCAGTGACACGGCTCAAACACTTGCCGTCGTCGCTCTTTTTGCCGAAACAGAAACGAACATATCTCACATTGAACATGTTCGATTCAAGGAAACAGACCGGATCGCTGATCTTGCCAGAGAATTACGACGATTCGGAGCCGAAGTCGAAGAACGCCAAGATGGACTGCGCATTGTTCCCCCCGAAGTTCTTCGTCCCGCCAGTATTTCGACGTATGACGATCATCGAATGGCAATGAGTTTTGCAGTGGCAGGTCTTCGACTTCCCGGCGTGCGAATTTATGATCCCAAATGTACGAACAAAACATTTCCATCATTTTTTGAAGAATTGGATGCGATCTGCCATCAGAAACAATAATATTTAATGTAAGAAAACAAAATGAGTTTCAAGCCAAAATTATATCTCGGTGATTGTGAAGAAATTTTGAAAGACATTTCGGACAATAGTGTTGACTTGGTCGTCACATCACCACCTTATGCAGACCAGCGAAAAAACACTTATGGCGGCATTCATCCTGACGAATATGTAAACTGGTTTTTGCCTATTGCGAAAGAGATATACCGTGTTATGAAGCCCACTGGGACTTTTATTTTGAACATAAAAGAAAAAGCAAATAACGGAGAACGAAATACTTACGTCATTGAGTTGATTTTGGCAATGCGAAAGCAGGGATGGCTCTGGACAGAAGAATTTATTTGGCACAAGAAAAATTGCTATCCAGGAAAATGGCCAAATCGATTTCGAGATGCTTGGGAAAGATTGCTTCAGTTCAATAAAACGAAACAGTTTGCGATGTATCAAGACGCAGTGATGATCCCCGTTGGCGATTGGGGAAAAACTCGACTAAAAAATTTGAGCGAAACAGACCGGATTCGTGATACTTCTCGTGTCGGAAGCGGATTTGGGAAAAACATTTCAAATTGGCTTGATAGAGATAAAGCGTATCCGTCAAATGTGTTACATCTTGCAACTGAGTGTTCAAACAAACAGCACAGTGCGGCTTTTCCTGAATCGTTACCTGATTGGTTTATACGACTTTTCACAGTAGAAGGTGATGTTGTTCTCGACCCATTTATGGGATCAGGCACGACAATTCGTGTTGCCAAACGCTTGCATAGAAAAGCTATCGGTATTGAAATCGTCCCAGAATATTTTGATTTGGTGCAAAATTCTACCCAAACAACGGAGAGGATACTTTTTCAATGAAATCGCTAAAAATTGGAGATGTTGTGAAATATGTTGAAGATAATATTGGAGATTTTCACAAACGTCGTGTCGAATGTCTACAAAAAATGGAACTCAAAAAGAAATTGCTTCGCAAGAAAAATCCGTATATGTTTAAGGCAAAAAATATTTTGACCGCTTCGGAAATTGTACAAAGTCTCGCAGATGCTTTTATCTCATCAAATGAAGAAACAGTTTTCGGCAATTGGATTGAAGGGCTGGCTATTTTCATCAACGAAAAAGTATACAAAGGGTGGAAATCTGGAATTGGTGGAATTGATTTGGAATTTGATAATGATGGAGTCCGATATATTGTCAACATAAAATCAGGTCCGAATTGGGGTAATTCCAGCCAAATTGCAAAAATGAGAGCCGATTTTGTAAAAGCAAAGAAAACATTGAGAACGAGCCAGTCGAGGCTAAATATTGAAGCAATAAATGGATGCTGTTACGGAAAAGGCAAAAATTATGACAAAGGCGATTATCAAAAATTGTGCGGACAACGGTTTTGGGAATTTATTTCTGGAAACGAACGACTTTATATTGATATTATCGAACCGCTTGGACATCAAGCAAAGCTGCATAATGATGAATTTAAGATGGCATATAGTAACATGTTAAATAAAATGACTCTTGAGTTTTCACAAGAATTTTGCATGAAAGACGGGTCGATAAATTGGGCAAAAATTGTCGAATACAATTCTGGTATAAGTAACAATTAGGCGTATTATAAGCAGCACCGATGCCATTTCAGAGCAACTCAATTATTATTGAAACCTTTGTTTTACAGCATGGATGCGAATTTTGCATTGCGAAAAATCTAAACCAGTGAGCGGACACACTTTTTTATATGACATCAAATACGTCTTCATTTTTGAGATCGCCGAAAGGTTTTTTGCTTCATATTGGAATTTTTGGGCGGCGAAACGTCGGCAAATCCTCGCTGGTAAACGCTCTGACTCGGCAAGAAACGTCGATTGTCTCGGATATACCTGGAACGACGACCGATCCGGTTGAAAAACCTATGGAACTCCTCGGGATCGGCCCAGTTCTTCTTGTTGATACTGCTGGAATTGATGACGTGGACGAACTGGGTCAGCAGCGAGTCAGAAAAACATGGAATACATTGGACCGAATAGATGTGGCACTCGTCGTTTCCAGTGAAGTCGAATCGGATGGATGTATCACGCAATTTGAAGAAAGTCTTTTTGCGGAATTGAATCGCCGCAAAATTCCGTTTCTGTTTATCATCAATAAATCTGATTTAGCTTTAATCACGCCGAGTACCAAAAATCGTTTGGAAGCATCGACAATTTCATATCTTCTTTTTTCTGCAAAAGGAGGAATTGTAACAAAAAATATGGCCGATCTTCGGTCTGCGATTCTCAAAATTCTTCCAGAGGATGCAATAACACCGCCGATTGTTTCGGATTTACTTCCACCGAATGGCGTTGTTGTTCTGGTTATTCCCATCGACAAAGCCGCTCCCAAAGGTCGTCTCATATTGCCACAAGTGCAGACAATTCGTGAATTGCTCGATAATCATCAAACGGCTTTTGTCGTTCAAGATATTTCGTTTCGTAAATCACTTGCTCGACTGGTTTCCCCTCCTGATTTGGTTATTACCGACTCGCAGGCTTTTGGACGAATCGCCGCAGAAACGCCCGATTCAGTTCCACTGACCTCATTTTCTATTCTTTTTGCGCGTCAAAAAGGGGACATTACTACAATGGTGCGCGGTGCTCGCCAAATTGGCGCACTCCGCCCCGGCTCCAAAGTTCTCATTGCCGAGTCATGTACTCATCATCCGGTCGAAGAAGATATTG
>JBOFGF010000055.1:0-6581 GCA_051649005.1 Thermoguttaceae bacterium | reverse complement strand
GTTCTTTTTGCCACAGTTCACCTCTTTGTTTTGCTTGACAATAGGTGGATTGTGGTATATTTTACGTTTGATTGCTATACCAATTTTTCTATTTTCTCCAAATTCACTCGCCCCTTAATCCGGCATAATCAGGAAATTTCAACATCATTGAATGTATACTTGAAAAGAATGTGCAAGTTTGATAAAAGCAGTCAAGAGGTGGGCATGGACTGTCCGATAAGAGTATGAGGGGTCTCCCCCAAAAAGGCTCCGATAACTACCGAAAAAAGAGACATCACGAAGTCAATCGAGGATTTTACAGCAGTGGCTGGTTTAACTGTCCTAATTCCATTTTGTCGCAAAACTCCGACGGAGGCGTTTGAAGAAACACTTGCCTCGGTTTTGCTGCATCGTTCTAGTGACACGGAAATTCTCGTCGCAAACGGAGCAGACTACTCAGATGCGTGGAATACATCGGATGATGGTGTCCATTATCTTCCCATGTCGCAGGAGATGAGTCGCATCGAATTGATCAATGAGGCTATTTGTCAAGCAAAATATGAAATCGTCTTTATTATTTCTCCTGGAGTCGAAATAACACAAACATGTTGTGATGAGGCGATTATGAATTTCGCCGATTCTCAGGTCGGGATCGTTATTCCTGTGGTTTATGACCGCAAAAAATCGAATCGAATTTTTGCACACGGGGTTTCCTATCAAGCAAGTGGACACATCAAAACAGTGCGACGTTCCCTGTCACAAGACATTCCCGGCACAGCAATTGCGCCCCATTCGTCCGCAGTTTTTTTCCGAAAAGCGTTATTAGACGATTTAGGATTGTTTGATCCGACACTTTTACAGCAATTTTCTTATATTGATGCGACTCTGGTGGCTCGCCGAAAAGGATGGAAAATTCAGTTTGATTCGACTACTCGATTGACTGTGCGTCCACAGTGGATTCCGACCGATTCGCATTTTTTGCTTGGAACGACGACGGAGCGGCTCTATTTTCGTTGGTTTGGGAGGCATCATTCATTTATGAGTCTCGCTTTTCACGCTTCATCATTTTTTGGTGATCTTGTCCGTCATTTTTCTAGTACAGTGGGCGGTTCACAAAAATCAAGCTTTCTGGAATCGTTTTTATTTGGGCGTTTGTGCGGACTTACATATCTCAAAGAGTGCATTTGGCCTAAAAAGCGATCTTGTCGTAAATCGGTAACAAACGACAAAATTACATCGGATGTCGATTCTATGTCAATTTTGTATGTCAACAAGGACAATTCTGCTGGTCTTGCCGAACGAAAAGTTGCCTAAAACATCAAAAAAACATCAAAATTTATTTTTTTGTGGCGATTCGGAGTCAAGTAGTAAAAAAAAACAGTCGAAAAAGTAAAAATTGACTCCCCCCTATCTTTCTTTTCTTGACATATCAGAGATAATAAAGGAGTGTGGTGCGTCTGTACTGTTTCGATGCACCAACATCGATACTAATTGTTCCTTCAACTTTGTATCCTTTTTGTACAGGAGTGTTGCCGTGACTATGACTTTGACGTTTTTTAGAAATACCATTAAACAAACGAACCTCACCGAATGGACGATGCCGAAACGATTTCCGCTGTTGAATGGTTCTGCATTTCTTGCCGCAGATGAGGACGAAGACGATGATGATGAAGAGTGGGAAGATGATGAAGACGAAGATGATGAAGAGTGGGAAGATGATGAAGACGAAGAAGATGACGAAGACGAAGAAGATGACGAAGACGATGACTGGGACGACGAAGATTGGGACGAAGACGACGATGAAGACTGGGATGATGATGAAGACGATGATTGGGACGAAGACGAAGAGGATGAAGACGATGACGAAGAAGACTGGGAAGATGACGATGACAGCAAGTAGTATGGCGACTAAAATGAAAAGCTTCGCCAATAATTTCTGAAGTCACGACGCAGAAAGCCCAACAAATCCGCCGACTTACGCCGGCGGCTCGCCAAACAAACCCGCCAACTTACGTTGGCGGCTCGCCCAAATACACCGCCAACTTACGTTGGCGGCTCGCCAAATACAGCACCGACTTACGTCGGCGACTCGTCAAACTAAAACCATGAACGGCGGCGCGAAAACAATCGCATAGTTTCCATTATCAATGCTGAACGTGCGCTTTGTTCATTCTATTTTGTCGGAGTGTTCTCCGTTTCGCTCGTTAGTTCTCGGAAAGGTTCCTTTTTCTGATATGACTGGAGTTCTTTTTTTAGATCATCAACTCGATCTTTGAGCGTGTCATCTTCACTCGAAAGGTCGATGCTTTTCTGCGACCATTTCAGAGCTGATTCAAAGTCACCAATTTCGGCATACGCCGCCGCCAGTGTGCTCAAAATGTATGCCTTTTGATAATCGGTCATTTCGCAGGCTTTGGTTGCCAGTTCAAGTGCCCGTTTGCCGTCTCGAATCTCGTCAGTCGGAGAGGTTGAAAGTATCCACGAGAGATTATTGATCGACACGACATCTTCAGAATCTTCCTTCAAAACGCTCTCTAAAAGTTCGGCGGCCTCTTTGTGCCGACCAGTCGAAATCATAATTTGTGCTTTAATGCGGAGCAAGTCAATGTTTACTGCGTCGCTTTCCAGCAATTTATTCAGGAGTTCCAGCGATTCGGTCATCTTTTTTTGTTCAAAAAGGATTTGAGCAAGCATTACCTGAAAGAGTTTGTTGTCAGGTGCTTTTTGCTGAAATTCTTTGACAAGTGAAATTGCCCCATCGAAGTTTTTTTGTGCCAGACAAATTTGCAATTTGAGTAAACGGAATTCATCCGCTTCAACATGGTCTGCCAAAAAATCATCAGCGAGAGCATTTGCATCTTCATATCGCTCCAGTGCCACCAAAATTTTCCCTTTTTCGAGAAGAATCAGTGGATGCTTCGGGAGCATTTTGAGAGCGGCATCTAAATCAACCAGTGCCCGATCAGGCTGCTTGTTTTCTTGAAACAGACCGGAGCGCAGAAGAAGAATACCGACATTATCAGGGTTTTTCTTGCGAAGCTGATCGAGAATTTCGATGGCTTCATCAACTCGTTTCATTTGCGCCAAAAGTTTGGCCCTCATCAGTGGGACATTTTCGTCTGATGCCTTTGCTTCTAAAAGATCGAGGATTTTCAGAGCTTCGTCATATTGTTTCAACTCGAGAAGTAAGTCGAAAGACAGAGCCAAAAGAGGGATGTTTTCAGGGGATTTTTCGCGGAGTTCACGAAGCATCTTATTTGCTTCCTCCATTTTTTTCATTCGTACAAGGAGTCGGATACGAAGCATCGGAATGTTTTCGTCTTGTGATGCTTTTTCCAATAAATCGAGAACTTGCAGTCCCTCCTCATATTTTTCCATTCCGACAAGCAAGTCATACGAAGTGGCGAGAGCGGGAATGTTTTCTGGCTCTTTTTCCAGAATTGATCGAAGCACTTTCAGTGCGCCATCGAATCGTTTCAGTTCGATCAGAGCCATCGTATGTGCGAGGAGCAATTGTGGATCAAAATGATCCTGCACAATTGCGGCGATCATTTTTTCCTGTTTTTCGGGGTCGGTTTCGAGAGAAATTTTGAGGAGCAAAATTTCGGCAAAAATTCCCGGTTCTCCCTTTGCTTTGCTTTCGGCTTCTTGCAAAGCGGTCAGTGCGCGATTTTTGTCACCTTCCGGCAATAATTGCAATTGCGCGATTCGCAAAAATGGGAGCGGCTGATTTTTGATGACAGACACCGCTTCTTCCAAATCTGCTAAAATTTTTGTTCGCTCATTTTTCCAATTTGCGGGAAGAGCCTTTTCCTGATTTTTCACAAGATTTTGCGACATAATGAGAGCTCGCTGTATTTGCGCCGCCGCCATTAGCTGATTACAAAAATCAAGATTATCGGGACTGAGCCCTTTTTCTTTCGCTTGTTTGCAGAGAAAAATAACACGCCCAAGATCATCGATACTTTCGGCGGTCAATTTTTCATCAGTGGCGCGATCAAGCCAAGTCATTCCCGGATTATTCGGATCTGCCGATGCGACAATTTCAGGATCAAACGTGTAAATTTTGTCCGTTTTGCTCTCGAAATCAGGAACACTTGTCACTTCGCCATTTTCTTGGCTCCAAATAGTTCCAGTGAACAACACAAATGAGATCAAACACGATGCAAAAAAGGGGAATGCTTTCATAATCTTATAAAAAAGGTAATTTTTGTTACTTTTCGACACTGTGAATTTGCCCGATTGTCAGAAACAGTTTGCTTTTCCCATGACATTTTCACCGGTTTACCTGCGGCGACGTCGGCAGCTTTTTCGTCAATGGTTTTCTAATTTACTTTGTGAACGCATTCTATCACATTAGCGGCAAATTTACAAGACGAAAAATCCAGTCCACTAACAAGTTTATCTGCGATTCGTAGAAACGTGTTGTTTTTGTCGCCGTTATTTGGCAAAATCGTGAACGGACACAAAAATTAACTTTGGCATTTCCGTCCCCATCGGAATTGGTTCATGAACACCGGAGACGTTCAATGTTCCCGAACACCGACGGCGTTCAAGAATGGTAGAAACGAATTGCCCACAAAAACAAACAACTCCGTGAGAAGTTGAATAATGGTCACCGTTATTGACTCATGTCGGAGTCAGAAATTGGCAATATTTCATTTGCAAGAATTATTTATTGAAACAAATACACATGGCGACTCGCCAAATACACCGCCGACTTACGCCGGCGGCTCGCCTAATACACCCGCCAACTTACGTTGGCGGCTCGCCAAACAAACGTCGGCGGTTCGTCAAACGTGAACGCATATCAATTGGCAATGTCATTCGTTTACGACTACTTAATTGATCGTTCCCGTTTCTGAAACTGGGCTGGCTCCACTTGTATCAGGCGGCGAGTCGAGAGGAACGAGAGGTCGCCGGCGTTCCCTTCGTGGTGTATCTGCTGGTGTCGTGCTCGGATTCGTCGAATTCGGAGCATCCTGAATCGCATCCTGATTTCTCAACTGAGAAGGTATTGACTCATCTTCGTCTCTGAGTGCCGATCCGGGAGACCGCTCCTCTCTCGATGATGTCTGTGGTGATACTTCCTGCGATGATCGATTTGCGCGGCTTGAAACGGCACTCGATTCACCTCGCATTTCAGTGATTGCTTTGGATCGACCACGAGGTTCCATCGGCTTTGTCACGTCGCAAATATCTTCCGCACATGCACAGGGATTTCGATTGCAAAATTTGCACGAATAGGCAAACGGAACTTGTCCAGCAAATCCGGGTTTGTCGCATTGACACGGATTTTTGTAACAAAGTGGACATGACCAGCGAAATGTATATGGACGTGCATATCCGACAAAAGTCGAAGGATTCCAAGTCGGTCTATAATATGGGGCCGGATTGTAATAGATCGGAAACTTTCTGGCCCCATCATTAAATAGATCGACGACCGGACGAGGCAATGTCGAAAAAAGTCGAGGTTCGTTATACGGATTAAATTCTCCGCGCGGCCCATGTCCGTCGTCGGCGTGTTCACAGGGATCACTCCGATGTTCACGACACGCATCACATGTTCCACACGGTTCGTCGCCCCCCGCCAAATCGCAGGAGTTACACATATTCGAACTTCGTGGCTGGACACAATGACGACAAAGAACTTTTTCGCACGGAAAACCTGCTTTGCACATTTTACATTCTCCGCACGGCGTTTTCGGATCATCAACACAAAGAGGACATTTACCAGATTCTTTGGCACAATCACACACTTCTTGCAACATTCGCAATTCTCGTTCTAACTCCGAAATGCGCGCATATCTGTCGGCTGGGATTTGATTTGCTGCTTTTCCGGTGGTTCTTTTCGACGGAACTTGAATCGTGCGCGGATCGGGATACAAAAATCCGTCTTGGAGTCCTGCTGCTTCCTGTGGCATCAATGTACGAGGCGAAACCACTTGATTGGACGGAGCAATCGAATGAATCGGCGAATGCGAATCAGCCGGAGCGGATCGTTCGACTTGAAATGAACGATTCGGCACAAATGGTCGAAACTGCCCTTTTTCAGCCAACTCCGATGACTGGGGATTTCTCGGCGGCGGTGGAACAGGAGCGGAAATTCCTATTGTCGCAAATGCCATTGCTGCTAAAAGAGCAAAACTTAAAAAGGCAGAACGCTGTGTAAATATCTTACTCATTTGAAATGTACCATAAATTGAAACAAGAGACCGACCTATTTTGACAAATCAACATATAAACATAGCTTCTAATTCACAGATGCTCGATATTTTTTGGGAAAATAATCGTAAAATACTGAATACACTTCGACATTTTCACTATTTTCGGTATAAATCGCAAAATTAGCATATACTGTAAAAACGGAACAAAATTGTTTGCGAAAAAAACTTCGATTGCTTTCTCTTTTTTCTCTTGCTATTCTCAATAATTTGTTTACAATGCAAATTGTGCTGTTTCGTAAATGCCGCTGCTGTGCCATAAAAACAACACGTTTCTACGAAACGTGACTAAACAACACTTTTTTCACACTTTTTCACAAAGGAACTTGAAAATGAAAACGAATATTATCGCAAAAATGCCCCAAAATGTTAAAATGG
>JBOFGF010000054.1:0-27389 GCA_051649005.1 Thermoguttaceae bacterium | reverse complement strand
ATCGTCTTTGTGGAGTTTGTATTCGATACTATCGACCAGTGCGATCCAACTTGCTTCGATCACATTCGTACTTGCCCCGATTGTGCCCCAAACAGCGTCTTTGTCTTCGCTTTCAATAACGACACGAACCGCCGCAGATGTCGCCGCCTCTGAATTTATGACACGCACTTTGAAATCGATGAGCCGCATCTCTTGCAGTGCAGGATAATATGGGAGGAGTGCTTTTCTCATTGCCGCATCGAGCGCACTAACAGGGCCGTCTCCCTCCGCAACTTCGTGCCGAATTACATCTCCAATTTGCAATTTCACTGTCGCCACTGTCTCCAAAACACCATGTTGGTTTGATTCGACGTGTGTTTGATAATTCAGGCGATGAAAATGTTCATGAAAAGTGCCGGTACAACGACGTACAACAAGTCCGAACGAACCTTCTGCGGCTTCAAATTGATAACCATCTCGCTCTTTTTGAACAACTTCGTCGAGGACTTTTTCGATAGTTGCCGAATCGAGTTCGATATTCAGATTCTTCGTCTTCGCCAATATATTCGACCTTCCAGAAAGCTCACTGACCAGAATTCGCCGTTCATTTCCGACCAATTCTGGGGCAATGTGCTCATAAGCAGCCGACTGCCGAGCGATTCCACTGACGTGCATTCCCCCTTTGTGTGCAAAAGCACTTTTTCCGACAAAAGGGGTGTTGTTTGGTAAATGCCAGTTGATCATTTCATACACAAAGCGTGAAAATTCGGTGAGTGAAGCAAGTGCGGAATTAGCGGCATTTGAATCAGGCGATAATACTTGATATGCCCCTTCTTTTTTGAGAGCGAGATTTGCCGCGACTGCAATCAGATCGGCATTTCCGCATCGTTCTCCGATTCCATTGATCGTTCCCTGCACCTGAACAGCTCCGGCATCAATTGCGGCGAGTGAATTGGCAACTGCGAGTCCACAGTCGTTGTGAGCATGAATTCCTATTGGAAAACCGAGTTTTTTTGATAATGAACGGACCGTGTCACTAATCAATTCCGGCATTGATCCGCCATTTGTGTCGCAGAGGACGAGCATTTCCGCCCCAGATTCGATGGCGCATTTTAGAACTTCGAGCGAATAATGAGCGTTGTCTTTCCAGCCATCAAAAAAATGTTCGGCATCAAAAAAAACTCGCCGCCCTGATTCACGAAAAAAACGAATTGTGTCGGCAATCATTTCGAGATTTTCGTCTCGATTGGCACGAATGACTTGCTCAACTTGAAAAACGGAGGATTTGCCAACAACAGTCATTATTGATGCTTTGGAATCGAGCATCGAACGCAGACCAGCATCATCTTTGGCGGCGATTCCTTTCCGGCGAGTCATTCCAAAAGCGCACACCGAAGTCGATTTCAGTGGAATTTTGGCGATTTGCTGAAAAAATGCCGCATCTTTTTCATTCGAACCTGGAAATCCGCCTTCAACGAAATCGAATCCGAGTGAATCGAGTTTTTTAGCAAAATTCAGTTTATCTTGAAGAGAAAAGCTGACTCCTTCTGCCTGCGAACCATCTCGCAAAGTCGTGTCGTATAATTGAATGTGCCGCATGAAATATGAAATAAAGTATACTTGTTTTATTTTTTATCGGGTCGTCTGTGAATTGTACGTCTGTGAATTTTACTGTGAATGAAACAGGCATCTAAAACTCAGATGTATCATTCTACTAGAATTACACCTACTCGTCAACTTCATCGACGCAAACTGAAAAATGTGCCAGTCTGAAAACAAAAATGACTGCGTTCACGGGTTTTAGAATTTTTTACAATGCAAATTCGCGTTTATCGAGCCGCCGGCGTTAGTTGGCGGATTTTGTTTGGCATCGGAATTCGTCCCCGAACACCGGAGGTGTTCAGTTATGGTAGAAACGAATTGCCCACCAAAACACACAACTCCGTCGGAGTTGAATTATGGTCACCGATTGAACCCCGAATGGGGTTCTGACGTTTTTGATGTTCGTGTTTCTACCATTATTGAATCCCGACGGGATTCGGAAATGTAATTTCAAGGCAGTTGAATTTTGGCGAAAAAGTTGATTTAATGCCGGTGCTCACGCACCGGCTCGATAAACAAAACCCGTGAACGCATACCAATAATTTTGCCGATTCCTTGCAAATTATGCAAAATAAGATATAATGGATATTATGACCCAGTGCGGCTTCATAAAAGCGCGGCTTTGTAAAAACGGTTTCTGAAAACCAATGAGGTTTTTTCCCTGTTGTTCCACACGCAGTATTGTATCAATGATTATTAACAATGAAAATGGAGCGAAGTGTTCGCAGAAGTCAAATGAAAATGATGACAAACAGCATATTCTCCTTGTTGGTTCTGTGCCGGCACTAATTTCTGGTTCATTTCAGGAGAGTTTGACACAGTGTGATTTTCATCAATGCGACGATTTATCAAGTGCTCTGACGGAAATCAATCGATGTCAATACAGTGCAATTGTCATGGACAAGCAAAATTTCAGCCTATTTGGAGAGCATTATCAACATGTTCTCGATGAAAATATGTTGACGAACATTCCGTTCGGATTTGCTTTGGTCGATGTTGATCAGAAAATACTGTGGTGTAATCGTCAATTTGGTGACTGGTGCAATCATGATGATCTGAATAAAATAGTTGGAGTGCAATTTTATGCCTCACTTGGTCGGCCTTCCATATTAGGTCCTGATTTTTGTCCACTTCGGACTGTCCGCTATGAAAACAAAACCGCATACACGCTTTTATTCCAAAAGGAAACAGGTCGATACTTTCACCTAGATGCTTCGCCGGTTTATCAAGAAGATGGCTCGCTAAAACATATTTTGGTCGGTTTGCGTGATATAACAGAGCAGCAGATCGGTGAAATTAAGTGGGGAAAACTTCGTGATGCCGGGAAGGAATTGGCCGACCTCTCGAAAGAAGATATTCACTCACTTTCCGATTCTGAAAGAGTCGATATTTTGCGAGCTAAAATAGCAAAATATGCGAAGGAAATTTTGCAATTCGACACAATCGAAATTCGGATTATTTCTGAAAAAAAAGGACGTTTACTCGAACCGCTTTTGGCAATTGGAATGACAGAAGAGGCGATGCACCGTGTTTTGTATGCCAGACAGGAAGACAATGGAATTACGGGCTGGGTCGCATTTCACGGCAAAAACTATCGAATGGAAGAGCCATCAGAAGATCAATTTTACATTTCAGGTATGCCTGGTGCTCAGAGTTCAATCACAGCACCGCTCATTCATCATGGCAAAGTGATTGGGACATTTAATGTTGAAAGTCAAAAAAAGAAAGCGTTTAATGATTCGGATTTGCCATTACTTGAGTATTTTGCGAGTGATGTCGCGCAGGCGATTCACACACTCGATCTCCTTGTTTCCGAACAAAAAGATTCTGCTTATCGAAGTTTGGAAATGGTTTACAGCGACTCCGTCGCTCCACTAAACCACATATTGAATCTGTGCGCAGAGCTTTTGCGGACGAAAAAAAATCATTCACCTGAACTTCTAGTCGATGCACTTCAGGAAATCCAATCGCATACACGAGAAATTCAGAGCGTTTTTCAGAAACATGGAGAAGAAATCGTTCCTGATTTATCCACAACAAAATCGTTGACCGACTGTAATAATTATCCGATGCTGCGAAACAAACGCATTCTCATGGTTGATACAGACGAGTCGGTTGGACGCGAATTAAGTCGCCTTCTATTTTATTATGGATGCGTGGTCGAAACGGCAACAACTGGCGAAAGTGCTCTCAAAATGCTTGAAACGACTAAATATGATGCCATTTTGAGCGATATTACTCTGCAAGACATGTCGGCATTCCTTTTTTTCAAAGAGGTGCAATGTTTTTTATGTCGAGAGCATACATCGCCGCATAAATCCGATTTGTGCTGCCAATCGGAAGAACGTGTGGAATGTTCAAAGTCCGATACTCCATTTATTCCATTTATTTTCATGCGGGCATTCGGATATGACACAGGTCATGTGACCACGCGTGCCAAACAAGCTGGTGTTATCGGATTTATATTCAAACCATTCATTTTGTCGCAGCTCCTCGACACACTAAAACTTGTCATAATGCGAACCGAACTTTCCTGAAATACTGAAAACGGTGACAAAATGTCGCTTTTAATCGCGGTAATTTTTTCAATTCACCCGCCGATTGACATCGGCGGCTCGTTGAACGAAACAACAGCTTTCTGCGAATAGCTTAATTGTTTCGCAAAACGAAACGGAGCTGAACAGAAAGCCGACTAAACCTCTTTCCTTTTTACTGTTTTCCTTTTTTCATGGAACCACGCATTTTAATCACATCTGGGCCAACTCGGGAATATATCGATCCTGTCCGATATTTATCGAATTCGTCCAGTGGTCGAATGGGAGCCGCACTCGCAGAGGCCGTCTTGAAAAAAGGATGTGTTCCAATTGTCATTACTGGCCCCGTCGGTTTGAACTATCCAGATAAATCCGAAGTCCACCGAGTCGAAACGACACAAGAAATGCTCGAATTGTCGCGTCGCTTCTTTACTGATTGTGTCGGTGTCATTGGAGCGGCGGCCCCATGTGATTATCGCCCAATTCAGGTCGCTCCGCAAAAACTTAAAAAATCAATTCAGAATAATAGTGAGACCATCATCAAACTCTTAGAAACCGAAGATATATTGATGGCACTGGGAGAAATGAAAACTGATTTGCAGTGGATGGTCGGATTTGCTCTCGAAACAGAAAATGGAAAAACAAACGCACTCGAAAAATTGCACCGAAAGAAATGCGATTTTGTGGTGTTAAACGGTCCGGCATCGCTGAACAGTGAGACCGCTGATGTTGTCATTTATGATAACTTTGGGGAAATTCGCGCAACTTTCAATGGAACTAAGTCGGAACTCGCTGAAAAAATCATCACACTCGCTCTTTCACTTCCATGAACAGTCACCAGAAGTCATTAACAATTTTGGTAATTTTGACAAATTTGACAAATAACTGTTTTATGAAAGCTGATGCGCGATAAAAACAACACGTTTGTGCGAAACGCATCTAAATTTGTCATCGGACTGCTCATCAGAGAGTGATTGACAACTCCGTGATCAATCGAGTATAATCAGTTGCTGTGCCGATGCAACAATTACGAAAGAGTTGACAAAATACTGGGAACGAATCAATTGTAAAAGTTATTTTGGCATGTCAAACATTCAAATAAAAGGACCGAATCGAGTAATCTAAGATGGAATTTTTTGAAACCATTTGCAAACGAGCAAGTTTTCGTGGCAATTTTACAACACAAAAAGTGCCACGAGAGCATCTGCGACAAATTGTCCAATCAGCCATTGATGCACCGAGTGGCTGTAATGCACAAACAACATCATTCGTCATAGTTGATGATCCAACATTGCTCGCAGAACTGGGGCACTGCATCAAAAAGCCAGTCTGTCAGACAGCTCCGGCGATGATCGTGTGTGTCTGTGAAAAAAATCCGGTTTACAAAGGAACGTCGTTTTACATCGAAGACTGTTCTGCCGCGACAGAAAACATGCTCTTGTCAATCACTGCTCTCGGATATGCGAGTGTCTGGCTCGATGGAGTTCTGCGCGGTGAATTGGCATCACAAATTGGTCGGCTTTTGAACGTCCCATCTGATCGAGAAGTCCGCATCGTTTTACCAGTGGGTGTTCCAGAAACAGTTCCTTCTCCGAACAAAAAAAAGTCTTTTGAAGAAAGAGCATTTTTTAATCAATTCGGGAAAGTGCAGTGATGTATTTGCGTGAAAATTTTGGTAAATGAACAACTCG
The DNA here is from genome assembly GCA_051649005.1 of Thermoguttaceae bacterium. Classification (GTDB taxonomy): domain Bacteria; phylum Planctomycetota; class Planctomycetia; order Pirellulales; family Thermoguttaceae; genus WRKP01. Next base: position 21,583 of record JBOFGF010000054.1, on the reverse strand, counting down.
CACCACAAAAATAGACTAAAATATCCGGCGGGGACTAATGCGCCATGACTTGCTGAAACGATCTCGGTTTGCTAAAACATGTAACTGCGAAATCGAAATAAACCTTTTTTTATAATTTACCTCTCACTTTTTTTCATTTGGAACTATGTTATTTGCCATTTTGAATCGCTCACAATTCGTGCTGATTGCTCTCCTTCTGACTGCTATTGCTTCGTTCTCGCTGGTGACATCAAGTGGATGCTCCGGAAAAAAAGCGGCGAATAATAAGATGAATTCGGAAGATCAAGAAGCGTCTGTCCCTTTTCCAAATGCTGACTTTTTTGAAAAACTCGGTTCCGACAATGGACTTGAAACACACTGGTTTTTTTCTGATCCGGTTTTTGTTGTTTCTGGACAACCAGCTCGTCTTTTTAGCTCGCCAATTGGAAAAGGAAATGAGGCGATGATCGCCGAAATTCTCGGAAGAACTCTGAGTTTTCCCTTTAATCTTGAAAAATTGGAACGATTCGTAATTGCTGATGCAGAGCCACGCTCGGTGCAAATTTCCGCTCCACTCGCTGCTCCACTCGCTCCAGAATCGTCGGATTCAAATGTGGAAAAAAACAATGAATCCCAAAATGAATCGGCTCAGAATAATGGCGATAAAAATGTCGATAACACCCCGAAAAACGTACTCATTCGTCGTCGCACAATTCAATTGACATTTTTGGAACCCATCCAAAAAGCCGATTTTCTGGCACCGCTTCTTCCTGTCGAACCTGAAAAGCGGGAAGAAATGCTGAAATCAATCATACGAACATCGGGGGCATCTGAGTATTACGATTTGACACCGCCGAATTTTTCCATTCCTTCGCAGTCAATCGTCATTTTTCCAAATGATCGAACCGTCATTCTCGCAGAAGGTCTTCGAAGTGACATTGAATCGATGTTCAGTGATAAATCGGCAAAAAGTGGAGCTATTGAACGTTTGAAACGAATTGATCTGGCAGCAAATGATCTCGTTTTAGTGGTGTCTCTTGAAGGAAATCGTGTCAATCCAAACCTTTTTGGACAGATTTTGCTCGATAATGGCGTTTCTCCGCAATTTATTTCTGCGTTTGTTAAAAATCTGAAAGCGATGACGGCGATGGTCAATTTTTCTGCTGCCGAATCGAAGCCGATTTTGCAATTAAAGTACGAATCACTTTCAGATCAGGGAGCCACTGAGCTTGATGAAGTTGTCAAAGGACTCCTCGTATTAGGACAAACCACACTTTTATCGATGTCAGACGAAGTCAAACAGGCGTTTCCGATTCCGGTCGATTTCGCCATTTCAGCACTGAAATCGACCAGTTTGCAGTTGAGTGGGAATCATTTCGATTTCAGTTTCAATAAATTTGCAGACTTTGACAAAATCGTTTCAGAAGGACTTGCAAAACAGAAGAAAGCGATGGCGGAGATGCAAATAGCGATGCAAGAAATGCAGTTTCAGCAACAACGAATGGAACAAATCCGAGTTTTGGCCGGTGCCATGCTCCAGTATTATCAACAAAATGAAAAATTTCCTGCCGATATTCGCGCGGAAGATGGCACACCTCTTTTGAGTTGGCGAGTTGCCATGCTCCCATTTTTCGGAGCTGATGAATTGTATAAAAAGTTCAAACTGGACGAATCGTGGGACGGCGAAACAAACAAACTGCTGCTCGAATCGATGCCGAATATTTTTCGTCCATTTTCCAAAGAAGTGAAAATTCCAAATACTATTATTCGTTTCTTTAATTCACCAGGAACACCTTTTTCGAATCCTGAATTGAAGCCGCTCGATATTAAATTTCCGAATACGACTTTGATGCTCGTCTCCGTCTCACCTAATTATGCAGTTGAATGGACGAAGCCCGATTCGCTCGCTTTTGATCCAGATAAAATGGAAGAAATGTTCGGTCCCGAATTTCTCGGAGTTACATTTGCCGGTCAAATCGCCGCCGCTCGAATTCTTCCAGATTCGAATCCTGAATCTGCCACGCAAAAAGAAGACCTGAAAATGCTCGTACTCGGACTTCAACCAAAAATTGCACCAGATGGCACAACTCCAGAAGTGCCAGCACCGGCAGAAACATCGCCAGAATCAGCAGTGCCGAACACCGCCGCGCCAGTTGTCGCGCCGGTTTCACCCGCACCAACTCCAGAAGCAGCAGTGCCGAACACCGCCGCGCCAGTTGCCGCACCGGTTTCACCCGATGCTAATTAACAAAAGAGTATGCGTTCACAGTTTTAGATTTTTTGCAATGCAAAATTTGCGTCCATGTTTGGCGATCCGCCGACACGAGTCGGCGGTTTTATCGCGGTATTCATCGAAAACACACAAAATCCGTGAACGGATGCAAGAAATTGACTTTAGTTTTGTGAACCTAAACAGTTGTGCGAAATTCAAAAATCGCTTCGCAGAAGTCCTCTCCCCGAAAAACTAGCATCCATGAAAGAGCGATTTCACAAAACGAATGACACTGAGCGGATGACACTGCACTTGATTGAACAAAAAATCGCAGATGATGAGCTGCTCTCACTAGAAGATGGACTCTTTCTTTTTCACAAGTGCGATTTGCATCAACTCGGAAAAATGGCGACTCTGATTCGGCGGCGTTTTCACGGAGAGAAAGCGTATTTCACCCAGTCGGCACATCTGAATCCGACGAATATCTGCCGACTTGGATGCCCACTTTGTGCTTTTGGAGTCAAAAAAGACGATCCTCGTGCTTACTTGCTCGATCACAAAACGATCATGCGACGAGTTCTTTCGTTCGTCGAACAAGGAGCAACGCAGATACATCTTGTCAGCAGCGTTCACCCAGATTTGCCATATTCGTGGTTTCGCACAATTTTGGAAATGATTCATGTTACTTTTCCGACTCTTCGACTAAAAGCATGGACCGCAGTAGAAATAAATGCTTTTGCAGAATCCGAAAAAACAGACGTTGAAACGATACTGAACGACTTGAAATCCGTCGGTTTATCAAGTCTTCCCGGCGGAGGAGCTGAAATTTTTGATATGAAAATACGAAATCAAATCTCCCCGAAAAAAATCAGCGCGGCAAAATGGCTCGATATTCACCAAACAGCGCACCGACTCGGTATTCCGACAAATGCGTCGATGCTTTTTGGACATATTGAAACACCTGAGGATCGCATCTCACATTTGCTCATGTTACAAAAAGCACAAAAAGAGACGGGGGGATTCGACAGTTTCGTTCCACTCGTTTTTCATTCAGCAAATACACAGATTGATGTTCCATCTATTTCTGTTCATGAAATACTGAAAACTATCGCAATTTCGCGGATTATTCTGTCAAACATTCCCCACTTGAAAGCATATTGGGTCACTCTCGGTGAATCGGTCGCCCAAATTGCTCTTTCTTATGGAGCTGATGACGTGGAAGGCCCTGTCTTTGAAGAGCGGATTCATCACGAAGCTGGTTCCAAAACTCCGCAAACAATATCTATTGATCGACTGATGATTCTAGTTGCAGAAGCAGGACGTGTGCTGACCGAACGATCAATAGAATGAAAACAGATGGTCGTCAATTAGATGTTTAACACACACTTTTGTGAACACGGCGCAAAAAGCGGTTGTTTCGCCGTTTAGCCAGCTTTCGTAGAAAGCTGTTGTTTCGTTTGGCGAGCCGCCGATGTCAATCGGCGGGTGAATTGAACAAAATTACCACAATCAAAAGCAGCATTTTGCCACCGTTTTCATCATAAATGAATAAAAAACAGTAAAAAAATGACATTGAAAACTTGCACTGTGTGTCCACGTTCTTGCAACATCACACCAAATCAATTCGGATTTTGTGGTGTGCGACAAAATGTGGATGACAAAATTGTTTTAGCGACAATCGGAAGACACGCTGGATTGTGTGTTGATCCGATTGAAAAAAAACCGTTTTATCATTTTTTGCCGGGCAGTAAAACGCTTTCGCTCGGAGGCATCGGCTGTAATTTTTCGTGCAGTTTTTGCCAAAATGCGGCAACTTCCCAGTCCCACGACTTGTCGATACTTTCACATCAATCGACACCGGAAGAAATTATCGCAGCAGCAAAAAAACATGACTGTCGTAGTATTGCTTTGACATACAACGAGCCAATAATTTGGATGGAATATGGAATCGCAATTGCCGAAGCTGCACATCGAGAATCACTGTCAGTTCTTGCCGTCTCAAATGGTTTTATTTCAGAAACAGCTCGCCCCAGTTTTTTTGACCAGATTGATGCGGCAAATATCGATTTGAAATCATTTTCTGATTCTTTTTATCAAAAATACTGTGGTGGATCGCTGGAACCAGTTTTGGACACGCTCTGCTATTTGGCAAAGAAAAGAGATTTTTGGTTCGAAGTAACAACTCTTTTGATTCCAGGTTTGAACGATTCAGAAGCGGAGTTATGTGAGCTGTCCCAGTGGATTTTTAAGAATCTCGGAGCAGAACGTCCTCTCCATTTTTCGGCATTTCGTCCAGCATTTCGTGCGACTTCATTGCCACGCACGCCGAAAGAAACACTTTTTGCTGCAAAAAATATCGCTGAATCGGCGGGTCTCAAATATGTTTATGTTGGCAATATCGATGAACAAGCAGTGACGATGTGTCCACAATGTCATCAGACAATTTTTACCCGACAAGGATTTTCTCTGGAAGAAACATTTCTCGATGAGGAATCGTGCTGTCGTTATTGCGGTCAAACCATTGCTGGTGTATTCGAATCGTCTTTTTGAGTTTCATAACAATGCGATGAACAAACATGTTTGTATCCATAAATGGCACAAATTTGGATATACTTCGCCTGTTTTGATTTTGGCAAGAAACCACTCTCGGAGCATTATTTTCCGCCGAATAAATGCAATAGTCGCACAATTTCGGTGATGATTTGCTCCGGTTCTGCCATTCGACCGGCTCCTATTTCGCCGCAGCTGAGCTGGCCAGTTCCGGGACCGATGAAATGGATGCCATCATCGAGAAGTCGTTTGACATTCCGCTGGACGGCGGCGTTCTGCCACATCGTCACATTCATTGCAGGTGCGACCAAAATTGGGCCGTCGAAAGCGAGGAAAGTCGTACTCAGCAAGTCATCAGCGATGCCATTTGCCGCTTTTCCGAGCATATTTGCTGTTGCTGGTGCGACGCAAAATAGTTCTGCTTCTCTCGCAAGTTCGATGTGTGCATGAATACGATCAGAATGAAAGAGTGAAGTCCGAACAGGCCGTCCACTCAGAGACTCAAATGTTTTGGGGCCAATCAGTTCCGTCGCCGCCTGTGTCATTATCACATCGACTTGAAATCCATGTTTTCGGAGAAGACTCGTTAAAATCGCAGATTTATATGCTGCAATTCCGCCAGTAATGCCAAGAAGAATTTGTGCCATGAAAATAAGTCGTTTGATTTATTCCTTGATTATTTCACTGGAAACAGAAATTATATTGAATTTTTGCCGTTTTTTTGCCCTGTAAATCATCATTGGATTAACGCTCCAACTCATGGATTAACGCTCCAACTCATTGTAAAAAGGCATTTTACAGCAATAATGGGATGATGTCAATCTCGCCAATTCCACATCCGACGGCGCGATATTTGGTGGACTTTGGTGTACATTGGCGTACTTTGCTTTTACCACACAATGAACGAAATAGTGCAAACGAATAAAATTTTTTCTCAGTATATTGACAGAAATTCCTGAAAAAGTAACAATAGACAAGTCGTGTTTTGATTCCTTTTTTCCCAATTTTCACGCAGCATTTTTCATGCAAAATTATTAAAAAATTATGAAAAAATTCCATTTATCCTTTTGTGCTTTGATTATTCTGAATTGTTTGCTCTCAATTCAGCTTGTTACTTTTGGAGAGGAGCCAGCAGAAAATCACTTTGACGGAGCAAAAACGCTAAAAGCCACTGCCGAAATGAATTTATGGCCACAATTAGCACCAGGAGAAAAACCCGACACAATTGGCGAGGAAAAAGCCGTCACCGGAAAAGAAAATGAGCCGATCATTCGCGTCGAAAATGTTTCTGCTCCGACACTCACTTTGTATCAACCCGAAGCTAAAAATCGAAAAGATGCCTGTGTCATAATTTTTCCAGGTGGTGGATACAACATTTTGGCATATAATCACGAAGGAACAGAAATCGCGCACTGGCTCAATTCGATTGGTGTTTCCGCCGTCGTGGTCAAATATCGAGTTCCTCGCCGCGCCGATCTGGAAAAGCATCTCGCTCCATTGCAAGACGCGCAAAGAGCCATCCGGCTAGTACGTTCTCATGCAAAAGAATGGAACATCGACCCAAATAAAATTGGTGTGCTTGGATTCTCCGCAGGAGGACATTTGACAATCATGGCAGCTACGAATTATGATGAAAAAGTATACGAACCTGTCGATGATGTCGATAAAATAAGTGCCAGACCCGATTTTGCCGCTCCAATTTATCCTGCTTATCTGATGGGAGAAAAAGTCGATCACAAACGCATTGACGTTCCACTTGAAGAAAATGTGAAAATTGATGCCAAAACACCGCCGATGTTTTTGACAATTGCCGATGATGACTGGGTCGGTTCGATGGGAAGTGTGCAAACTTACATGAAACTCAAAGAAGCGGGCGTTCCATGCGAACTCCATGTTTTCATGAAAGGAGGACATGGATATGGAATTCGTCCAGATCGAGGTCCCGCCGCACAGTGGCATAAATTGTGTGCAAAATGGCTCCAAGAAATAATAAAATAGCAAATGCGACAAAAAACCGCCGACGTAGTTGGTACTCCGCGCAGTCGGTGAATGAAATATCTCCAGTTATCTTTTTGACATTGGTCTTGAAGAGAAAGCAACTCATGATATAATATGAGTCTAATTCATAATAATTTGAGTGAGTTGCTTCCTCTCATGTGCTTTTCATGCTGCGATTTCTCTTTTTCGGGAAAAATATCTGATGTCCGATGTTAGTATACGCGATCTTTTAGAGCGAATTCATCATTTCCAAACACTTCTTGGCGAATGGAATGGGTGTCTGCGGCGCGGTCCAATGCTCCTCAAAACGCAGCAGGCGAACATCCAAAAACATGAGGCCGCTTTGAACCAATTAAAAGAGCAGTTGAAACTTTTGCAGGTCGAAGCAAACCGAAAAGAACAAGAAGTTGCTGCAAATGACCAAGCAATTGCGAGGCGAAAAGAGCAATTACAAGCGTCCAAAACGAACAAAGAATATCAGGCACTTCTTCTGCAAATTAAAGCAGATGAGGCGGCTCGAAGCGTTTTGGATGACGAGGCAATTGAAGCTATTGAAAATGTGGAACAGTTCGCCAAAAAACTCCCCGCCGCAGAAGCAGATTTGAAAAAATCACAAGAAGTTTTTCAAACAAGCCAGAAAAAATTCTTGGCTGAAAAACCGGAATTTGAAGCAGAAATCAAACGAATTACAGAGGAATTGAGTAAAATCGAGGTTCTGCTGCCACGCGAATTTCGAGAAGTATATGACCGGCTCGTTCAAAGTGTCGGAGGAACTGCGGCTCTTGCTGTGGTCGTTAATCAACATTTTTGCGGCGAGTGTAATTATCGAATTCCCATCAATTCGTTGGCGCGGCTGCTTCAAAAAATGCCAATCGTGTGCAGTTCTTGTGCCAGACTTTTGTATGTCCCATCCGATTTCGTTTTCGATTCAGGGCAATAATACAATCATTCACAAAGTTATACCGCAAACGGCACAAAATTGGATGTTTAGCCAGCTTTCGTAGAAAGCTGTTGTTTCGTTCAGCGAGCCGTCGATGTCAATCGGCGGGTAAATTGAAAAAAATTACCACAAAAGCGACATTTTGTCACCGTTTTCAGTATACTTGTTTGTGGGGAAATCACGTCCACAGTTTTCGGTCGAGAGTGCGATATGTGATTGCTTCGTACAAATGCAGAGGGGCAATTGATTCCGAATTTTCTAAATCGGCAATTGTGCGAGCTATTCGCAGAATTTTGTCGTGTGCCCGCGCTGAAAGACCAAAGTCGTCCATCGCCGTCTTCAAAATTGTGTGTCCCTGCTCGTCCAATTGACAAAACGAAATAATTTGCCGATGGGACATGTCCGCATTGTGTCTGATGCGAGATTTGCGAAATCGCTCCAACTGAATTGTCCGAGCTGACAAAACTTGCGATTTAATCTCGGCACTCGATGTTCCTGGTGTCAATGTTGAAAGTTCATTGTAATCGACCGGCGGCACTTCAATATGAATGTCAATCCGGTCCAAAAGAGGCCCACTGATTCGGTTCATATATCGCTCAATTTGAATTGGCATGCAGCGACACTCACGGCGCGGGTCGTTTCGATAACCACACGGACACGGATTCAAAGCGGCAATCAAAATGAAATTTGCCGGAAAAGTGCTCGTCTGAGAAACGCGAGAAATTGTGACCGAACCATCTTCAAGTGGCTGTCTGAGAACTTCGAGAGTGCGGCGACTAAATTCAGGAAGCTCGTCCAAAAACAAAACGCCATTGTGTGCGAGCGAAATCTCACCCGGACTTGGAGGCGATCCGCCGCCGACCAGTCCCGCCTCGCTGATTGTGTGGTGCGGTTCTCGAAAAGGACGTGTTGCTATCAGCGGCATATCTTTCCGCAAATAACCAAGAACGCTGAAAACACGGGTCGTTTCAAGCGATTCATCCAGTGATGGTTTCGGCAAAACTGTCGCAAATCGTTTTGCGAGCATCGTTTTTCCCGTCCCGGGCGGTCCAATCATCAACATATTATGTCCGCCGGCGGCGGCAACTGTTATTGCTCGTTTGGCCGATTCCTGACCACGAACATCTGAAAAATCACTTTCATACTCCGTCAATTGCTCAAATTGTTCAATCGCAATTGCTGGAAGTGGTTCGACCGGCAAACCGCCTGACAAAAAAGCGACTGCCTGCGTCAACGAACTAATCGGAAAAACACGAACCGAATCAACGACGGCGGCTTCGGCCGCATTTTCCGACGGCACTATCAAATTTTTTATTCCGAGTGATTTGGCAGCAAGTGCGATGGAAAGTGCGCCTTTAATCGGTCGCATCGAGCCATCCAAAGCCAATTCGCCGACGACGGCAAAATCATCAAATGACTCAGGAGCAAGTTGACGACTTCCGGCCAGGAGTCCGAGTGAAATCGGCAAATCGAACGATGCCGCCTGTTTCGGGAGATCGGCAGGAGCCAAATTTATGACGACGCGGTGAATTGGATTGTAAAATCCAGAATTATCGATGGCTCGCTCGATTCGATAAGTACTCTCTTTCACGACGGCTTCGGGAAGCCCAACCAGAATCGTTTTCGGCTGTCCAACGTCGGAGCAATCTACTTCCACTTCGACGGGAACGGCATCAATGCCGAGGAGCGAAAATGTTTTAAGTTTGACGAGCATTTGAAAATGAATTTATGAAAACACGCACAATCTACTGAAAGCGGCACAAAATTTGATGTTTAGCGAATTGTTTAGCCCGCTTTCATAGAAAGCGGTTTCTCACAAATTATAACACCAAGTGCCTGAATACACAATCGAAACAAAAAAATTTCAAATTTGCCCTTTTTTTACATCACATCACAAAAAACTCCCGTATAAATAGATACATATTACACTTACTTGGCTTGTTTTGGTTCGCAGTATATTACGATAATTCCGTCTTTGATGATATAAAAAATAAATTTTGTCAAAATAATATCAATATGAGGGAGTTTTCTTCCGATACTGAACTTGGCGAGATTTTCGGCCTCTAATCGAAAACGAAGAAAAATGATTGAACTCGTCAAATTTCCTGTTGTAACTGACACCAATGTTTTTGAGCACGAAGGGACTGTCGCTGTGAGCCAGGACATCAATGTTTTAGCACTGATCAAAGGAGAGGAACGATATGTTTTCCTTTATAACGAAAGTCATCGTGCAGAGACTCTTCGTATTTTGGGGAGATATGCGTCGAATCCAGAACTCAATTTCACTTGGTATGACGCAGCTGTTTTAAGTCAGAAAATTCGACAAGAGAGCCAGCAACAGGCCCGAGAAAAACAACAGGAAGAATTTTTCTCCACAACATCGTCTCGTTATAATCTTTCTCTCTCCGCAGACAACGACTGCTGAAATCTGGAGTCATTCTATGACTCAGCACCGCCTTTCGAGCCGGTGCGTGAGCACCGGCATTTGTTCGGCGGTTATTTTGCGAGCCGCCAACGTAAGTTGGCGGGTTTTGTTGGGGCCGAACGCCGTCGGCGTTCAATTATGGTAGAAACGAATTGCCCACAAACACACACAACTCCGTGAGGAGTTGAATAATGGTCACCGTTATTGAACCCCGAATGGGGTTCTGACGTTTTTGATGTTCGTTGCTACCATTATTGAAACCCGACGGGTTTCAGGACTTTGAAAACGTGACTTTATTCGCGGTGCGAAGCCATAAAAACGACACGTTTCTACGAAACGCGGCTAAACAGCGAAACGGTAAATTCTACGCATTTTACCTTCTTATACACAATAGATAAAAAAGATTGTAAATTTTTCCGTTTGTATCTCTTTATCATTCAATTGTTTTATATGGTATGTCCGATACTATCCTAACAGCCGCACTTTTTGGCTGCATTGTGGTCAATAGGCGCAGTTTTGGCGGGCAGGAAACCGACTCAAAGAAAAGAGGTGAGCAAACGATGGCTCTAAATATGACTAAATCATTTCTGACGGGACTCTTAATTCTTGTAATGAGCAGCGCAGTCTTCGCCTTTGAAGGCGGCAGACTCTTCAAACCTTATGAATCCGGCCAATTCGGGGGGGCAAGAAGGAGTAACGACGGCTTTTATGCGTCTGTCGAAGGAATTCTATGGAATATCGACGGCCCAAAGAACATTCCCGTCGGATTTCGAAATGATGACGGTTCTGCGGCAACACGACTGGCGTATACTGGAAACGCGACAGTTCGCCAGAGTTCCACGCTTTCAACCGACGCGCTGAGTCACGATTTCAGCTTAGGAACAAGGTTGGAGGTCGGCAATGTACGAGGACATCATGGCTGGCTTTTCACTGGATATGGATTCGAGCAAAGTGGTGATTCTTCTGTTTTGCAAAATGCCAGCATGGTCATCCACGATCCAGAAAATATTACTTCATACGCCATTTATGGAAATGGACTCGGTTTTAATACCGTTTGGCAGGCACCAGGAAACTTTGTTCACATACCCGAAACACCACCATTTACAGGCTGGCAAAATGGAAATCCTCAAACTCAAATCCCAAATGCTGGCTATTTGTGGGGATGGTATCCTGTTCATTGGGCAGACCCGTGGTTGGAGGGAAAACTCGCTCCATTGCCGATAAATTTTGCTCGTGCTCAAATCACAAACAACACGCAGATTGCTAACTTTGAATTGTTGTACACTTATAGACCGCATCCATTCAAATGGGGAGAGATGGACATGTTCGCAGGTGCCAGATACTGGGACTTCAACGACAAATTTGGATTTACCGGACAGGGATTTGAGCGGGTTGTTTTTAACAACAACAACAATAATAACAACAACAACAACAATAATAATAATAATAATAACAATAACAATGCTAATCCGCCGTATGGACAAAGCAACTCGACGACATCTAATCAGAATGGCGTTTTGACCGTTTTGGCTGACTCGAAGATTGAAGGGCAAGTTATTAACCGCGTTATTGGGCCGGAAGTGGGATTCAAGCTGTCTCGTCGAAATGCACGATGGACGTTTGGAATGGAAACACGATTTGTGCCGGGTATAAATACTCAGTCTCGCGTTGTTTCTGGGTATTTGGGAAACAACTTTGTTGATACGGCAAATGTTCCCAATATCACCTCGATTCCGGTTTTGGAAAATGGTGTGATTCCGTACATTCCGATTGGATTATCGCACAACACGCAGAGTTTTTATCACCACAGCAACAAGACGGTTTTTTCGCCGATAGTTGAATTGCGATTTAATGCAAAGTGGCAGTGGACACAGTGCTGTGGATTCACGGCGGGATTCAATTCGACCATCGCTGACAACATTGGTCGTGGGGCCGACATAGTCGATTATCGATTCCAAGAGAATGGACAAATTTTCGGAATCCGCAATTCGGAAACAACGGTAATTACTTATGGTTTCAACTTCGGTGTCGAATTCCGTCGATAGTCGATAACTTGCTTTGCTTTGCAAAACAATCGCTTTCTACGAAAGCGTGTTAAACATCTAATTGATGACGATTCGCTGTATATTTCATGTCCAGACGACCAATTTTCCGTTGAGAGCGTCTGGTAGTTGGCGGCGAATCGTGGATTCAATCTCGGCATCGAAATAGCGAGTGCTGAAATGAGAGGCAATGACCATTCCATTTGCGAACCGATCTTTTCGGCTCACAATATCATCGAGGTGAATGTGCCCAAATTTGTGGATTTTTGCAGATCGATGGCGATTTGCGACAAATGATATTTCTAAAATGAGGATTTCAGCGTCGTACATCGCCGGCGTTTCATCGAGTCCCTGCGGAGTGCTGTCGCCGAGATACGCCACTTTCGGAAAACGTATTTCGTTCGTGATTTCTGTTCCAGCAATGGCCAAATCTCGAATTTCTGGACCAGCCAGAGCGAGATACTCCTCCTTCAATTTCTTTCGTCGTTCCCACACAATATATCCGACCGATGGAATTGTGTGGAATGTTTTTGTGACAGAAACGACCAATTCTCTTGAAATCTCATATTCTTCTCCCGGTTGAACGCCGATCAACTCACACGGCAAACGTCCATAATCGAGTCGCGTGAATACTTGCAGCAATTGCCTGACTGTTCCGACTGATTCGGCAGGAAGATAAATTGTCGGCGGCTCCATTTTCATCATGCGTCTGCGAGCAACATACGCCGGAAGTGCGAGCAGATGATCCATGTGGGTGTGAGAGACGAACCAACGAGGCGTTCCCATGAAAGACCAGGGCTGTGCGCCGAGGTCAAAACCGATTTTTAGCTCTGGAATTCGCCAGTATGTTTGCATCGCAGCACGCGAAAAACCTTCGACAGTGAGGCCGCCAAATGTTATTCTTCGCGTCGGTTGATCCTTGTAAACCTGTTCGACCGGTGTGTCCATAACTAAACAACAGTAAAAATAAAGCCTAACAAATGCCGGTGCTCACGCACCGGCTCGAAACGCCGGCGGCTCGCCAAAACAAAACCGCCAAACAAAATAAATAGACCAGTAACCTACTCCATGCGAGCCGAAGTGTCAATATGGAGATTCAAATAAGTGGTAAAAATGTGGTAGTTTTCACTCACCTCCCTGTTTCCATTTTCGGCCAAAAAGAGTAGAATGTCTTTTGAGTGGGACGGATGATCGCTGCTGAAAAGTGGAGGAAAGTCCGGGCTCCTTCGGACATGATGACGGATAACATCCGCCGGTCGCAAGATCAGGGAAAGTGCCACAGAAAATATACCGCTCGTTCGACCGCAATTTGGCTGTTTAATCCGCTTTCATAGAAAGAGGTTTTCGGCGCGAAAATGGCCGGACGAGTAAGGGTGAAATGGCGAGGTAAGAGCTCACCGCGATTCGGGCAACCGAATTGGCATGGTAAACCCCATCAGGAGCAAGGTCAAACAGAATCGAGGTTGTCCGGGCCGTTTGCAGATTCGGGTGGACCGCACGAGGAATCAGGCGACTGATTTCCCAGATAAATGATCATCGCTCCGCACTGTTTTGTTTTGCACAGTTTGCTTTGCACGTTTTGCGGAGAACAGAACCCGGCTTATAGTCCCACTCATTTTTTTACGATGAACTGTCACAAAATTTCAGTGAACGGATATACTGAAAACGGCGACAAAATGCCGCTTTTGATCGCGGTAATTTTTTAATCCACCCGCCGATTGACATCGGCGGCTCGCTGAACTAAACGGCGGAAGTCAATCACACGCAAAAAGTATGCAAACTGAAAAACTTGCAGATGTATCAAAACTTTCATTATCTCACACGCTTTTGTGTGGACAATGTTTCAGATGGGAACGCGAACCGGACGGTGCGTTTTTCGGAGTTGTCGATGGTTTCCCTGCCAGAGTTGAGGAAAAAAATGGTGTCATTTACATCAACGCAGAAGGTGAAATTGATTTTTGGCGTTCCTACTTTGACATCGAACGGAATTACGAACATATCACACAAAAATTTCCACAGCATCATTTTACTCAGGCGGCACTTAAATTCGGAAAAGGTCTCCGCGTGCTCCGGCAAAATCCCTGGGAAATGCTTTGTTCTTATGTAATTTCGCAGAATAATAACATTCCCAAAATACGTTCGAGTATTTTGAAAATGTGCCAAAATTGGGGAGATGCAAAAGAATTTCACGGAAAAGCATTTCATTCTTTCCCACGTCCTGAACAATTGACCCATTTGAAACCATCAGACTTCAACAAAATCGGGATCGGTTATCGGGACAAATACTTGCACGCGACGAAAGAGGCCGTTCTGAATGGAAAGTTGGATTTTGAAGAACTGAAGATGCTCCCCACAAACGAAGGGAGGGAAAAACTCCTTTCAATTTTCGGGATCGGTCCGAAAGTGGCAAATTGTGTGCTACTTTTTGGTTTTGGAAAGTTCGACGCACTGCCGGAAGACAAATGGATAAAAGAGGCTTCGGCCAAATACTATGATGGCAATCTCGCCAAAGAGAGTTTCGGAAATTATGCAGGTATTGCCCAGCAATATATTTTCCATTATATTAGAAATGGGAGAGATAAAAAACAATAAAAATAAAGATTCGGCAAAATAGGGTTTTGCTCGGTTTTATTGGAGTGTCCGAACCACCCCGCCCTGCTCGGGCACATCTCCTTAAAAAGGAGTGGAGTTTCGCTTCGTGAACTGATTTTTGTTTTATGATTCCTTTTTTTGAAAAAAATTTATGAAAAATTTTTGTTGTTGTATCACTTTATTGTCGCTGTTTTTTGCCGGTGTTGTTTCAATTGCGGCAGAAACTACCACGAAAACAGCTCCGCAGTATAAAAAAATGGTGCTGAGCGACCAGTTTTATGCAGAAGGTTCGCATTACGGCGACATAAACAAAGATGGTCATCTCGATGTCGTTGCTGGTCCTTTTTGGTATGAAGGCCCAGATTTTACGAAGAAACATGAGATTTATTCAGCCGAAGCGTTCAAACCCGAAGCATATTCGGACAATTTCACGGTTTTTGTGGCCGATCTGAATGGCGATTCATGGCCCGATGTTTTTGTTTGTCCACATCCGGGCACACAGGGATATTGGTACGAAAATCCCAGAGACGCAGAAGGAAAATGGGACAAACACTGGACGAAGCATCTCGGTCCCGACGAAGTCGGAAACGAATCGCAGCAATGGGCCGACATTTACGGAGACGGTCATTTTGGCCCGATCTATAACAAAAATGGTTTTCTTGGATTTTCCACATTTGATGTCCAAAATGACATTCCAAGTTGGACGTTCCACGCCGTTTCTCCCCAAGATGCTCGGTTTCAAAAATACACGCACGGAATCGGTTTCGGCGACATCAATGGAGATGGCCGCGCCGACTTGATCGAACGACTCGGCTGGTGGGAACAACCGGAAGACAAATCGCAGACACCTTGGACGTTTCATCCCTTCACTTTTGCAGATGCGGCCGCACATCTTCTAGTTTATGACATTGATGGTGATGGATTAAATGACGTTGTTACTGCGTGGCACTGCCATTTATACGGACTTGTTTGGTACAAACAGGTGCGCGGCAATGATGGCACAATTTCGTGGCAAATGAATGAAATTCTTCCGATTACTCCCGATGTCGAGTCAAATGCTCTCCGTATTTCGCAGATGCACGCATTCGATTTGGCTGATTTTAATGGAGACGGCCTCCTCGATTTTGTGACCGGCAAACGATATTGGGCACACGGTCCAAAAGGGGACAAGGAACCAGATGCGCCGGCTGTTGTTTATTGGTTCGAATTGGTGCGAGGTGAAAATGGAAAAGCCCATTTTGTTCCTCACCAGATTGATGACAACAGTGGAGTTGGAACGCAGGTGACTGCGGTCGATCTAAACAAAGACAATGTCCCAGATATTATAGTCTCGAACAAAAAAGGGACTTTCGTGTTTTTGAGCGAAACGGAAAAAAAATAGTACCTATTCACGTTGGGAGAGCCGGTGCGTTTCGAGCCGGTGTGTTTCGAGCTGGTGTGTGAGCACCGGAATAAATAGAATGCGCCGGCGCGAATGGGCCGCGAACGCCGTTCGCAGGTGTATTTTGCTAACAACATTAACAACACTATAAAAATCAGATGAACAAACTGCTTTATTTTTTTGCTATTTTAGTTCTGCTTGTATCTACATTGTCTCGCGCAGAAGAATCGTTTTGTCCCGACAATCGACTGGGAGCTGCGCCTCCGAGTGATGCCATCGTTCTCTTTGATGGCACTGATTCGTCGCAGTTTCTCCACAAATCGGGAAAACCTTCTGATTGGTTGGTGAAAAATGGCGAACTGGTCGTCGTATCAAGCGAGGGACGATCTAATCACATATTGACGAAGCTCCATTTTCGTGATGCGGACATTCATGTGGAGTTCAATATGAGTCCGACCGCAAATGGAAACAGCGGCATATATATTCATGGACATTATGAAATGCAAATTTTTATTCCGACGCAAAATGTTCCGCTTGAAAAGAGTGATATTGGCGGTTTGTACGGATTTAATCCTCCACTTGTGATGGCCGGACTTCCGCCCGGAGAGTGGCAGGTTTATGACATAAGATTTCTTGCACCGCGTCGCAATTCAGAAGGCGAAATCGTACAAAAAGGGAAAATTACTGCGTGGCTAAATGGAAAATTGGTGCAAGATCAAATTGAATTTGGAGAGCCTGTCTCGGTATATCATCCTTATCGATACAAACAAACACCATATTTGGAGAGAATCGCGGCAAATCAGCATAAAACCGGAGTTGGACCCCTCTTTTTACAGGACCACGACAGTCCATGTCGTTTCCGAAACATCTGGATTAAACCACTTGACAAAGATGCTTTCGTTTATGAAGAAACAGCAAAAAAGTAACGATCATTTGTTTATTGTTTTGCGAAACAACCACTTTCTACGAAAGCGGGCTAAACAGCTAATTGATGACGATTCGCAATATAAGCGGTGTGTTTTCGTGCTTGAAAAGCAACATTTTGTCAATTGCGACAGTATCAATTGCGACAGTATCAAACATTTTATAAACCACTTACATTTTGAAATATAAAAATGACCGATCCCTATTTTCAGGAACTTTTTGCCGAACGAATCGGCGGCGCACAATATGGAAAATCGAACGAGATATACAAATTTGAGAAAATCAAACGGGCAAAAAGAGAAGCACTCCGCGATTTTCCAGATCGTCCGCTCCTAGATTTTGGTATTGGCGAAAACGATGCGATGGCAGATGAATCGGTGCGAGAGCAGATGGCACATGAAATCAATCAGCCTGAAAATCGTGGATATGCTGATAATGGATGTGTTCAATTCAAAGAAGCAGTGGCGAAATTTATGAAACGTAATTTCGGTGTTGATCTTGATTCGAACACGGAAATCAATCATGCAATTGGGTCAAAATCGGCTCTCGCCATATTGCCACATGTCTTTATAAATCCGGGTGATGTCACGATGATGACAGTGCCTGGATATCCAGTTGCTGGAACTCACACGAAATACTGCGGCGGCTCCGTTTACAATTTGCCGCTCCTAGCTGAAAATGATTTTTATCCAAATTTCGACACTGTTCCGCCTGAAATGTGGGATCGGATAAAAATGCTCGTCATCAATTATCCAAATAGCCCGACTGGACAAATTGCGACACTCGATTTTTATGCCAAAGTGATCGAACTTGCAAAACAACATCGTTTCGTTGTCGTCCAAGATGCGGCGCATCTGATGTTATCACATCGAGACAAACCACTTAGTTTTTTGCAGGCAGCTGGTGCGAAAGATGTCGGTGTCGAAATTCACTCGATGTCAAAAGGATGGAATATGATCGGATGGAGAATGGCATGGATTTGCGGAAACGAACGGATTGTCCGTGCATTCGCAGATGTCAAAGACAACACAGACAGTGGACAATTTCTTGCAATACAAAAATCAGCTATATTGGCACTGGAAAACACCTCGATTCCTGATGAAACATGTAAAAAGTACAATCGACGGCTTCAAAAATTAGTGGCGACACTGCGGCCATTCGGTTTTGAATGTGATGTCCCAGGCGGAACATACTTTTTGTATGTTACTGCGCCAAAAGGAATCATTGACGGCCCCGACTTTGGAAGTGCAGAAGAAGCGAGCCAGTATTTAATACGAGAGCAATCAATTTGCACCGTTCCCTGGGACGATGCGGGACATTTTCTCAGATTTTCGGTCACTTATGTTGCCGATTCGGAACCAGCGGAAGACGACCTGATGTTTCAATTGAGCGAACGTCTCACCGAAATCGGTTTCCACTTTTGAAAGCAACATAAGAGGCTCCGCAAAAAATTTTTGTAACTGTTCACGGTTTTAGATTTTTTGAAATGCAAAATTCGCGTTCATGTTCGGCGAGTGGCGAGCCGCCAACATAAGTTGGCGGGTTTTATTTAGGCGAGCCGCCGGCGTAAGTCGGCGGGTTTTATTTTGGCATCGGCGTTTGGGAAACGCCCCCCCGTTTCTGCGAAACGTGATTAAACTTGTTTATTATTGCCATCACATCATTTCATTTGCAAATTCATCTCGGAGAAGAGCGAGTCCTCTGTCTCCGAGGGCATCGTCGATAGTTATGGCAACATTTCGCTCACTGGTGCTTATAATGTTCACATTTATGCCGCCGTCAGCGAGCGTGCGGAACATGCGGAAAGCCAGACCGGTGTGCGAACGAAGACCGGTGCCACGAACGGACAAAATAGCAACAGCTGGATTACATGTCGGTTCGTCGCTTTTCCACTGAGCCGCAATTTCTTTTGAAACGGCAAGTGCTTTGTCGAGTAGTTCGCGTGGAACAGTGAAAGTGATGGCCGCTTTTCCACTGCGACCACAGCTCTGAACGATCATATCAACCACAATTCCTGCGGCGGCAATTCGATCAAACATCGTTGCTGCGATGCCACTTCGGTCTGGAAGGTTTGAAACAGTGATGCGTGCCTGTGAGCGATCAAGTGAAATCGCTTCAATCAAAATATCTTCCATTCCAGAAAGTCGAGCAATATCAAGATTCGCTGATTGTAATGAGGCGGGTTTTGCCGATTCAGACTCGCATCTCTGTAATACGTTAGTTTTTGGTGGCGTTTGGAGTTCAAAAGCGGCATGAATTGCACGGAGCGTTTCTGGGGCATCTTCAAGTGAAACGAGTGCCGAAATTTTGATTTCGCTTGTTGTAATCATGCTGATATTGATTCCTTTTTCAGCAATTGCGCGAAACATTTTTTCGGCGACACCAGTTTGCCTCTCCATTCCGAGACCGACGGCGGATACTTTGGCGACGTTTTCTTGGTGTTCGATATTTTCAGCACCGACTTCGTCGGAGACCGATTTGAGAACATCGAGTGTCGTGGACAAGTCGAGAGATGGGACAGTAAATGAAAGATCAGTGCGTCCATCGAGACCGATATTTTGGACAATCATGTCGGTCGCAATTTTGGATTCGGCAATTTTCGAGAATATACGCATCGCATTTCCCGGTTTGTCTGGGACTCCAACAATCGTCAAACGAGATTCATTTTTGGCGATGGCACATCCTGCGACAGGAAGATCACTTTCAGGGGCGGCGACAATAAGCGAGCCGGATGTGTCGGAAAAACTGCTGCGCACATGAACGGCGACACCAAATTTTTTTGCAAATTCGATAGATCGACTGTGCATCACACCAGCTCCGAGTGAGGCGAGTTCGAGCATTTCGTCATAACTTATCTGGCTAACTTTGCGAGCTTCGGGAAGTATTCGTGGATCGGTCGTATAAACACCATCGACATCGGTGTAAATTTCACACTCATCAGCTCCGAGAGCGGCGGCCAGAGCGACGGCGGAAGTATCACTGCCTCCTCGTCCGAGTGTGGTTATATTGTTTTCGTCATCAATTCCCTGAAAACCTGCGGCGATCACGATTTTTCCTGAGTCGAGTGCCGCGCGCATACGATCAGTCGAAATCGACTTGATTCGCGCTTTCATGTAAGAACTGTCAGTTTTAATACCGATTTGTGCCCCGGTCATACTGACGGCTTTGTATCCGAGCGACTCCAAAGCAATCGCCATTAGCGAAATTGTAACTTGTTCGCCGGAAGACATGAGCATGTCCATTTCACGAGAAGAAGGCCGATCTGTGAGTTCCTTCGCCAATGCAATGAGATGATCGGTCGTTTTTCCCATGGCACTAACAACGACGACGACTTGGTGGCCGGCCTGTGCAGCGCGAATCGCTTTTCTTGCCGCGCCAAGAATTTTTTGAGTATCAGCCACACTGGTGCCACCAAATTTTTGAACAATTAGAGACATTGGAGTAATCCGTCGAAAAAAGGAACTTTATTTACGAGGAACATCATTTACACTGCTGCCATTAACAAAATGTCGTTTATTAGTACGAAAACATACAATTTTAAGCAGACAGCAGTGCCGGGCATCGCCGACATCTTTTTGCACCATCAGCGCAGACGGAAAGCAAAAAAGCCCAAAAGACAAACAGTGTAAATTATCACCTGTTTTTTAGTATTGACAAGGACCCAGAAAGCATCGCAAAACATCCATTTATTTGTGCGAGTTCACACAGGGAATGGTTCTTATTTTGTCTGATTTAATTCGAGTTTGAAACAGAAAAAATTAAAATCAGCAAACAAGAACAGTTCCATGTTTGGCCGCACAAATTTTTAAGTTCTTGTCTAAAATTGTTCTTTGTCGATATTTGCCATTGTACAAGTTACTCAAATGAGATAGAATGAATCTCGTGCAGTCGCAAAATTGACATGCTCGTGCTCGTTGAAACAGCGTCTTTTTGGCATTTTGCTGTATGAAAAAGCAAAATAAAAAAACGCCATAAAAAAGGACAATTTACAAAAACTTTTGATCAAAGCAACACAAAATAATATGCGTGATATTGGCGAAGGAACCATTCGGAGAATCGACTGGCAAGAATTGACTCCAGTCGTTCGTCTTTTGAGAATTTTCAATGTGGCCACGAGTTTTCGTGTCATGATCATTGCTTTTCTCGGTGTCGTGCTGACATCGTATATTACATCACTCACTATTGTGAGTCTCCCAGACGAATCGTGTTCACAAATTCCTTCATTGCAACAATCCCACATGTTGCTCCCCAGTCGCAGCATGGAACAGTCAAATTGGGAACGAGGAATTGACGTTTCTCGCAGTATCAACACAACAGTGTCAGAGCCACTCGGTCTGTTTTTCGGTCACACAAATTTGCTCCTATTTCGTCCTGATTCCGAAAAAGTGATATTGCCAAATCGTGGTACATATCTTGATTGGAAGTGGCCGAACGAATATCAGACACATGCCGTTTGGTTTGCCGCCGTCTCTGTGATTTGGATTTGTTGTGGAGGGCTGATTTGTCGTGTTGCCGCACTCCGTTTGACAATTGACGAATC
>JBOFGF010000053.1:0-2232 GCA_051649005.1 Thermoguttaceae bacterium | reverse complement strand
ACCTTTTTTCCCTCCGCAGTCAATTTTTCCCAGGCCGAGAGGCACAAACCGACTTCGCTTCCAGTTGCCATCAGGATGATGTCGGGCTTTCCATCAGCGGCATCGGCGAGAATATATCCCCCTTTTGCTGTATTGTTTGCCGCCCCGAACTTGCTGCGGTCCACAGTCGGAAGATTTTGCCGCGTGAATACGAGGACGGAGGGTGTTTCGGTCATCTGAATCGCAGCTTTGTATGATTCACTCACCTCATTTGCATCAGCTGGGCGAAAAACGGCGAGATTCGGAATTGCGCGAAGTGAAGCCAAATGTTCAATCGGCTGATGAGTCGGCCCATCTTCGCCGACTCCGATGGAATCATGCGTGAAAATAAACATGGATGGAATCTTCATCAAAGCACTCAAACGAAGTGCTGGTCTTAGATAATCAACGAAAACGAAGAATGTTGCACAATAAGCGCGCAGACCAGACAATACCATTCCATTCGTGATTGCTGCCATTCCATGCTCTCTAATTCCAAAGTGGAAATTGCGTCCGCCTTGTTTGTCAGCAGCGAACCAATCTGCTCCTGGGAATGTTAAATCGGATTTATTCGATGGTGCCAAATCGGCAGAACCACCGAGCATCCAGGGAAGTTTACTCGCTAATTGATTAAGCACTTTTCCCGAAGAAGCCCGAGAAGCCATTCCTTTCAGATCGGCGGCAAATGGCTTCATTTCTGCGTCCCAGTCGGCGGGGAGCTTTTTGTCGGCGATGTTTTTGAGTTCGTCCGACTCTATTTTGAATTTTTTGGCATATTCAGAAAATTGCTGCGACCAAGCAGCGTGCAAATCCGCTCCGCGTTTTACAATTCCATCCTCAAATGTTTTGTAAACAGACGGATCGACATAAAATTTCTTTTCTGGATCGAATCCATATATTTTTTTCGTGGCGGCAATTTCTTCGGCTCCGAGTGGTGCGCCGTGTGCTTCGTGCGATCCGGCAAGTTTTGGAGAGCCAAATGCGATTTGGCTTTTCACAATCACGAGCGTCGGTTTGTCCACTGTTTTATGGAACTGTGCGACTGCATTTCGAAGAGCAGGGAGGTCATTGACATCATCAACACGAATGACGTTCCACTGATATGCCTCAAAACGTTTTCCGACATCTTCGGTGAAAGCAACATCTGTGTCACCTTCAATCGTAATTTTATTGTCGTCATAAAACCAGCAAAGATTATCGAGTTTTAAGTGCCCGGCCAAAGATGCCGCCTCAGAAGTGATTCCTTCCATCATGTCGCCATCTCCGCAGACGACATAAACATTCGATGTAAAAAGTGGAAATGAATCACGATTGTATTTTGCTCCAAACCATTTTGCGGCAATTGCCATTCCGACACTGCTGGCCACTCCCTGTCCGAGTGGGCCGGTCGTCATTTCGACCCCCGAAACATGCGTGTATTCGGGATGTCCTGCACATCGACTGTTTAGTTGTCGGAAATTTTTGATGTCGTCAAGAGAGACCGCAGCTTGATTGGTTGCTTTTCCATCTTTTTCGCATTGTTTTACACCACTTAAGTGGAGGAGCGAGTAGATCAACATTGAAGCATGACCAACAGATAGAACGAATCTGTCTCTGGCGGCCCAATTTGGAGCGGCGGGATTAAACCGCATGATTTCATTGAAAAGGATGTATCCGAGTGGAGCCAGCGACATTGGCGTTCCTGGATGTCCACTGTTTGCCGCTTGAACAGCATCCATCGAAAGAGTGCGAATAGTATCAATTGCCAGTTTTTCTGCGGGTGTCATGGAAAGTGTCATACAAAAAATCAAAAAAGTACAGATGTGATTGAATAGTAATAAAACGGCATTCAAGCGGATGTGTGTTTTTCATCGCCGCCAAAACGTCGCACGGATGGTCAAAAAATATGCAACTAAAAAAATCGTCTAAAAACCAATATGTCGGTTTGAAGGAATAATAAAAATATATTTCTCATTTTCGGAGAACGTCGCCGCCGACATCAAAATTCTCGTGGTTTGAAATCGAGTTGATTCGTGATCGCGGCACTCGAACCAGTCGCAAGAATCGTGAAAAGCCCTTTTTTGGCCGCAAATGTAGACGAATCGTCTGCTTCTCGCAAAAAAGCGACTGCCCCGAGAACCTTTTTGTCCGAGTATTCTGGCATCCACTCTTTGACGTGTTTCAGATTGGCGAGAAAATGGCGAACATGAGCAACGCGAAGTGTCGTTTTCACTT
>JBOFGF010000052.1:0-10448 GCA_051649005.1 Thermoguttaceae bacterium | reverse complement strand
CCGTGATTCTGTGAAGGCGGCCTCTTTGGAAGTCGTGGTCTCATTTGGCTTCGACATTGAAACGAGTGGCAACTTGGGAAGTTCAGATGTTTCTGGAATTGCCGCCGCCGAAATTGATTTCAATGAATCGGCTCCAATCGGACTGGCTGCAATCAAGTTTTCTGGAGCAGAATTGATCTGACTCGGATTGGTCTGAATCGGATTGGTTACAATTATGCGTTCAGTTTCTGTTTTTGTCGAAGCTGATTCGAGCTGGACTAATTCAGATTTGGTGGAATTTGGCTCATGTTTTGTAATTGACATTGGAGCTGGCACAACAACACGATTTGTTTTGGAAACAAAATTGCTATTTTCATCATCACGATTTTTGGTTTCGGAATTTTGTATTGTTTTTGACACATTATTTAATTGAGATGGAGTGCGAAAACGTGCTTCAAGTGTTTCGTCCATCATCCACGCTTCAACATTCGCCCCTTTATTCTGAATTGAATCGGACTCGGATACTAATAATGTTGGATTAACAGGAGGAGCAAATTTTGCAACAACATCAGGAGTGCCCACATCCGTGATACTCGGCATTTTTGATGAAATACTTTCGATGTCAGCTGTTTTGTGTGCGGTTTCCAATGTTTCAGAAATATCCGATGCCAACATCGTCTTTTCTGTCGATGCGGAAGACACTTCTAATGAATTTCCGTTTGTTTTAGTTGTAACAACAAAATCATCAACCAAACCAATTTCATTCGCAATTGCTGCATCTGAAATTCCGCCAAACGGATCATGCCCTTTATTAGACGGAATCATCGCGTCTAATTTCGGTAATGTACTCGAAGATTCCTCCGCTTTTACAGCAGAAACAGTTGCATCGACATTCAGCGATGCTGGCCCAAAATGAAGGACAGTGGGAGGCCGAATGTCGTCTGCTGACATTTTATTCGATTGTAAATCCAGCTGTTTCGACTTTATAAGATTATCGCGTGATTCCAGTTTTTTTTGCGATAGTAAATCATTTTGTGCAGCAAGTGATTGATCAGATAATTTTTCATCTGTCAATTTCGATACATTTTCGAGATTACTCGAATCAACATAAATATATGAATGTTCCGAAGTATGCACTTTCCCAGCACCTGAACGAAGAACGACATGTGTTTCGGATGGCATTGTTTGTAATAACATTCCCTGTAATTCAGGAGCGGCCGAATTGACTGAATATGTTCGATTCGTATCTTCTGTTTTTTGAGAGGATATTTCATTAAAATTCTTCGTTTCAACATCATTTCTGCGCGATGGAATGCCACTTTTCTGCCGCAAATACTCGCGTCGTGCAGAAGGATAATAGTTTTTCGTTTCATGTGTGCCCGACTCGTTTGTGCCAGAAGTATCCAGTGCAATCAACTGAATCGGCTGCATTAGTTCAGCACGAACAACATTTTCTGATGTCATTTCAATCGCAGGTGCTGTCAAAGTACGTCCTGTCGATGCTATTTCTTGTGCGACTGACTTTTGACCATCGCCTCGATTTTGGTGGACCGATTCAATTGAATTCGTGTGTGGAACAAAATTTATGATTGCTGATTTCGATACTGGCAGATCAGATGAATCGAAAACGAGATCGGTTTTTTGTGGCGGTTCGATGCGAATGACTGCCGTTTTTTCTGCTTTCTGAATAATAACAGGTTTTTTTGTTTCGTTTTCAACTATCTGTGCGTATGTTGGAACAATTAGGTCTATTTTCTGCTTTTCAAGTTGTGGAGTGGTTTCAAAACGTTGGTCTGATTCTTCAAATGGTGTGATTGTTTTGTCATCGGCTGAATTGGCAATCGAAATATCATTTGTAGTTAATGAAAAATGTCGGACATTGTTTTCACTCTCGGAAACCAAATCTGTTTGAGGAAGCATTTTGATAAGACGATTTCCTTTTACATCTGGAATCGTATTTGATTCGACCAATGCCGGAAAAACCTGATTAGGAAATTTCTGGGAAGTGTTCAGTGAACTATCTTGTTGATTTTCATATAAGTCAGTTTGTAATGTTCTCGATTCAATAAGATCATCTGCGAAATGTTCAGTGTTTGCAAATGGATCGGCGGGGCAATCATAAGTTGTCCCTGTTTTTGATTTATCTGATTCCGAATTCAAAAATGAAATCGAAACCGGCGGCGTGGTTTTCGTTAAATCTGAAATGACTTCTCTCATTTCGAGTTGGGCCAGTTCACGACGCACTTGGTCTGTCAATTCACGCTTCGTCTTTTCATCAATTTCAACATGCGCACTCAATTGTGCTTGTTCTGAAATCTTTTCAGGTGACATTTTTTCGAGAAGAAGAGCCTGCTCCTCGGCGTGATTTGCCTGATTGATTTCTCCCTGCTCTGTACAAATTTTTGCCAATTCTCGCAGTCCGCGAATCTCTCCAACAGCAATTTTTAAGTATCGAAGCCCTTCAATTTGTCTATCAGATTGGTGTGCAATCGAAAGACCAAGATTATACAAAACACGTCGATTGTCGGGAGATTGAAGCAGACATTTTTTCAATGTCATCTCGGACTCCGCAAATCGTTTTTGGTCGAAACATAATTTTGCATAATCGCACATCAGCAAAACATTCTGATCGCTTTTACTAATCGCTCTCCTAAATAATGCTTCACTTGCGTCATATTGCTTCGTCTTCGCATACAAAATAGCGAGCCGGTGCATCGCCAGTATTTCATGGGCAACAATCGAATTTTTTTCGGCAAAATCAATACATTCACTGTATAACTGAGTCGCTTCTTCAACATTTCCCCCTCGATCTGCCCGAATTGCGGAAGATAATTTTGCCTCGCACTCTGAAATAAGTGCGGACTCTCCTCCATTCACGTCACAGCAAAATGGAAACGTAAAAAAAACTAATAATGAGATTAGTGTAAACCAATACGAATAGGAGACCGTTTTCATCGTCCATCCTTTCCTCCGTGGAATCTGAGCGCAAAAGAACCCAGAATGTCAAAATATACCGAATATATCGGTTCTATTGAATCTGCAACTTGACAGACGTTTTGAAAGAAATCATAAAAAGTTCTAAATTGAACTTTTCATGATGAGAAATTTTATGCAAAACGGCAAAATTTTCGCGCCGAATCTGGCATATATGCCATTCGTGGCACCACATAAACCACTCAATTTACTGAATAGTCCGCCGCCAGTTTTGTGAAAGCATCGACTTGGCGATCAGAAAGCGTGCCACGTCGCTCCACTTCAATTGTGGCATCTTTTCCTGATATTTTTTCAATCGCACTAACCGAAATACGCCCATTTGTATCAAACGAATATGTCACTTCCACCGGTGCTCCTTTCGGAAGATTCGGCGGCAAATCTTTAATATAACATTTTCCAACAAGCGAACATGCGAGTGGATCGGGCGCATCGCCTTCTATTACTTGCACCATTATTTGCGATTGATTTTCCTTGTTCGTCTGAAACATCTGCGTTCTCGCAAATGGAAGTGGCGTGTTTCGTGGAATCATAATGTGATTCAGCGGCGAGCGAGTTTTCGGATCAAGAGCCACTATTCCGAGACTGTGTGAATTGACATCATCTTGCCGAATCGTTTCAAGCATTTTTCGGACACGTTCGCCAAGTTGCGAATCACTTCGGCGAAATTTTGCCTCCAAAATCGCAGCATGAATGGCGGCCCCTTTTGCGACTGCCGTGTGCGGATCGAGATCAGGATGAATATATGGGACAATTCCAGTGTGTTCTTGCAAACGACGAGGCACCTGTGGCATCAATGTTGAACCGCCAATAAGTACAATCGCATCTAGTTTTGAATAACCCATTTGTGCTTGTTCCATCACAAAATCGGTGGTGTCCAGCGTTCGTTGGAGCAGATCGTTTGTCAGCTCTTCGAATTTACTTCTCGTTATTCGGATCGTCATCGACTTGCCTTCATATCGAACATTGAACACTGTTTCGACCTGATCCGTCAAATTAATTTTAGCAAGATCGCAGTCGTTTCTGAGAACTTGCAGCATTTGATCCGATTCTCGGGGATCAATCCCATGTTTCTCTTTGAATTCTTCCGAAACAAAATCGAGAAGTCGATCATTCCAATCAACACCGCCCAATTCAACATCGCCGTCAGTTGCCAAAACACGAAAGTGAGTCGGGGTGTATTCCACCAGTGTCGAATCGAAAGTTCCGCCGCCGAGATCGTAAATTAGCACTCGTCGTTCTGCAAATGGAACAGAAGAAACGACTCCGAGTTCGCCGCGATGCCACGCATACGTCAATGTCGCCGCCGTCGGTTCATTGATAATATCAATCACATTCAGACCTGCAATCCGACCGGAATCTTGTGTCGCTTTCCGACGTGAATCATTAAAATAATATGGAACAGTGATGACTGCATTTGCAATCGGACCAATTACTTTCTCACAGTCTTGTCGGAGTTTTTTGAGAATTAGAGCGGATATAAATTCAGGGGTGATTTCATGCCCATCAAAAGTCCGCTGAAAGGCGGAGGCCCCCATGTGACGTTTAATTCGTTCAACGACATTTTCCGGTTTCTCCAAAACAGCACGATTTCGATTTGGGCCAACAATGACATGCCCGGAGTCGGCAAGTAAAATAAGACTGGCCGTTTCAACATCATCATCATCGTTCGGAATAGGAATTGGCGATCCCGAATCATTCACTTGAGCAAGTGTGGAAAATGTTGTTCCGAGATCAATCCCAACTGTGTTGCCTTCGAGAAATTCCATGTTGCTTTGAAAAATGAACTTTGAAAAACGAAAAAAAGTATGAAAAACAAAACCTTCAAATGGCTCCCTCACTTTTTAATGATGGGTGCCCACTGGGCGAGGTGTTTGGGACGCGAATGTTTTCTGCTTTGATGTATTTATTATTTTACTATTTCTAAACTATTTCTAATTCAGCACTATTTCTAATTCAGCAGCGCATCTAGTTCGGCGAGAATATTCTTTGTATTGCCCGATTTCGCTGGTTTCGGTTTCGATTTGGGTTTTTCTTCCGCTGCTGCTGGTTTGGCAGCAGCGACTTCCGTGATTGCTGGAGTGGTGAGTTTGCCGGTGTCTGTTTCTGTATTTGGTTTATCTGTCGTACTCGCCGTTTCTGTTGTGGCGGTCGTTTCTGTCGTACTCGCCGTTTCTGTTGTGGTTGCTGTTGCTGTTGCAGTGGGTTTGGTAGAACCCGAATTGTTGTCCGTTGCTGAGGCGGTTTCATCACCACCTGCAATTCCCGCAATTGCCGCAGTGAAATCATTGGACGAAATATCTTCGGGGGCACGAATCGTCGTCTTGGAAATCAGGGCGAAAAAGTCATCCATTTTTTGTTTGTCAAGTCGAGATTTGTCGGCAATGATTTCATAAGTGAAGAGTTGTCCATTTATTGCCGTCGCCAGAATCCGTTTTTCTAAAACCTGCCCAGATCGCTGCTTATTTTGTACTTGCTTATTGAACAAAACGCCAGTGATATTCCCCAGTGCGACCATTTTGACCGGCACTTTGAACGCCTGCTGAACCATTTCAGCAAATTCAAGAACATTGTCGCCATCAATGTCTGGAAGTTCTTTGGAGTCACGACTTTTAGTCATCATCAAAGTTGCATCTTTTTTCTTCAGTACAATCACTGATTTGAAACCTTTTGGAACAGTCGCGGCACTCGGTGGTTGTCTTTCCCAGCCTTTGGGTTCGTAAATGGTGATGATTCCGCCTTCTAAGTCGGTCGAATAGTCGCCAAAATTAGTAAGTTCGGACATCTCCACTTTTTGCCAAGTTGGTTTGCCAAAATCGCGTTTTCCTGATTTTTTTTTCGAGCATCCAGATGGACAAACGAGAAAAACAACAACGCAAAAAATGAGAACCAGCCGAGAAATTAAAAAAGGCATCGCAGGGATATATTTCATGGATGTGACTAAATAGGACAATCTGTTTATTTCGCTTTCATTTTTTCACAAAAAAGATGGATAATCCTTAAAATATGGTGAAAAAACAAATCTACTTACATTTTCATGTATTGTACTAAAAAAATCAAGAGGCCCCCAAAAATTTTTTATCGTGGCTTTTAGTTTAGTATGCGGAGGCGCGGGGCGGACAGTTTGAATACCTGTGCGACATTTTGGCGAGATTGCCGGAGCATCTTGCATCGTGATACTTTTGCATTGATTTGCATCGTTGATACATTTACATCGTGATATAAGCTGCGATGTGGGACGCACTTTTCCAGTTTATTCTGGTTTGATTGAAATTTCGGCTTTTGTCGTGACAGTGGCGGAATGAATCTTATGATTACTCCCGATAGTATTGTACTTTTGTCCACTGTCATGAAGGTCTGTGCATTGCCAAGATTCAGCAAAATTCAGCAAGATTTACGAAATCTGTGCGACCTTCTACTACTTTCGGTCATTTACTGTTTTTGGTCATTCAAATACAAATTCAGGGACGGGTTTCCGAGAACGCCGACGACTTTTGACTTCGCTCCACTCTTTTGTCAACTGCTCAAAAACATCGGGAGACTCATATCGAGTTACTCCGCCTGCATCTGGCAATGGACCGATCAGTCCTTTGAAAATCGGACGGCCTCTCAGCGACATGTCTGCGCTGCATTCATCGACCCCGACTTGAATATGACGGCGCAGCAGGTCTGATTCGTCCAAGTAATCTCGAATCCTAAAATCACCTTCTGGTCCCCGTGTCACCACTCGATAGATGTGTTGCCGCATTTGGCAGGTCTCCTATTCGTGCTTCATTAAAAGCATCGATCTATCGGGGGCTCCTTTCCCTCTTTGTTGTGATGGACTCCGCCATCTCGTTGTATTGCTATAAAATTAACGGCAGATTTTTACCGCAGATATTTTATCGACTAATAATCACCTCGAACAAAGAAAATGTTTTTCTTTGTGCATTTTGGACATTTTGTGAATAATCGGAATCTTTGGTACTTTCCGCACAATGATTTTTTTGGTACAATGTTTTTTTGAAACAGTGAATAATGAAAGTCAAACGTCTGTGAACACTTTCTTTTAATGTTTCTGAGATACAAAGCAAAGTCATAACATCGTCAAAGTAAAGTCTTGTACTGAAACCGGTTTATACAAAACCGAGACAACATTTAATATATTTACAAATCTGTGTCAAAAAATTCGTCTTCTGAACTATCATCAAATTCTGCGTCCGATTCGTCTTTCACTCATTCGACATCCACACGAGCAGTCCGTGAAACGATTGAAGCACTTGCAATTGCGCTTGTTTTGGCTTTTTTCTTCAAAGCATTTGCGGCGGAGGCGTTTGTAATTCCGACTGGATCAATGGCATCGACATTGATGGGGCGACACAAAGATGTATTGTGTGAACAATGTGGTTTTCCATTTCAAATCAGTGCCAGTGAGGAATCGAACGATGGCTCCGAGCGAGTTTTCGATTCACGTTCTTCTTTGCCGAAAGTTGTGGCTGGAACTTGTCCACAATGTCGATTCACGATGTATGTCGGCCCCGATGATTTTCAAAAGCGGGTCAATATGTCTTATAGTGGAGACCGAATTTTTGTCAATAAAAGCGTCTTTGATTTTCGGGAGCCGAGCAGATGGCATGTGACCGTGTTCAGGTATCCGGGAAAACCACAAATCAATTATATTAAACGTCTTGTCGGACAGGCAAATGAGACCGTGCAAATTCGTCATGGCGACATTTTCGTTAAAAAACAGGGAGAAGATAATTTTACAATTCAGCGAAAACCGCTCAGGTCGCTGATGGCCATGCTTCGACCGGTCGATGATAATGACTATGTTATTGCGCCGCTTATTAAACTTGGCTGGACTCCGCGCTGGTTCGATACTGAAGATGTTTGGCGAACTTCCGATGATTTCAAGTCATTCCGAATCGAGCCGAGTCTTTCTAATGATTCAAAGGATTCAGCTGTCTTGGACAACTTGGACAATCTGAACAATATCAATTGGCTGAATTATCAAAACATAGTTCCATCTTCCGAAGACTGGTATTATTTGTCTCAAGAAATGCTGCCTGAAAATGTGAATGTTCGTCCGCAGCTCATCACCGATTTTTTGTCATATAATTCGGGTCAGTCTCGCAGACTTCCTGCAAATGATTCGACTCAGCAAGGAAATGGAATCACGATTCGAGAAGTCGCAAAATCTGGGGAAAAACAGAAAGAGCATTTTTGTTCACAATATCCATTTGGAATTGGACTCAATTGGGTCGGAGATTTGGCGATTTCATGTCAGGTCACAATCGAACGACCGGGGGGCAAACTCTTTTTTCGTTTGATTAAAGGGGGGGAAACATTCGTTTGTGAAATTGATTTAACGACTGGAATGTGTACATTGTCTATTCCGAAAATACCTGAATTTGTGCCTGTTTCTGCTCCGACACCAATTGCCGAAAGCAAGACGTTCAATGTCATGTTTTGTAACATTGACGAACAAATGCGACTGGTGATTGATGGAAAAGAAATTGACTTTCCAAAAGGTGCTTGTTATGACAATTTGTGTGAAAATGGTGGTCCGATGCCGCGTGATCGAAGTCCGAATCGGCTCGATTTGAATCCGGCTGGAATCGGAGCAAATGGAGCTTCGGTTAAAATCGAACACCTAAAAATTGAACGCGACATGTATTATATTGCATGTGACCAATTTTCCAGTGACACACAATGCGACTTGCTGCGTTCGCCTTTTAGAAACGATTATTTTCTGACTGAAGAAAGTATTTTTCGTGTTCTTTCGACACCAGAAATGTGGGACGGATTTGGCAAAACACGTTCTGTGACACTTGAACTCGGCGACGACGAATTTTTGATGTTGGGGGACAACAGTGCAAAAAGCAAAGACAGTCGGCTTTGGACAGTCGATGGAATACCTGCGACAGTTCCTCGTAATTTACTAATTGGAGAGGCCGTCTTTGTTTATTGGCCGCATGGATTTCGTATTCCAGGCACACAATTGCCATTCGTACCAAATCCGGGAAAAATGAGATTGATCGACTAATGACATCGAATCTTTCCGAACTTGCAGATATTCTATTTCAGCATTCTGCTTTTTCACATATTGTTTCAAAATATGTAAATGGGACTTCCGTTTCACTCGATGGAATTGGCGGCGGTGCTTCGGCACTGGTCATTCAGTCGATTGCACGGTCAATTTTCACCGCAAATACCACTGGATGTTTGGGGCCTCTTTTAGTTCTTGTGCCGACAAGTGAACAACTCGATTCGATCACTGAAGATTTGGAGCTTTTTGGTGACGAGAAAACTCGTGTCATTTCTTTTCCATCGCTCTCAACTTTTCCGACAGATCATCATGCGGAATTGAATGACGGCGAAAAAATCGAACATGCTTCTTCTTATTTTGTAAAAACTGATGAATTATTTGGACAAAGAATCCGCGCACTCAAATACTTAATTAGTGAAAATTATTTCCATGAAAAGGCTGCCACAAATAAGAACCAAAATCAGGAGCATGTATCAAATCGAATTTTGAAACAGAATCAGAAACATGATGTGAAACAAGATGTGAGTCATCATCAAGCCGCTCCTTTTTTTAGACATATTTATGTTGCTCCTTTTCCGGCGGTGCTCCAATCTGTTCCGAAGCCGGAGATTTTAGCAAAAAAAACGGTTCAAATTGCTGTTGGAACAAGAGAAGACCCCGAATTATTACGACGTTTTCTCGTTGATTCTGGATATCATGGCACGACCGCAGTTGAACTTCCCGGCGAGTTTGCGTTTCGTGGCTCCATTCTCGATTTATTTGCGTTCGATTGGTCTGAACCTGTTCGCATTGAATTTTTCGGTGATGAAATCGATTCGATTCGACGCTTTGATGTTGCCACTCAGAGGTCACTGGAAAAAATTAATGAAATAAGTTTGACGCGATTGTCTTTGAACGATAATCAAAGCGGATCGTTTTTCGACTATTTTCCGAAACATGGGCAAATCATTCTTCTGAATCCACTAGAAATTGAGCAATCGGGCCGGAATTATGTAGATCGATTACCACCAGATTCAAACGCTTTTTCTGTTTCAGAAACGTTTAGGAAAATTTTGAAATATCCGACGGCGACAATTTCGCCCATTCCAGAAGGACACGAATCGGACTCAGCTCATCTTCCATTTCATTCGGTTGAACGATTTCGTGGCAGTCTTGAATTGATTCGCGCAGAACTGAATAGAACGACATCAGAAACAATTTTTCTGACATGTCCAACATCAGGTGAAACAGCGAGATTGACCGAACTTTTCAGCGATTTGAATCCTGTCAAAGAATCCCGAATTAATTTTGTTACAGCGAATTTGTCGGCTGGATTTCAGTTGAAATTGGAGCAAACATTTGAGCCACAAAAAGAACAACCAGCAAAAAAGAAAAATTATCTTTCACTTTTGAGAAAAAAATCGCCGCCTCCTGAGAACATCTCAGATGTGATAGTTTTGTCGTCAGTCGA
>JBOFGF010000051.1:0-14159 GCA_051649005.1 Thermoguttaceae bacterium | reverse complement strand
AGGGTGAATATGCTGCGTATTCTCACGGAACCTGAAAACTGTCGATGTATTGTGCGTCTCTGTCGGCTTTGTCACTCTGCAAATTGCGGACAGAATCTGATAAAAGTTTAATTTCGACATACGAGTTCATTTGAGCGGGATCTGCCGCAGGAGGCATGACAGAACGACTGAGAGGTTCGCTCCCACCAACTTGTTGAAGTCGAAAAAAATCGGGGTTCAATCCATGATTCACAAAATAGTCTCGCACGGCCATCGCTCTGGCATACGCCAAATCATTTGCGTCTCGATAAACACCAATCTCACGAGAGCCAGCATGACCGGTGATTAAAATTTTATAAGGAGACCCGATTAACTGATTCAAAAGTGTATCGAGTTGCTTTTTCATATCATCCGACAGTTCATCACTTTTCAATGGAAAAAGAAGAATTCCTCCTTTTATTGGGTCTTCATTCGTGCGGACACTTTGCACATTCGGATTTTCTCCCTGCGGTGCTGAAACGGTAGTTCCACCACGAGTAATATCACGTCTTTTGGCTCGTCCAGTCGTGCTGATGTGCTGTTTGCTGGCATTTGCACTTTTTGCCTGCGGAGCTTTGCTCGCTCCTTGATAACCAAAAGCCGTTTGCAGCGATTCGATGGCCGCCTCGACTTTCACGATCTGAACCGTGCTGATCGCATACAACATGATGAAAAAACACAGGAGGAGTGACATCATGTCACCATAAGTCAAAATCCATTCGGGAACTCCTGCTTCTGGTGGTTTTTCGCGTGCCATGTGGAAATTGGTGAGTTATGAGTAAGAAATTTAGGTTTCTAACTCGCTGTTTTCAGTTTCAGCAAATTCGCGTTTATATCATACATCTTGTTTATATTGTACATCTTTGTATCTTAGTATATCTCTTAAAATCTTTTGCGTCGAGCGGGGACAGCAGTCCACTAACAAGTTTAGTTTTGCGAAAACGGTTAGATAAAAAAACCGTCAATACGCTCCCTTTGGTCGCTCCTTTCCGGCTCCTATTTTGTCAATTTCAACAAAATAGAAAACTTGTTATCGGACTGGCGGGGACAGGACGATTATTCATTTGGTTTAGAAACATAAAATAATAAAATAATAAAATAATAATAAACGCTGCAAAACAGGTGAGTGTTCGTGGTACAAACCACCCCGTCCTCGTGGGCACCACTCATTAAAAAGGGAGGGATTTATTTCAAAGTTTTAATTTTTTACTGTTTCTTAGTTCGACGCAGAAAGTTTTTCACCATCTCTTTGAATGGAGAATAAATGCGATTGACGACAAGATCATAATACCATCGGATATTTTGATCTCGGTAAATTGTCAGCGATTCGGTTTCTCGCACCGAATCGGTGTATGCCGTTTTATACCATTCTCCGCCGCGTAAAAAATCGAATTCTTCATAATTTTTAGCAATCAGATCAATCAGGTGGTTTTGCAAAATGACATCGCCCGGACTGCCTGGAATCGACGAATCACACCCCTGTTGATATCCGAAACTTTTTTTGTGGAGTAATAACGTATACCACATTGCCGCCGGAATGTCGTTGTAATTTAGCTGAAATAGAATTGCTCGATTTAATGGAATAAGGAGCGAGAGTATTTCATAATGAAACGATGTAAATTTTTTGTCGTCAAAAGGTGATGCAATGTTTTTTCGTTTGCAAGAATCGGCAACAAGATTGACGAGCGTGTCAAATCCCAGTTGCAAATTTTCCTCGGAGATAGATGTCGTGGTCGCATTGTATTTTGAGCAAGACGTTTTGAGTCGATTCTTTTTTTTGGTACGATTATGTGAACTTAGCTGTTTAAGATATTCGTCATAAGAATTTGGGAGCGGGACATAAAAACGTGGTTCTCCTGAAATGCTTCGATGCAAAAATCGTTTTTTTAGGGAATCGGCCAGAGCCACTGATCCTGGGTCGTCCAATGCAAAGTCTTCAAAAAAGAAGGATGTCCAGTTTGGAAGCTCGGTGGCAATATAATCAGTGGCGACTTGAATCACCGGCTCCAAATATCCCTGTCGAATCACCGGTCCGACATATTCGGGACAAGTGATTCCATCGAATCCGAACCAACAAAGTTGCGGGCCGAGACATTTTGCGACAATTCCCGATTTGTTACGAAAAAGTGGCAAAATTCCAAGTAATTTTTCGTCGTTTTCGATGAGTAAAATGATGAGTTCTCGTCCCTGTTCTGCTCCGCCATAATACTTCCACCACACGAAGTCCCATTCCCAGCAGGTGAAAATGTTCGGATAAACAGAGTGATCAACCAGTTCGTGCCACGATTCTCGGAGCGATTCAAACGTTTGGACATCACCAATCAGCCGAACTTGTGGATGAATCGAAATATCTGACATATTTGTAGTTTATTCGTGTTTTGCACAAAACGAATGTTTCACGCAGTTTCCTAAAAACATGATGTGTACACAGCACACCGGCATAAAACGATACTTTTGTTCGTGTCATTTTTTTAGAAATTTGCTTTGCGGAACAACCGCTTTCTACGAAAGCGGGTTAAACATCTAATTGATGACGAGTCACAGTGTATTTTACAAAACGAGTAAACGATGTTCAAATTCGAGATGCGATAAATCACGAGTAATACAAATACGGTCAATTGACATCGGATTCATTTCAGAGACGGGGGGATTTCGTCGCTCAAAAAGATTGAAACCGAAACAAAAACCGAGTTGGAGACATTCTTGTACAACTAACTTATTCACGTCGTGCTGACTTCCATTCGGATATGCAATTGCCAAACATGATTCGCCGAGTTCACGCTCGATTCGTGTTTTCGATTTGGATAATTCTTGATGAAGCGATGTTGAATCGAGTGATGTCAAAATCGGATGAGTCATACTATGTGCGCCGATGCTGATTCCCATTTGGTGCAAGTTTCGCACTTCGTCCCAGTTCAAAAATTCATACAATTCCTGCTGCCATTTCGAATCAATTGACAAAGTTGTTGTTTGTCGGAGCTGGTCAATATATGCCATTCGTTCTAACTGGGAGATTCGTTTGAGTTCGCCCAAACTTTTCACTGAAAACGGTTGGAAATCAGAAATAGTTTCAGGTGAAATTTCTTCAGATTTCACATCTGGCAATTCTAGTTGTAATTTTTGTAACTTTTTTTTGATTTTTTGTTCCAGTATTTCTTCTAACTCCTTTTGCAGTTTTTTTTGCAGCTCAATTTCGGCATCTTTTTGCATTTGTATCGAAAGAGCCAAATGACGCTCTTCGACTTCTTGCGACCACAGTAATTTTGTCGTTCCAATCAGTCCGGCAGTCAGAAAAACAGTTGCCGGAATTTCATATTGCTGCAAAATTGGGGCCGCCAAAGTCAAATTATTCCTAAATCCGTCATCAAAAGTAACATGGATGGCATTTTTGGGGAGCGGAGCGGATTTTTCTAAACACGAAGCGATGTCCGCAAGTGAAATTGGTGTCCATTTTCGCCGCAAAATCGACATTTGCCGCTCAAATTGTGATCTTGTAACAGCGATGTTCGTGCGTGGGTCATTTGGGGCATCATCCGAAATCACGCTGTGATAACAGAGAACAAGAAGTCGATTGCCAACAGACCTTTTGCGCCAATTCCAAAAACCACTGGAACGAGAACCAGCCAAGTAAATCGACTTCAAAAACCGTTTGCAAAACCGAATCATTACCAATTCTATGAGCGTGGACGTGGTATTTTAGTGAAAATGTTATAATACTGAGGAGCCGTAAACAAATATATTGCCAATTGTAACAAAGTGTTTACGAAACAACACGTTTCTACGAAACGTGGCAAAAAACTTGCACGACTCCTCTGATGTCAAAATGCAAAATCCATGACACCTGAACCCAGACTCATTAACAAATCATACCATTTTTTTGATGGCATCGACTTTGTCCGTTTTTTCCCAGAAAAATTCTGGTTCAGTGCGTCCGAAATGTCCACCAGCAGCTGTTTTGCGGTAAATCGGACGGCGCAAATCGAGAGTACTGATGATTCCACTTGGAGTGAGCGGGAAAATATCTCGAACAATTTGGGCAATTTTTGCTTCGTCGATTTTTGCCGTGCCACGAGTGTCGATCATGACACTGACGGGTTCTGGAACGCCAATTGCATATGCCAATTGAACTTCACAGGAATCGGCCAGTCCGGCGGCGACGATATTTTTTGCCACATATCGAGCCATGTATGCGGCACTTCTGTCAACTTTTGTCGGGTCTTTTCCACTAAAAGCACCGCCGCCGTGAGATGCCCAGCCACCATAAGTATCGACGATAATTTTTCGACCCGTCAAACCACAGTCGCCGTGCGGACCACCGACAATGAACTGTCCAGTCGGATTAATGTGATATTTTACATTGTTGCAATCAAGGTTTTTGGGAAAACAGGGCTGAATCACGTTCTGAATGATGAAATCGGCAATCTGTTTCTGATTGACATTTGGACTGTGCTGTGTCGAAACGACAACAGTGTCAACACGAATCGGCGTGAGTCCGTCAAATTCGATTGTTACTTGACTTTTGCTGTCGGGGCGAAGCCAATCAACTTCCTTTTTGAATCTTGCTTCCGTCAATCGATTCGTGATTCGGTGAGAGAGGGCGATTGGAAGTGGCATTAGTTCGGGGGTGTGATTACACGCATATCCGAACATGAGTCCCTGGTCTCCGGCTCCGATTTCGCCTTTGTGTCCAGTCGCATCATCATTGACACCCATCGCAATATCAGGACTTTGTCGGTCGAGAGCGACCATGACCGCGCAAGTATCGGCATTGATTCCCCACTCGTCGTCGGTATAACCAACTTGCCTGATGGCATCTCGAACGACAGTTTGATAATCAATTTTGGCTTTGGTGGTAATTTCGCCTGCAATAATGGCGATTCCAGTGGTGACCATCGTCTCACAAGCGACGCGGCTCATTGGGTCTTCTGCAAAAAGAGCATCTAAAACACCATCGGAAATTTGGTCGGCCAGTTTGTCGGGATGCCCCATGCTGACCGCTTCACTTGTAAAAAGTCGTTTGGACACGCAAAAACTCCTTTGTTATTGATCGAAAAAAGATGTAAAAAGATTGTGGCGGCGAAAACAGTTATCGAATTACCGAAAAATGTCTATTTTGCCAGTAGTTATAATTGTATCACATTTTTCGATTTGTTGCAAGATGTCGATATAATAAACAGTGCGCTAACAAGTTTATCCCGCACTTCAGCAAATACTGTGCATAAAATGGTTGTTTTTTATCGTGCATCAGCGTTCATAAAACACCAATTTTCTGGCTTCTATTGCGAGGAATTTTGCTGAAAAATTCAAAGTTTTATCGCATTGACCAAGAAACCCAAAACAAAATTATCCCAAAACAAAACCATCCCCAAACAAAACCAGCACTGCCAATCTTTGCAAATGGTGGGAGCCGATCCAAAACTCATTGAACGCATACATTGAACGCATACCTTTATTTTTCATAAATTCGATATGTTTTTGTGCGAATAGCACCACCTTTTTCGAGACTTCCTCTTGAAAAGTGGTTCGATTCGAGTACCCAAGAAAATTCAGCTTCGCGGATTCCACTTTGCATGACTTTTGGGACGAGTCCATTCAGGAGCAGGAGACCGAGTCCCTGCATTTGATATTCTGGCAATACATTCGTGCTGAGAACGCGAATTGATTTAATGTCTTGTTTGCGGCGCAAAAGCGTGTACCAACCAAATGGAAAGAGACGACCACCGATTTTTTTTATGCGTGGATTATAATCAGGAAGTGCAAATGATGCACCGACCATTTTGCCGTCAACTTCCACCGCCGTCGTCAATTCGGGAACTATGAGGAATTTGAGAAAAAAGGCCATTTCTTTGATTTCGGAGTCAGTCATCGGCACAAATCCCCATGTATTTGAAAGAGCTTTGTTGTAAATATACAAAAACGTTTCAACATCTTGACGAAATCGTTTTGTGTTGACGGGGCGAATGATCGCACCACTTCGTTCGATTAGCATATTACAAATCGGCTGCAATTTTTCATGGATTTTTGGGAGCATTTCCACTTCTCCCCAGTATGCGTATAAATCCTGCGATTTTTTGAAGCCATTTTCCTCGATCAATTTTTCGTAATAAGGTGGATTGTATGTCATCATAAAAAACGGCATCGAATCGAATCCGTCAATGAGGAGACCGAGTGTCTGATTTAATGATGGATTGATCGGCCCACGAATCGATGTACATCCACGTTCTTGAAGCCAATTTGTGGCAGTTTCAAAAAGAGCGGCGGCGACAGAAACATCATCTATCGACTCGAAAAATCCGAAAAATCCGACTCCGTCGTTATATCGTTCAAGATGTCCTCGATTCAAAATGGCGCATATTCGGCCGACCACTTTCTTTCCATCCAGTGCCAAAAATGCCTGACACGCATTGTTTGTATAAAAAGGGTCTTTGTGTCCAAAAAAGCGAAATCCGACTTGTCCTGCCTGTTCGATTCGGATTTGTGGAGCCCAATTCGCATCGTTTTTGTAAATTTGCCAGGGAAAATCGAGAAATCGTTTTTGTTGCAACCAAGAAAGAGCAGGAACAACGTGCATGAGAAAGATGGGGAAAGTTGGTCTGTAATCAGTTGTTAGTTGTCAGTGGAAAGCCGAGACATTTGTTTCCACCTTCTTGGTCTTTTTCAATAAATGCAGTAAATTCACGATTCATTTTTTCTCCTCAAATCCCATTTTACAGATTATCTAACTCCGAAGTGGAGCAAGTGCCGAGTCGGCGGCGTTTTGCTGCGGAGCATCTGATTTGGTGTTTGGCTTTTCATCGGTGTTATCAGAACTGGGAGTTGATTGTTTACTGCGAAACCAGTGCCCGCGCAGCCAATCAGCGAGTGTTTCGATTTCTTCGACAGTCATCACACCTTCGTCTAAGAAGGCGGGCATGCCATCGTTTCCTTTTCCGCCGCCAGTATCAGGACCATAAAACCGAGTCGAATTTGGATTTGCGATAATTCCGGTCATCCAATTGCGAGACATATAACCGCGTAAATCGGGTGCCTGCACTTTTGGACGCTGCTTTTGTGCATAAAAAATGTGGCACTGTTCACATGACAAAGTTGGAATGATTTGGAGTTGGTCTTTTGTGAGTCCTTCAACACCAATTGCCGATTCAGCACGCGGTCCGGGCAATTTGGATTCGTCATACAAAAGAGTGATGAGGTCGTCCAGCAAATGCGGATTGTCTTCCTTTTCATCTTCGAGAATGCCGGGAAGATCATTTGCGACAAATCTTTCCATCGATCCACCACGAAATTTGGTTTTGCCGAAGTAATCATCACTGCGAAGTCGTTTGGCATCAAAAAATCCAGAAATCCATTTTTTGCGAATTGGCACATATAAATTTGGTCCTTTTGGCGTTTGACATGGAATCGGTGCAAATTCAGGATTTACGTTTTCATACTCTTTCGGGTCTTTGACCAGTGGATTCATATCGAGTGGATGAAACGGATGGCAACTGGCGCAGTGTCGTTCGTACAACAGCGGTCCCTGTGTGAATGGATCGTGTGCCAAGAGAGTCAGAGCACCGGAAGTCGGAATGCCTTCTGGAGCCATACAAAGCTCGATTGTGCGGGCTGCTGTCAGTTTTGCATCGTTTTCCGCTTTTCGGAAATCGGCCATCGATTCATCAATATAATCGTGGTGATAAGACGAGTATGTCAAATAACAAATCGCAAAAAAAAGTGCAGTGACAGCGACCATATTAAAATAATGTCCCACTTTCGGGCGACCAATGATCGGAATAAGGAGGACATACAACATCAGCGCACCCGGAAGAATGAAAATTGCCAAGTATTTGTGCTCACCTGGAAAGACTTCGTCGCCGCTTTGACTTTTCAGATTCGAGAGTTGATAAAGGGCGCGAAAAGACCATTCTGGTCTCGCTCCGTCATAAAAACCGGTTGGAGATGTGTCGGCCGGAACTCCCAGTGATGCACCGAGCGACGCAGTATCAGGGAGCAACGTGTTCAGTTTGAACCAATCGGGGCGAATTGTGTGCAAAATTGGTTTTTGATAGATCAAAAGAAGAACCACTGCCATGAAAAATAGGCAAACGAGGGAATATTTAAGGACTTCGTTGGACCAAAATGAAACCATGCGAGGCGATTTTTGGGCGGCGGATGATTTTTCTAAGACTCTATTTTTTTCGCTGAACTTGCTGTTTTCGAGTGAATCGGCGACATGATCGAAATAACGCCACAAAAGCATAACAACGAAAAATCCACCGCCGAAAACGAGGATGTGCAGAACAAGGAATCGGAGAAGAGTGAGCGACCCAAAAGCTGGTCCACCGGCGACGATGCGAAACAGTGGGTCTCCAATCCAGGGGAGCATCTGTAAAAAACGGACACGAACGAGAGTGGCGGAAAAGCCGGAACTTGTCCATGTGAGGAGATCACCGGTCAAACTGGAGGCGAGTGTGAAAAGAAAAAGGATAACTGCCGACCAGAACACAAATTCTCGAGGAGACCGATAATTGCCTTTAATGACAAGACCGAGAAGATAAAAGCCGAGAGCGGCTGTCAAAAGTTGTGCCGAATAGTGATGAATACCACGAATCATCCATCCACCGGGCAACACGAATTGTATGTAAAAGAGGCTTTCCCACGCCGACTGTGCGCTGGGACTATAAAATGCCCAGAGAAATATCCCAGTGATTGCCTGCAAAAGAAATGCAAAAATGATGGCAGTGGGCAAAAATCCGAAGCATCCGCGTCTGAGTGGAACGGACCAATTAGCAATACGATTCCAGAGTGATGGAATACCAGTTCGTTCGTCGAGCCAAATAAGCAAGT
This sequence comes from Thermoguttaceae bacterium, assembly GCA_051649005.1. Lineage (GTDB taxonomy): Bacteria > Planctomycetota > Planctomycetia > Pirellulales > Thermoguttaceae > WRKP01. The sequence continues at coordinate 5,318 of JBOFGF010000051.1, read as the reverse complement.
AATCTCGCATAAAATAATCGAAAAGTTTATTTTGCACAAAATCACATGGCATCTCGAATAATACTGCTTCTAATCATTTTTGATTAAAATGATCAAATTAAAATGATCAAAATGACTCGGCTATTTTGTGATTGTGATGATGCGCCAGTTTATTGGAAAGTAAAGATGAAAATTGAAACACTCACTCATTTTCCACCGCTTCAAAAAAAAGTCAAGAGCACTGACAGGATAAATGCTTTTTTGAATCAGTTCTGAATCAGATTTGAATCACTTTCGTGAACATGTTCCTGCTTGTATCGTTTATGATCGTGTGATAAAATTAGCAAGTGAAGCGCGTCGCCATGACTCCTTTTTTTTCATAGCACACCCAGCACTCCTCTTTCCACGCAAAAAATGCCTGCTCCACTCTGGTTCGTAGAATTGTTCAAAGTTATCGGTTTTATTCTCCACTTAGTTCCAATGGGAATTTGGTTCGCCGGACTTTTCGTTGCTCTGGGATGTGCAATATGGAAGTGCCCGTGCCAGCAACATAGTCGCCGATTTGCATGGCGAATTTTTGGGCAACTACCAATTTTTGTAGCACTCGGAATCAATTTTGGAATTGTACCACTTCTGTTTTTACAGACGGCATATTACAAATCATTTTACACGGCAACTGTGCTGATGGCATGGCACTGGTTCGCAATTATTCCAATTTTGCTCGTCGGATATTATGCCATCTATTTGGCTGCTTTTTCCAGATACTCCGAAAATGACATCCGCCTAAATACCCGCGTTCTTGTCTTTGCATTTATTGCTTTTTTGGGTATTGTTTCAATTGGACTGCTGATTTCAAATGGCATGACATTAATGGTGAGAAGCGATTTGTGGTGGGGAATCATGGAACGGACGGGCGTGAACGGAGCGACGACTGGTTTGGCAAATAATATGCGCGATCCGGCCATGTTATGGCGCGTTTTGACAATGTTCGGACTCGGTTTTTTGACGACATCTGTTTGGGCTGTTTTTGATTCGCATTGTTTGGCAGCACGAGAAACACACGAAGATCAATCGCCCTGCCACGATTATCGATATTGGACGGTGCAACTTGCCGCTCTCCTTTCGATTATCGGCACTTGTATTTTAATGGCGACCGAAGTGGCAATAAAGAGCGGACTTGGTGGTTCGCCACTTCAAACCGCATATCCGCTTTTTGGTTATGTCGTTTTGCTCGCACTATTGGTCTCCGGCCTGTTCAATGCCGCCGTGTGGATGCCAAAAATCCGGTCTTTCATTTTAATCGCCGCTGGAATCGGACAAGTCGGGACACTGGCAACATTTGCGATTTTGCGACAAATTGGACAAAACGCCGGTGTTGCTCCATTTCAAAATGTCTCTGAAATTCCACTCGATGTGCAGTGGACACCATTGATTGCTTTTTTGGTAATGTTCATTTTCGGACTTGCTGTGATTCTTTGGATGGTACTCCAGTTAAAAACGCTCGAACCCAAACAAGTGACCGCGACTAACTGAGACTGAATTTCCATGTGCGTGCTCTGATCAAAGTGCCACTCATTTTCTAAGGAAAAATGCGCGCAGGACGGAGTGGTTCGGACTCGCAAAAAACAAAATCAAATGATGCGACTATCGATTTCTGAAGCGATTACCATGTATAATGAGTCCGAATTGGCGGAACTCGGAGCGGCGGCGGATGCTTTTTTGATGACGAAACATCCTCCAAATGAGCGAACTTATCGAATTGAACGGAATATCAATTACACAAACGTGTGTGAAAGTCAATGTCTTTTCTGCGCTTTTTGTTGCAAAAAAGATGAGCATCGGGCCTTTATTTTGGATGAAAAAACGATCATACAAAAAATCGACGAAACCGTTCAAATGGGCGGAGATCGAATTTTGTTACAAGGCGGTCTGAATCCCGATTTGCCACTTAAATGGTATGAAAATTTAATACAAACGATTCGTTGCTCATTTCCACAAATCGTGATTCACGCATTTAGTCCGACAGAAATCGTCTATTTTTCAAAGCGATTTGGCATTTCAGCGAAAAGTATTTTGCAGCGATTTCAAGCAGCGGGCCTCGATTCGCTTCCAGGCGGCGGAGGCGAAATTCTCGTTGATCGTGTCCGCAGTGAATTGAGTCCTCACAAAGCAATGTCACAAGAATGGCTCGATGTTTGTCGTATTTGGCACAAAATGGGGGGACGTGGTTCTGTCACAATGATGTTCGGACATATTGAAACAATTCAAGAAAGATTTGAGCATTTGGAAAAAATTCGGCAACTTCAAGATGAGACGGGGGGATTCACCGCCTTCATTCCCTGGACATTCCAGCCGGGTAACTCGCCGCTTTCGCAGCTTCCGAAAACGAGTTCATTCGATTACTTGAAAATGGTGGCACTTTCGCGGCTTTTTCTCGATAATGTAACAACAATTCAATCAAGTTGGGTGACACAGGGACTACAAATTGGAGTCCTCGGTCTCTCTTTTGGAGCCGACGACCTCGGAAGTATTCTGCTGGAAGAAAATGTGGTCGCAGCAGCTGGAACCTGCTATAAAAGTACGGAACAAGAATTTTGTGATGCCATCAAAAGGGCTGGATATGTGCCGCGAAAACGACAATCTATCGAAGTGAGATAAACGGTTCGCAAAACAACGCCAGATGATCAGGTATTATTTTGTTTCAATTTTTGTATCTGTTCACGGTTTTAGATTTTTTATAGTGCAAAATTCGCGTCCATATTTGGCGAGCCGCCGGCGTAAGTCGGCGGGTTTGTCGGGCGAGCCGCCCTGAAATGGCAAGATAAATCGGTGCGGATTTTATTGCGATATTTCAGGCCAATCAAATTTTATCCGATATTTACGAAAACATAGTTGGAACAACTCTTGTCAGACCACAGCAAAGCATCGTTTTGGAAAAAATTTGACATCCAAAGAATGGTGATGTATAATTTCGCCTGTGTATACTTTTTTATTCCCTTATTTTCTTTATTTTTTGCCACTTGTCGGCGTTGTTGTGTTGATTCATCTGATCAACATGCTGCGGCATCAGTACGTCGAATGGGCAGCAATGGAATTTCTGCTCGCCAGTTATCGAAAAAGTCGAACCCGACTTCTGTTGCAGCAGATTTTGCTTTTGCTCCTGCGCATGTTTGTCATTGTTGCCGCGATTCTCCTTTTTGCACAGCCACGATTGATTGGTTCATGGGGCATCTGGTTCGGTGAAAAACCTCGACATCATCTCGTTCTCCTAGATGATTCATTTTCGATGAATGAACGAAATGCCGCACTCGGTGGTACATCGCTGATTGATGATGCCCGCCGCATCATTTTGCAAATTGCCGAAAAAGGAACGCATCAATCAGGAAAAGATCGATTCAGTCTCCTGCTTCTCTCTTCTTGTAGAAACCGTCAGTCTGACAAAGAGCCAATTTCAGCCGATATTATCTCCGATTTACCTCTCGATGAAACCGGTCTCCAGACAATTCGACAAATTCTTGAATCGCTCCCGCCTTCGCAGTCGGCATCAGAACCTGCTCTCTTATTTCGAGAAGCTGCCACTTTGTTGCAGCGAAGCACAGAACAAGAAAAACCGATCTGTTATTTTTTGTCAGATTTTCGTCAAAAAGACTGGGAGAATCCCGCCTCGTTTTTTGGCCCGATTGAAACGATTCGCAAAAAAGGGGGAGATGTTCGACTGATTCGTCTTTCCAATGAATCGGCAACGAATTTGACTCTTGATCGACTCGATTTGGTTGATGGAATCCATGCGGCAGAAGTCGATCTTCTTTTTGATGCCAAAGTGACCAATCACTCGAATCACGATGTGGAAAATATGCCGATCACTCCGATTCTGAATGGACGTGCGCAGCCGAATCTTCTTTTGTCAAAAATCAAAGGAGGCGAAACGACTACAATACGTTTTCCAATTCGTGTTGCTGATACGAATCCGCTCCGAGTCGAACTGCGGATTCCAGCTGATTCACTTTCTGATGACAATAATCGTTTTGCAGTCGTGAAAGTTCCAGATTCGCTGAATGTTCTAATTTTGGCACCAGCGGAACAAGGAGCTGCTCACACATCAGAACCGAATCGAGTGGCATATATTCGCGCTGCTCTTTCTCCTGGGGGAGCCAAATCGGGAATTCGTCCACGAGTCGAATCCCCTTCGTTTTTACTGAACCACGCAGCAACTAATGACGGTGCTGCTTTTAGTAACGAAAAGCCACTTTCGGAATTTCATGCCATTTTTCTTTTCGATGTTCCTGCACTGGAACCGGCGGCGGTGCGACTTCTCGAAGAATATGTCGCAGACGGCGGCGGTCTCGCTTTCTTTCTCGGCCCAAATACCGATATTCCTTTTGTGAGATCGAGTTTGTACAAAAAAGGAACCGACAAAGAAGGAGCCGGTCTCTTTCCATGTGCGCCGATTCAAGTCGAAACACTTCTTCCCGATTTTTTGAGCAATGAACCCGATTTACAAGTTTCGTCGCACCCCATTTTTAGACTTTTTAATGAAGATGCGGCCTCATTTTTGCACTCCATTCGAATCGAAAAATATATTGGAATTGAACAAAATACCTCTGATTTTTCCGATTTTATCTTTGATAAAACTGTAACAGAAAGCAAATCTGCACAAAAAGCAAATTCAGTAACAGAAAATAAACTTGCACCAAAAACAAATTACGAAACAAAAAACAAAGCGGATATTCTTGAAACAGAAACCGCGACAAAATTGCCGAATGTTTTGGCTCGATTGCGAGGCGGTTTGCCACTTGTCATTGAAAAATCGTTCGGAAAAGGCAAAACGATCACCTTTTTAACGACGGCGGACCCACTCTGGAACAATTGGGGACGCAGAAATCCGAGTTTTGTTGTAGTCATGCTCGAATTGGCGGCGTGGCTTTCGCGGAGTCCTCAAAACGCCGATTCACTGGCCTGTGAAAAATTGACATTCGAGCTGGACACGACACGTTTTCAGCCGAATATCGACTGGACGTGCCCGCTCCCAGATGGGACGCAGCAGACAATTTCTTTGACATCCGATTCACAATTGGGAACTAATTCACAAAAATCAGACGAAGCGACAATTTTTGTAACTCCATTATTTGCCGGTTTTTATGAATTGTCACGCACAAATCACACTGGCGAAAAATCGACAGAGCTAATTGCAATCAATGTAGATGCACGAGAAGGCAAGACACGCCGGATTGCCCCCATTGATTTGACCGAATTATTGAAACCGGCCAATTTATCGTTTGAAAATGGCGTTTTATCCCAGTCGAGTTTCGAGCAAGTCACAAATAAACCACTAAATGACA
>JBOFGF010000050.1:0-4775 GCA_051649005.1 Thermoguttaceae bacterium | reverse complement strand
CCGCCGTCGAAACTCTCAGAAATGCTGGAATTGAACCGGCAGAAAATTCCACTGTTCTACTCGTTTCGCTTGGTCGTGTCGAAGTTGATGTCATTTTGTTACAAGGTGATCAAATCCGGTCGATGCGGTCGTTTCGTCTCCCCGAAAAAATTTCATTTTCCGAAAATCAAGATCGTATTGCAGCAGAAATCAAGCGAACGCTCGCCGCCGCACCAGACGATTCTGAAACCGATTCGTCGCCGCCAACTATTTATATTTTTGCAGCCGAAAATGAAATCGCCTCACTCGTCGAACAGTTGCGAGCCGACTCGCATGATGTGTCGGTGATTGATCCTTTTTCAATGCAAAAAGTGCAGTGTGCAAATCGTCCAGAGCTTCCAGGGCGTTTTGCTCCACTGCTCGGGGCAATTTTTGAAGCTTCGTCGCCATCACTCCTGTCGAAACACGCAAAAATCGACTTTCTCCGTCCGAAAGAGGCTCCAAAACCGACCAATTACCTCCGTATTATCGTACTTTTAATACTCTTGGTGTCGATTATCGGATATGGAATCTTTCTTTGGAATCAAAGCGTCGTTAGTGGAATGGAAGAAAAACAGGCGGCACTAGAAAAAGAATATGCCCAAGTCGCGGCTCGATATAATGAAATCCGTCCCAAGTGGTCGGTGTTACAAGAAGCTCAGAACTGGGATTCACGCGGAGTGGCATGGCTCGATGATCTTCGGGAACTTTCGGTTGTTTTGCCTGACAGAGACGATCTTGTCATCACACAAATGGCTTTTACGACTGGCCCAATCAACAACAATCCCCAAATTGCTGGAATGATTCAATTGGAAGGAATGGTGCGAGACCCGATAGTTCTTCGCACTCTTCAAAATCAGTTACAAATAACGGGAAAATATCAAATGCGATTCCCATCTCCGAGTGTCAATCCAGCAGGCGGCGGATATCCATGGCTTTTTCGAACATCAATTTTTTGTCTAAAACGATAATCAGAAACAACTTTGTTAAACACCCCGCTTCTATGAAACGGGACTAAACTGTGGCGAGATGGTTCTAAATTTTTCAAGTTCTTCGGCAATGCAATCGACAGTAAATCGAATCTGCGCCTCCGTGTGCGCAGAGGTGATGAAAAAACGAAGTCTTGCCGCTTTTTCTTCGACCGCAGGATGCAAAATCGGCTGCACATTGATGCCTCGCTCAAATAACGCCTTCGACATTTGAAGTGCGAGAATCGAACTTCCGAGAATTACAGGAACAACCGCAGAATCTTTGCTCGTTCCAGTGTTCAATTGATATTTTGCAGCATATTCTAGGAAAAACTTGCCATTTTGCCGCAGCTGTTCGACTCGCTCCGGCTCTCGTTCCAAAACACGCAGAGCGGCAAGTGCAGCGGCGGCGTTCGACGGAGGCAGACCAACACTGAACACAAAATTCGGAGCCGTATATTTGAGATATTCGACCAATGCTTTCGAGCCGCTGATATATCCACCACAACTGGCGAAAGTCTTGCTCAAAGTACACATCCAAATATCGACATCACTTCGATTGATATTGAAATGTTCGCCGATTCCTCGCCCTGTCTTTCCCAAAACACCGAGTGAATGTGCTTCATCGACCATCAAAAGAGCATTATGACGCTTTTTCACCTCGATGAATTTTTGTAAGTCAGGATAATCCCCATCCATACTATAAACGCCTTCAATGGCAAAAAGGACACGCCGATAATCTTTGCGATGTTTTTTCAGAATCCAGTCCGCCGCATCCCAGTCATTGTGCGGAAAAGGACGTCGCCGCGCTCCAGAAAGCAATGCTCCCTGCACAATACTGTTGTGTGCCAGCGAGTCGAACAAAATCATATCTTTTTCATTGAGAAGGTGCCCAATAACTCCTTCATTCGTGGCATGTCCACCGACAAGGACGATGGTGTCTTCACATCCCAAAAATTGAGAAATTGCGACTTCTAGTTCTCGATGAAGTGGTTTGTTTCCCGAAACCAGTCGGCTCGCTGAAACGCTCGTTCCATATTTATCACACGCTTCCTTCGCGGCCCGAGTTACTTCGGGATCGCCTGATGTGTTAATGTAATTGTAATTCGAGAAGTTAATATATTCTTTTCCACCAATCAGAGCGCGGTCATTTGTAATTCCTTCGTGAACATCAAAAAACCGATTCAAACCTGTTTGTTGGATAAAATCGAGTCCCTGTTTCAATTTAATGTATTCAGGAAAAACGGCAAAATTGTAACATTCTTCTGAGATGCAAATTCCGCTGGTCGATTCGACAATTGGTTTTCGAAACCCATATCCGAGATGGACGAGAATGGCATCCACCACCTGTTTTCCAGTGTATAATTCAGCCAAAATAGACTCAGGAAATTGCCCTCCAAAACGATCTTCGAGTGAGGCCAAAATTTCCATTCGCTCGAGTGAATCTAGTCCGAGTTCGGTGATGTCGGTCTCCAAAGTAAGTTTTGCGGCCCTCTCTTTGGCTACTTTTCGGACTTCTTCGAGAACAATGGCGGCGATTTCGTCATTCGTCAAACCACTTGTCACGAGAGTGGTATGCGTCGGTGTTTCTATCAGCGATTCCGATTGACCTGCGGCATTTGAGGAAACAATGCCCGAAGAACCATCTCCGGTAAAAGCCGTTCCACGCACAATTCTTTTGTGATCGACTGAATCAGTCGTTCCGAGTGCCTCATCGAGTGCATTCTCAGTCACGCCGCCTTCGGTGAAAGCAAACGAAACAGAAGGAGAAACCCAGCGAGCCAGTTCATTCAAAGAGCCATCCAAAAATCCAGCCCGACATGCGTGTCGCTGGATTTTGCCACTCGATGTTTTGGGAATACTCCCCATTTTAACGAGAATAATGGCAACAACCGGAATTTCAAATTCTTGCGAAATTGCGCGTCGGATTCCGTCTAAAAGTGGCTCCGTGTCTCCTTTGAAACTGCGTCCCAGTTCCTGAACAATTACGAGATGCTCCGCCGCCGATTCCTTCCCGATGTGTGTCGCCGAATGAGCATCCGAATGTGCCCCAGAATGAGTTGTCTCCGAAACCATGAAAGCTGCTCCGCCCAGTGGACGAAGTGCCGGATCGACTTTTTGTGCCGTCGCTTCGACATCTTGTGGATAAATGTTGACACCACGAACTATCATTAAATCTTTGATTCGACCTGTAACAAACAGTTCGCCATCAATCACAAAACCGAGGTCACCGGTTCGCATGAAAGGTCCTTCGTTCGTTTCAGCAATGTGTGCATGAAATGTTTGCTCGGTCGCTTCTGGTGCTTCCCAATATCCTCGTGCCATACTTGGTCCGCGCACCCAAATTTCACCGACAACACGATCAGAACATTCGACACAGCTTTCTGGATCAACAATTGCCACTCGCTGGTCGGGCAAAATGTTTCGTCCACTTGAAACAAGTCGTGAAACACGATTCGTTTGCTCAGTCGCATCAATTCCATTCCCAGTGGCGAGAGCATCAGCATCGAAAGAACGGATAATTGGACGTTCGTCTAAATAGCCGCCTGAAACCAAAAGTGTGGCCTCTGCGAGTCCAAAGCATGGATAAAACGCTTCATATCTAAATCCACATGGTTCAAATTTTTCCGCAAAAGCATCCAAAGTTTCGGCTGAAACAGGTTCTGCGCCATTGAAAGCAACTTTCCAGCTACTAAGATCGAGTTGATCGATTTGTTCATCCGTGACTTGTCGAACGCACAAGTCATACGCAAAATTCGGACCACCACAGGTTGTACCACGATATTTGGTAATGGCGGCGAGCCAGCGAAATGGTTTTTGCAAAAATGTAAGTGGCGACATAATTACATTCGGTCTTCCACAATAAAGTGGCTGAATGATTCCGCCGATCAGTCCCATGTCGTGATAACTGGGGAGCCAAAAAACCCCCTTTCCACGCCGCGTATGTTCGAATCCCTGATAAATTACCTGAGAGTTGTGGATGAGATTGCCGTGTGTCAATACGACACCTTTTGGTGTTCCTGTCGAACCGGAAGTATATTGAAGAAATGCGATTGTTTCTGGGTCAATACTGGGACACATCCATGTATCTTCAAGATTTTCTGGAACTGATGTCGAAGCCAGCCATTTGAGATGTTGGAGATCAGGTGCCTCTCCAATGAGCTGTTCGACTCGCTGCAATACATCGTCGGTCGTCAGTGCAATAATTGCGCCGGCACTTTTAGCAACTGATTGAATACGAATCATCGACCGATTTTTTTTCGGCGGATAAACCGGCACAGCAATCGCACCTGCATATAAACAGCCAAAATAGGCGGCGATGAAATCGAGACCGGGCGGATACAAAAGCAATATCCGTTCTCCAAAACAATGCCGTTGTTGGAGCCACGCGGCAATTCGACGTGCTTTTTGATCTAATTCCGTGTAAGACAGATGTATTTCATCATCGACACCATTTGCCAAATAGATGAACGCATCTTCATTTGGTTGATTTTTGGCGTGATATTGCAGAAGTTCAACGAGATTGGCAGGACCAAACATGGTCAATTTTGGGGGTCAAATTTTGGGAAAACGAAGGGACAAACTATCACTAATTGATTTCTAAAAAACTCCCTACTATTAGACTCCTTTTCCGCAAAATAGCAAGCCCCATCAAAATTCTCAAATTGTTGGCAGTCCACTAACAAGTTTTGTGAACTTCGGAATTTTTTACCACAGAGGGCACGGAGAACACGGAGAATACAAGACACTCTGTGAACTCTGTGTCTCTGTGGTGAAAACTTGTTAGCA
>JBOFGF010000049.1:0-2480 GCA_051649005.1 Thermoguttaceae bacterium | reverse complement strand
GACACGAAAATTTCGCAAAGAAGGCAAAATGCGAGTGATTTCCTCAGTCTCACCACTTTGTGAGAGAATAAGAACGACATCATTTGAACCGATTCGTCCCAAATCGCCGTGAATGGCTTCTGCTGGATGCACAAAATGGGCCGGCGAACCAGTAGATGCGAGTGTCGCAGCAATTTTTTGTCCGACCAGTCCCGCTTTTCCAATTCCGCAAACAATCACACTCCCTTTGCAATAAAGAATGTGATAAACTGCCTGTAAAAAGCGACAGTCGAGACTTTCAGCCAATTGTAATATGGCGAATGCCTCATGTTTCAAAATTTGCCGTGCAAGTGAGAGAACATCCGTCATATTTGTTGTCCTTTGATCGTCGTTGTATTTGCCAACTATAATACAATACTCCGAAGTGCCATGAAACGACACGTTTTGTCGTTTCATTTTTTGTAAATTTGCTTTGTTTTGGCGAAACAATCGCTTTCGACAAAAACATGCCAAACTAAAACAGGCGGAATTGTAACAAAGTGCGGAATTAAAAACAAGAGCAATAAATATGCTTCTGTCAAACAACAGCTTTCTACGAAAGCTGGCTAAACATCCGATTTTTTGGGATTGACAAAAGCATCAAAAATTTTTACTGTTCCACTAATCTTGTGTCAATATCGTTGTATCAGTATTTTGATATTGTGTCAATTTTCAGTGAAATATAGACTAAAAAAATTTCAATTCAAGAGTTCCCTGTTAACCATTTATTCAGTTGATATGTCGTTGAAATCAAAAAGTCAAAAAATTCGGATGATATTGTCAGATGTCGATGGTGTTTTGACAGATGGTACTCTTTCGATAGATCACGAAGGGCGAGAATCGAAACGATTTAGCACGATTGATGGATGGGGGATTCGATATTGGCAGCAACAGGGATTTTTGTTCGGACTGGTGACAGGTCGGAGTGACAGGTGCGTTTTTCATCGAGCCGAAAGTCTCAAAATAGACATAGTACGAATGGGAATAATGCAAAAACGCTCAGAAGTCGAACAAATATCCGCCGAATATGGAGTGGGACTCGATGAAATTGCGTTTATCGGAGACGATTTTCCCGATTTTGACGCAATTCAGATGGTCGGTCTCGGTATTACAGTCCCAGATGCTCCCGAAGAAATGCGGCAAGTGGCCGATTATGTCACAGTGCGGCGCGGAGGTTTCGGGGCGGTTCGAGAAATTATTGAGCAAATACTTAAACACCAAAATAAATGGGGGCCGTGGTAATTTTTTGTTAGTACCGATTTCAGCGTCCGAGTTTACTTGGTTTTTTTATTTTTTATTTTCGATTTGTGTTCCGTTTATTAACGACATCCGGCAGTTTTTTTCTGATACTTGCACTCTATTTTGTATATGGATGGGTGGCAGTGCCGATGATTTTGCCGAATAATACAGACGGTGAAAAAAATTGGCCGGTGCCAAATGATGCGGAAATTCATGGCGAAATCGCGCCGATGCTTTTTCTCTTTTCGGAAGATTCGTGGGAGCGTGATTCCAACTCGCAATTGCATTTATTGCAGCTTGGTTCGACTGTCGTCTTGTTTCGAGAGGATACAATCGAAGGAAATGTTGCAAAGCTTTCACCATGCACAATTCTTTTTTTATCGAGCGATCCAGAATTATCGGATGCTGAAAAATATCGACAAGCAATTATTTTGCGGACATCTGATCATGCTCGTTTGGAATTTAGTGGAGAACTCAATTTGAGCAAATTTCCACTCCCCCAAATGCAGGGAGGCACTCTCGTCGGTCCAGTAACAATATCGAGTGACATGAGTTCTCCTGATTCGGAAGACGATTTTTTTATGGCATCAGAAAATGTAACATTTTCAGAAACGCCTGCACTGACGACAATCAGCACACTAAAAGATGTCGTATTTCGTTTTGGTCAACATTCAGGAGAAGGGACAAACTTGTTGGTCAATCTAACTCCTTCGAATCCGAAAGACCTCAAATCGGCAAAAGAATTAGGTCGAATGAAGCTCGAAACACTTCGGTTTCTGAATTTGGCGTTTCCAGACCAGGGCAATATCAACATTGTTTGTCAGCGTGAGTTTCAGTTTGTCGCAAATCCGCCGGAACAAAATTGGATTGCAAGTTTTCATGGCAAAGTCGAAGCAGTGCGAACGAATCTTCAAGGAGAAAAGGACGTATTAAATGCAGAAGAACTGCGAGTAAGTTTTCGCCAGAAAGAGATGGCAGTCACGACTCCGCAGCAAACACAGGTAAAAAGCACTTCGTCGATGAACTCGCTTGAACCGATCATGTTCATTGCTGTTGGAAAACGCCGTTTACAAGAGCAGGCACCGATTCCGGCCCGGATAAAAACAATGCAAAATGGCGGTGCAATTTTAGTTGGCGATCAGATTTTATACGACATCAAACAAAATTTTGTAACAATTGAGTCGGCAAAAGATGCCTCTGGAACTCCGCAAGTCGATGTTTTG
>JBOFGF010000048.1:0-5592 GCA_051649005.1 Thermoguttaceae bacterium | reverse complement strand
ATTGCTGCGAGGAAGAACGGGATGTGTGAATTGAGCACCCGACTGCGCTGAAATTTGCGCAGTCATTACAATCATGCAAATAAGAGCAAAGCAAATAAACGCACATGGTATTTTTGCACATCGACATGAGACGATTACTCTCTCAGTCGAGGCAAAAATGAGTCGTTTGTAGTGAAAGCGGGATATTCGATTCATGGTCTGATTGTCGTCCAAAGGATTCACGGAGTCTATTTCTGTGATGGGAGATTATACACCGCAAAATGCGCTGCGGCAAATTTTTTTCTGAAGTTTATTTTTTTGTGGAGAAATTATGAGCAATTCATTTTTCCCCGTCGTTATAATACGAAGAATCGAGCCAAATGGTTCGCGGTATTTTTAGAAAGATTGTGATTATTTGCAAAGCAGTCTGCTAACAAGTTTTCACCACAGAGACACAGAGTTCACAGAGTGTCTTGTATTCTCCGTGTTCTCCGTGCCCTCTGTGGTAAAAAATTCCGAAGTTCACAAAACTTGTTAGTGGACTGATTTGCAAAGGTGTGCGGAATTCGTGCATGTTGACATGGAGAATTTCGCTTATACAATTTATACAATGAATTGGAGCCGAACGAAACAACCGCTTTCTTCGAAAGCGGGCTAAACATCAAAACCCGCCAAACAACTCCGCTTTTTTATATTCCATTTGCCGTGAAAGAAATTGATTTTTCATCATTGACTCCGATGATGAAACAGTATTATGAAGCGAAAAAGGGATGTCCCGAAGCTTTGTTGCTGTTTCGAATGGGGGATTTTTACGAGCTATTTCACGATGATGCAAAAGTTGCGGCACAAGTTCTTGGTCTTGCTCTGACGAGCCGAGACAAAGGGCCGAATGCGATGCCGATGGCTGGTTTTCCGCATCATCAGCTCGATTCATACATTGCCAAACTTATCACTTTTGGATATCGAGCGGCGGTTTGTGAACAGATGGAAAACCCGAAAAATGCGAAAGGACTTGTCAAAAGAGCGGTCACTCGCATTGTTACAGCAGGAACAGTCACGGAAGAAACGTGGCTCGATCCGAAGCAGTCGAATTTTTTGGCGGCTATTTGCTTGGATTCACGCACACTTCATTTTGAAGTCGGACTCTCCTGGGTCGAACTTTCGACCGGTGCTTTTTATGCTGCCACGATATCAGAAAATCAGCTTTCCGAACAAATTGCGCGCATAGCTCCTTCTGAGATTATTTATAGTGACAAAGAACAATTGACGGCACTTCCACTGGAGAAAGTTCAACTAACAAAAAGGCCGGATTGGACATTTGGACACCGGACCGCACTTGATTTGTTATTGAAACAATTTCGCACATCCACACTTGATGGTTTTGGTTTTTCAGATGAGATAAAAGATATTCCAGCCATTCGCGCCGCCGGAGCCGTTTTGGAATACTTAAATGAAACGCAAAAACAAACATCAGAACAAATAGATTCGATCATTGCATTTCGGCCTGGAACGCAGCTGGAAATAGACGAAGCGACTCGTCGGAGTTTGGAAATTACACGAACGATTCGCGGAGACAGACGAGCAGGCTCTCTTTTGGCAGTATTAGATCGATGTGTCACTCCGATGGGTTCTCGCCTTCTTTGCGACTGGATGAGCGGTCCACTCACAGACATTGAAGCGATCAATGAGCGTCTTGATGCAGTCGAAGAATTGCTTGAAAATGACCAAATTGTTACAGAAATCCGCGAAATACTTCGGCGTGTATACGACTTGCAGCGACTACTCACACGGATTCTTCAAAATCGTGGCACTCCGCGTGATTTGGGAATGATTGCTCGAACACTCCAAGTTCTCCCATATTTTTGTAACAAGTTGCGGGATCGCACTTCGCCGCTTTTGCAGAGACTGTCTCAGCAAATTGATCCATGTGATGAACTGAGCAATTTGCTTTTTCGTGCTCTAATTGACGAGCCACCTCTGTCGAATCGAGAAGGCGGGTTCATTCGTGATCAATATAACGAGGAACTCGATTTGCTGCGTCAAATGCAGAGCGGCGGAAAAAACTGGATCGCACAATATCAGGCCGACGAAATCAGTCGGACCGGAATTTCGACGTTAAAAGTGGGGTTTACTCGAGTTTTTGGTTATTACATTGAAGTAACAAATATACATCAGCACAAGATTCCTGATGATTATATCCGAAAACAGACCGTCAAAAATGCTGAGCGATATATCACGCCGCAATTAAAAGAGTACGAAGAAAAAGTATTGACCGCTTCAGAACGAATTTGTTCGCTTGAATATGATCTTTTTGAACATTTGCGAAATGAAACATGTGAACAAAGAACGTCGATGCAACAAACGGCATCTGCACTGTCGCACTTAGATGTTCTCGTTTCACTTGCTCTGTTGGCCAGAGAACGAGGTTATTGTCGCCCCCAATTGGTTGAACAACCGGTGATCGATATTCGAGATGGGCGACATCCAGTTCTCGAAGCGACGGAGCCATCCGGTTCGTTTGTGCCCAATGACATTATTCTCGATTCGGAAAATGGTATGATTCAGATCATCACAGGCCCAAATATGGCGGGAAAAAGCACGTTTATCAGGCAGGCAGCCACACTTTGTTTAATGGCGCAGATTGGAAGTTTTCTTCCGGCGACTAGTGCTGTTATCGGAATCTGTGACCGAATTTTTGCACGAGTGGGAGCGAGTGATGAAATTTCGCGTGGTCAAAGCACTTTCATGGTGGAAATGACGGAAACAGCAAGAATTTTGAATCGTGCGACAGAACGAAGTCTCGTCATTCTCGATGAAATTGGACGCGGAACAAGCACTTACGACGGCATTTCACTTGCGTGGTCGATAGTCGAATACTTGCACGATAAAACGTGTTGCCGCACACTTTTTGCCACACATTATCACGAACTGACAGATTTGTCCGAATCATTTGACCGAATTTGTAACAAAAATGTTGCCGTGAAAGAAGATAATGACGACATCGCTTTTTTGCACAAAATCATTTCAGGAGCGGCAGACAAAAGTTATGGAATTCATGTGGCACGACTGGCAGGCGTGCCAAAAGCCGTGATTTCCAGAGCAAAAGAAATTTTAGACGAACTCGAACAAACACATGTCGAAGCAACAAAGAATGAATCGAATCGTCGCCATTCTCAACAAACCATTTCCAAACAATCCCATTCCGCGAAGCAGTTTTCTCTTTTTGGACCGGAGCATCATCCAATCATCGAAGAACTGCGTGGACTCGATCTCGACACGATCAATCCACTCGATGCACTCCAACGCCTCCATTTATGGAAAAAAACGCTGTAATCAACAGTAAAAAATTAACTTCGGCATTTGCACAATTTCATCGGTGTTCAGGAACGAATCCCGATTGGATTTTAGAACGGTAAAAAATAAACCGTTCTAAGTCCCCGATGGGGACGATGTTTATAATACACTATTTTCTACCATTCTAGGACTCCTATCGGAGTCGGAAATGGGAGACACCATCATCATTTACTACGATCACCTGTTTCTGGTTTCGTTTATCAACGAAGCCAACTGCGGAATCTAATTGTTTCTGTTCCTAATTGCGCAAATCATGCAAACAACTCGTCGCCTTGAAGCACTTTAATTCCCCCTTTTGTGAGTTGTTCGATTGCCACATCTGGCGAGTCGAATCGAAACACGATGATGGCATTTTCAGAGTCGTCATTTTTCAGATTCGCTGCACGACTTAAAAATCCATACATGTACTCGATATTTAGATCAACTTCGTCGAGGCAATCCAAAACGGTCGCAAGTCCACCAGCCGAGTGGGGAACAACTACTGCGACAACATCGGTCACACGAACAATCACACCATTTTGTTCAAAGGCTTTCTGGGCCTCTTCCCATTCTTTGACCAGAAGACGTAAAATACCAAATTGCTCCGTGTCCGCCAGAGACATCGCTTCTATATTGATGCCGTGACTCGACAAAATGCGAAAAGCTCGTCGAACATGACCTGGTTTGTTTTCGAGAAAAAGAGAAAGTTGTTTCTGTTTCATGGCAATTTGAAAAAGATTTGACAGATTGTTGTTATGTCGTTCTAAGAGAATTTGATTTTCGCTTTGTTATCAAACGTCAAATTATCGCCCGATTGGCATCGGCCGCTCGCTGATTACTCCTTTTTAACTGTTTTATACAAAATAGCAATAGGTATACTGAAAACGATGCCAAAATGTTGCTTTTGATTGTGGTTCAATTCACCCGCAGACTAACATCGGTGGCTCGCTGAACGAAACAACAGCTTTCTACATATTATACTATTTATTTTGTGTTTCCGGTTTCGCGGTGCGTTCGGATTCGGCACTTTCTGATGCGGCCAAAACTTCTTGATATCGAGGCGGTTTCTGCTGAATCCGTTTGAAACGAGTGGCGCGATCTGCATCAGATTTGCTCAAAAGAGCAATCCGAACCGCATTGTCGGAAATGTTTGTTTTCCGCTCTAAATCTTGCAAAGCACGTCGATATTCCGAATCGACGCGTCCGAAATAGTCTCGATCTTTTTCAAACCGATTCCGAATTGCACAAAAATCTGGGCCGCATCCACATTTGTATTCGTCGTTTTTAAGTAGGATTTCACTTTCCAAAAAACGTCCTTTCGCAATTTCCCAAAGTTCTGCCAAAATGGCGACGCGATCTTGTGCCGTTTCCTCCGCAGCGACCGCATTTCTCGCACATATCTGTTCTGAAATCGCATGATTCAAAACACGCTGATACTCCCATGACATGACTGCGCCCGGCTGACCACGATGCGAATAAGGACATCCATGTTCATCATAACCTCGCTGTGTCACCGGAGCAATCGTTCCTTTTGTTCCTGGATACCAAAGTTGATGCTGCGATGGTCCTGCAATATATTGATATTCGTGTCCATAATCGGCCAAATGTTTCGAGCATCGCTGACATTCCGAATCAGTGCAGCTTCGATGGGGGTCTTTGCTCTCCTGATCAAGAATTTGCTCTCGTTGGAGTGTCCATGAACCCGAGTGAATTCCTGCATGAAAATCACTCTGGTGGATTTGGGCCACACAGATCGAGTGCGAAAATAGCATCAGCAAGAAAACAATTGTAAAACAAAAAAAATGTTTCATCGTAATTCCAAACAATTTCAAGTAATTATTTTTTTAGAATGGAAGACTTTTTAGGATTCGCAGGAGTCAACAGTATTCCCATATAAAAATAGATTACTATTTGGAAAAAGCAAATAAAAAATGAAAAAATAGCAATAATACTGTGCATCGTCATCAATTAGATGTTTCCACTTTTGCAAGTACGGCAAAACCAGCAGACAAAAATCCATCATATTTTGCCATCATTTATTATTTTGCTGTTTATATTTTTACTTGTTTTATTTTTTTGTTTTACTTACTGTGTTCGTTTGCGACCTGAATAACGATCTCGTTGTTGTGTTTGATTTGATCGATTTGTCGCGGCACCTGAACCGGATGCACTGCTGGGCGCACTGCCAGACGAATAGGGAGCGGCACTTGGAGCGGAGGTCGGAATTTCAGCACGCGGCGAGCTGTGTCGCCAATTCGGGTCGCCACTTTGTGATTCCGA
>JBOFGF010000047.1:0-10401 GCA_051649005.1 Thermoguttaceae bacterium | reverse complement strand
GAACTGTGCCGCCGCGCAGTATAATAATCAAATAAAAAACGAGCAGCCCGGGGACATCTATTCACTGAAAATGTCCCCTGAAAAATGCAAATGAATCGCTCCATTGTTCATTTAAGCTTCCTGCTGAAAGAAAAATACCGACAATTTCGTGAAATTTTCGTGAAGGTTTTCGTGCTTTTCGTGGTGAAAAAAAGGATTAAACCACGAAACACACAAAATTCCGCACAAAAGTTCCACGAAAAGCTGGTACAAAACTTTCGACACAAAGCCTTATTCCATTTCGACCAAGATCATGAACTGGGCTTTTTCATAACTTGCAGCATTTGCACGAAACGTCCAATCTGTGTTATCACCAGTGGGACAATTGCCGATTCCCAAATCGCAGTTATTTCCTGCGCCAAAGTTATTGAAAGCAAAAAGCGTCTGTTTTTTGGCAAAATTATGAATCTGCATCGAACCATATCCGGGCGAAACATTCGATGTCATTTCATCACCAAAATCAAATTTTTCGCCACTTGCACCGGGAACATTTGCTTTATTTGGAGCGGCATAATTACATTCCCAAAATTCGATGTTGCACCCATCTGCAAAAGAGCCGGTCTCGATTCCTGGCACATTTGATGCCACTGTCACATCGGAAATGTTTTGTTGCCAGCGCACTCCGGTCGATTTGACGGGAACTCCCAATTTATTCAGCTCCTGCGAAATTGGCGGTGTTGTAACAAAAATGAATTGCTCCGGGGCATCTTTCGCCTTCAACATCAAAAAATAGCCGACTCGTTTCACTTTTCCGACCAAATCACTACTTTTATCAGTTCGATACTCGAATTTTGTGCGGTCATTTAGAAGCACCGGACGAGATGGATCGAAATTATAAACCACTTGATATTGTTTGCAATTTGGCACAAGAACGTCAAATTTTCCGCGTTCGGGAATAGTTCCAGCACGAAATGCACTCGCCTGCAATCCGGCCTCATTTTGCAAATTTGGCTCCGCAAGTTGATTCCATGCAAACCGAACCACAAAAGGCGCGTCTACTTCCGAGTTAGTAAGACGAACTGTCGTGCCATCAATTGTCGCTGTTGCAGGAAGATACGAACCATCCGCTCCTGCGATTTCAAACCAATCAGGAGATTTGCCGTCTCGTGTTTTCAGAGTTTTAGCATTCTTAAAATTGACGATCATCGTTTTGCCATCAACCGAAAATGAATCGTATGCGGGAGATGCACACACAACATCCGTCTTGTCATAACTTCGATTGAGAGCAAGAAGCGCGAGTCGATTTCCGACAATATTTTTCTTGTCGGGATGAATGTCTTTCACGTTTCCGATGTCGTTAATGACGGCCATTCCTACTTGGTCGAAATTTTTATCGACAGATGCCTGTGCCTCCCAGAGTTTCGGCAAATTTTCATTGCCAGAACCGCCGCCATAATTATAAGGAGCGAGTTGTACAAAGTAGAATCCAAAACGGTCATTATTGAAAACTTTTCTCCAACCTGAAATAAGAGCTTTCATCTTTTCGGCATACAACATTCCTTCACTGCTATTACTTTCTCCCTGATACCAAATCGCGCCCTGCATCGCATAAGGAACGAATGGGAATATCATCGCATTATAAAGAACTATCGGCTGTTGATGATCGGCGGGAGGTGTCAAAAGAGACGATGGAACCGGCGGAGCAACGAATGGCTTTTGCTCAGCTAAATTTTGTTTGGCTGTGACCGACCATGTTTGTATGTCCTGAATCGCTTTTCCGACCAGTTCTTTGTGCAAATCGGAATTAGGATTTTTGGCAGTAATACTTTCACTAATGTTCGAAAGAGCTGGAATCGCCTCGAAACCGACTGGAGGTGTCCAGGGTTCAATGCGTGTGCCGCCCCAAGACGAATTGATCAAACCGATGGGAACATTCAGCTCGTCTTGAAGACGTTTGCCAAAAAAATATCCCACTGCCGAAAACGATTTGACGCTTTCTGGATCACACAACTTCCAAGTCGCCTGAAGTTTGTTTTGTGGTGATTGATTCCATGCCTTTCCGACATGAAAAAGACGAATGTTGGGTTCGTTGATAGAAGGAATTTGCTCTCTGCTGTCTGCGGATGCGGTCATCGACCATTCCATATTCGACTGACCAGAACAAAGCCAGACTTCTCCGACAAGAACATTGTCGATTGTGATTTCATTGTTTCCTTTCACTATCAGTTTTTGTGGAGAGGCGTTTGCTTCCAGTGCATCCAATTTGACCATCCATTTGCCGTCTGCTCCTGCTTCGGCGGTTTTCGTTTGAGAGCCAAATGAAACAGTGATTTTTTCACTCGGATCGGCAACTCCCCAGACAGGAACAGGCATGTTTCGCTGCAAAACCATGTTCGACGAAAAAATATCGGGAAGAGAGACATCCGCGCATAGTCGGGATTCATTTAGACACAATGTGCCAAAAAATAAAGCCAAAACCAAAAGGGGAACAAAAGAGGGGGTGTGTTTTTTCATAGTCGATATTAAATAGAAAAATAGGGGGACAAAACAACCACGATGAACAATCATAACACAAATCCGAAAAAAAATATACAACAGCGACACTATTTTTTGAAATTCTGATTAACTTTTTTCGGTGCTGTTTCTTACTGACGTTTGAACATTTTGTCCAATTCATCTTCTGAGAAATGAAGAAAAGCGGGCCGGCCATGTGGACAGTGATGAACACTCGATTCGTGTTCGACCCACGCAGCAATCTGAGTCATCGCATCTTCTCTGAGTTTGTCACCTCCTTTTATTGCCGCTTTGCAGGCGACACTGTGCAATATATTCTCCTGCAAATCATTCATGTCCACCTTTTTTCCCGCTTCGAGAATCGGTTCTATCAGTGCATGTAATATATCAATCGGAGCCATCTTCGCCAAAAGAGTCGGAAATGACGAAATAAGCACCGTCTTGCCGCCAAATGGTTCCACGCGAAGACCGAGTGAGCGGAAAAAATCGAGATGTTCAAGTGTACATGCCAATTCCTGCGGTGATAAATCGACCGGAATCGGAACCAAAAGTCGCTGAGACTCGATTTGACCGACACTCATACGCTCTTTGAGCTGCTCAAAAAGAATCCGCTCGTGAACTGCATGTTGATCGATCAAAACTATTCCGTTCATCGTTTCCATCACCAAATACTTGTCCAGAAGCTGAATCACGCGATGTGTCGATGATGAACTCGTCGAAACCGGAACTGATGACGATGACAAATGGGACACTCCAAATGACGACGATGAAAGAGGAGGAAAATTAGAAGGAGACTTTCGGGGATAATCACCCGATTTTATCTGCCCATTATTACCAGTATTCTGATTATAAGCGTTCTGACTGTCCCCAGTATTACCAGCATAATTACTACTAGATTGACTCGCTGGCAATTTATGGAGTCGCAATTTGTCGTCGCTCACTGCTGAATCCGAATTGCCGGACGATTCTTTTTTGATTTGATCGACCCAGTCGGTGATTTCTCGCCGCGTTTGTGTGGCAACATCGTTCGACAGTGCTCCGCGCGGATCGTTTGGATTATGCGGTTTTACGCCTTCAAATCGTCCACTCAAATCAGTCGTCAAAAATTTTTCACGAATCGTCCCCAAAAATCCCGTGTACACTTTGTTAGAATCGAGAAAACGAACTTCCATTTTTGTCGGATGAACATTGACATCGAACATTTCTGGCGACATTTCAATATGCAAAAAGGCCAGCGGAAACCGTCCGACTGTCAAAAGGCCACGATATGCTTCTGAAATTGCGTGTTGAAGCGATTTATCTCGAATGAATCGATTATTCAAGAAAAAATACTGCATCCGATTATTTGATCGACTCTGATTCGGATGAGAAACAAAACCACTGACACGAACAGGACTCCCTTCACGACTTTCGACAAAAATCATTTCTTTGGCAATGTCGTCTCCAAAAAGTCTTCGGATGCGAGCAAGTGGTGTCGTTTCAGGTGGCAATTCATTAACGCATCGTCCATTGTGTTGAAGCGTGAAATGAATGTTCGGATGCGGCAAAACGAGTCGCAAAAATGTTTCGGAAACATGCCCGAACTCGGTCGTCGTCGATTTCATATATTTACGACGAACAGGCGTGTTGTAAAACAGATTTCGGACTTCGATTTGCGTGCCGACTGCCATGCCACAAGAACTCGACTCGATTTCGCCGTGTCCGCTCCGAATTTCAGCACCTCCATCGTTTTCGCGCGTTCGGCTACGAATCACCATTTGGCTGATTTCGGCGATGGATGCGAGTGCTTCGCCGCGAAAACCGAAAGTCTGAATCCGAAAAAGATCGTCTGCTTCGGCAATTTTACTGGTCGCATGAGGTGAAATGGCCAGTGGTAATTCATCTGGAGGGATTCCATGACCATTATCGACAATACGAATAAGATTTGCGCCTCCTTCTTCGATGGCGACATCAATGCGGGTGGAAGCTGCATCTATCGAGTTTTCGACCAATTCTTTGACGACGCTGGCTGGTCTTTCGACGACTTCTCCTGCCGCGATTTTATTGATCATGCTCGGCGAAAGAGTGCGAATTGATTGCGACATATATTTATAGCGCCCTGTTTTTGTTTGGCCCCGTTTTTGTTTAGCCCCGTTTCGCTTTGCGAAACAATATGCACTGCGCAGAAACGGGTTGTTTCTGGCCCTTTACTTTTCGTTCAATTTGTTTCGATAATCCGACTCGCTGATTGTGCAATCGATCAACGCCAAAAAGTCGTCTTTCGACAAATGTAATTGCATCGCCATAACCGAAACCAGTTTCGGACTTAATGTCGTCCCCATCATGCCGTGACTGATTTTCGTCGAAGCAATTCGCCGCTCTCCCGTCTTCGTGAAAAGAAAATATCGAATGTGATCGCCGTCCTCATGGCGAATAAATCCTTTTCGACACAAAGCGGAATTGATTTCTCGTCCTTTTCTAACATGGCGTGTCATTGATTTCCTCCGCCAATTGCATATAACGTCGTTTGATTCGCAGTGTCGCAGGTGTCTGTTGGTCATCATCCAGTCGGACGAAATGTTCCCACGCAAATGCGATGTCTTCTTCGACCCATTTGCGCAGATCGTCTCGATCTTCGCTCCAGCTTGAAATATCGAGTTCGGGACATTCGATCCAGAGATAGTCGTGATCATCGGGTTCATCTGGATCGTCTGGGAGCCATTTTGGAGTCAGGATGAGTGGCTTATGAAACTTGATGACAGTGCCATTGATTGGAACTTCCCAAATCTCGAATGGTGCTAGTAGGTCGGTCTTTGTGGTCATCGTCTTCTCCGTTATTTGCGTTTCGTTGTTAATTTCGTTGCGCTTCGAGCCGGTGCGTGAGCACCGGCATTTGTCGTTAATCGTTAATTGTTATCGTTTTTCAATCCCGTCGGGGTTGAATTATTGTAACCATAATGGAATGCCGACGGCGTTGATTTAATGCCGGTGCTTACGCACCGGCTCGAAACGCCTTATTCCAATCTTTTTTCGTCAACAACAACATTTTTCGAGTTCAGTTTTTCGCCGCGCCGGAAACCGACGGGAATGGTTCGGTCTATCAAGTAGAAACTGCGATGCCGCTTGACTGTCCCGTCGTCGATACCACGCTCCTTTCCGAGTGTTCCAGTTGTTGATGACGTAGGAGTCCACTCAAAGTACCCGATTGTGATCCAGACGGCGAAGACGTTCGATCTTGTTGTTACGACATCGCTCAGTCGCTGAACCCCTTCGAGAATCGTGTATGGATTATCGCCAACACCCGGCGTTGCAATGTCCCAAAGGTGGAAGTCTGCGTTGTCACCATCAATTGTTTTTCGCGGATTGCTCAGGGAACCGGAAAGAGTACGAACATAGTTATCATTTCCGACATTCGGTGCCGTGTTCAATGGATCCAAACCGAGTGCCACCCATGCCGCATCAGTTGCCGTATTGAGATTGATCTTGCCCGGCTCACGCATTTCGTAAATTGGAGTATAATATCCGCTGTAAAGCTGAGGTGCCTCACCGCCAAGAAACGCCAGAGCATCCTTGTCTGTCAACATATCTGGGACTTGCCGAATTGTTCCATTAAAACGAGAGGGAACACGAACGAAATCGAAGAGTAGTCCCAAGTACGGACGGCTCGTATCAAAAAAGTTCAAATAGGGACCGAAAGCAGTCGTTCCCGCTGCTCCTCCCGAAGAAGCAAATTTCCCACCACTGCCGAGCCACGCACCGCCCCACGGATTGCCTGTGTCGTGGAATTCAAAGCCAAATCGTGCTGAGGACGAGGCGGGAACCTGCATCAGTTCCATCGTATTGGTCAGTGGTGCATCATTCCATGTCAATGGTTTCCATCGTTCTTTGGGTGCACCAACGTATTGTTGCGGCTTTGTGGGTGAGATCACCTGAATGCCAGCGGCGGCTATGTCGCTACTTTTGAGAGCTTCGTTGTAATCTCGAAACCGACCAAACATGTTGTCCTTCTTATCGGCAAATTTGGGTGCGTTATTACCACCGATGTCGGTCTTTGTCGAGTCAAACGAGCGATCCCAAAGATTCTTCTTCGAATCATCTGATGCCGATGCGGAAATACCCCATTCACGAATGGCAAAATCATACTTGGGACTGGCAAAGCTCGCATCTTTGGGAACCGCCTCGCCGTCCTTATCGCTTTCGCTGTTAATAACATGCAGGTCGATCATGTTCCAATCGACCGTGATATACGGATTCGAGTTGTTATTCCAGGGACGCATTGGATCGGCAAGTCGCTGTAGTAAAATTGAGCGATACTTCGGAATCGTGCCGAGTCGCCAGAGATCGGTGCCTACATCCCACGGCTTGTCGCGGCTCGATTTTACTGCTGCGGCGTATCCACCGACCGGCTCAGATACATTGAGTCCGTCGCCGTCGCCGTTTGTCGCACCAAGATCAGGTTTTGCGCCTGAAAAGGTGGCCTGTGCGATCATCGTCTTCGGCGATTTGACTCCATTGCTTGTCGCGGTGCTTTTCAAATTCGGAATAGCAATAAAGTCAACTGGATTGCCTGCGACGGCATTTGGCTCATTAAATCTGGGAAGGGTTGTTTCATCATATGGTTTGGATTCAAAATGCGTGGCATTCCGAGGAGCTATGAGGAGATATTCGTTCGGAGCCAATGTCACAGGTGTTCCCGCTTGATTGCGGTACTGGGCATCGGTTGAGTTATTATCAAAACGAATGATACGTTCCAGGGTCATGCCATCTCCCGGCTTGTACAGCGGATTCGTCGTTGTCTTTAGTTGGTCCATGATGTTCTCGGCCGGCGAAGCTCCGGTCGTCTTACTAATGACCAAACGCCAAACGGGTTTACCTGTGGAATCAACAGCCGACAAATTGAGTTCGCCATAATACGGATCAGGCGGGCCTGGCACGGTCTGGTATAGGCTATCATTCGGATTACCAAATCGATTTGGATTTCCTTGTCTGTAAAGCTCGACAAAGAGCGAACCTTGTGGCGGCAAAACTTGATCGAAGTCGGGGTCGTGCTCATTCTTATGTGTAAGACATGTGCAACTGGTGGGAGCCATCCGCCAAAATTTTTCGTCACAGCCGTTTGGGCACTCACCTGCATTCGTCCCTTGTTTGTGAATGTCATCTGTTGTGTGGGTGGCTGGCCCATACGATGCAGAATCGGCGATGCGTAAGTTGTGCAGGGCGAGTGTTTTCGTGAGAGCAACTTCCGGTCGCTCCATTCCGTACAGAATTGTGGCCCCACTCGGCCATGATGAAACTGTCGGTGGCGGTAGCGTCCCACTGCGATAGAATGTATGCCAAGCACTCAGCTGAGGACTACCACCACCATCAATCGGTCTGGGGTCTCGCATCATATTCCCAGAGACGACGGGGTTCGTCAAGTTGACCGGAAATGGGGTCATGATACCATCTGCATCGATAAAATCGACAAGATTGACAGCCCACTGCGCTAATCGTGTTTTTGTGACCATCGGATCGGGACCAAGATCGTCATGGCAGATAATGTACAGAAGTAGAAAAATTTGCTGTGCGATTTTGGCCTTTTCAATCAGAGCGTCGAAGTGCTGCGGCTGAGTTGGAACAGGTAGTGGCGGATTGGGATAATCAATGCTGGGAATGCCGATGCGGGCAATTTTGTTCAGATCGACCTTTTCGCCGCGCAGAATTTCCGGCGGCAACGATTTCAAAACGGCTTCTGCGTCCGCCGTATTACCACATATCCGCAAAATACGCTCAAAAAGTCCTTCGGGGTTATTTGTAGGATTCCTAAAACATCCTGAAATTGCCGGGATGTCGCTGCTGAGATGCGTCAAATTGTGATGTAAAGCGGAATCGGCGAACGTGGTTCCCGTCTCATTGGGCGTACTGGCAGGATAATCACCGAGGAGCAAGCGGAGTCGATCCGGCAACTGAGTGAAATCGATGTCGCCGACAGACCGCAAAAGCATCGCCATATCGTCGTTCGTGAAACGCTGGTCGTCGCCACTGGAACCGTATGGATTGAATAAGTAGGGGCTGCCTGTAAAGAGTTCGGGGAAAGTACCTTTCCATCCTGCATCAACAGGAAACGAAACACGATTTCCGAGCGGATCAAACGTCAACTCAGAATAACCCCACCAATCGGGCAGTAAACCGCCATATTGATACGCATTCATATTGACTCCCGTCTTTTTTTTGTAGTCAAATAATGAAGGAGGAGTTTCATTTTCCGCTACTCCGTCCACGCCATATCGACCGTGAACATCTTTTCCTGTTCCTGCAATCGTAGTACCTTCGAGTAAATCCTTGTATAACGTTCCTGCAAACAATGTGTCAAGTCGCACTTCCGCCGGGCCGCTCCCCACGCCTCGCTTCGGTGATTGTGCTGACGGTGTAACCCAGCCGGTTTTCAGTACGGGTGCTAGGTTTCCATGCGTATTGACGTTGAGTCTTCCGTCCATGTCGAGAACGAGAAAAGCGGCGAGCGGCTTGTACTCTTTGCCATCCTTCGGGTCTTTAATGGGTGGCAGTCCGACATCAATCCAAATACTGTCGCACACGGTGTCCCCGTCATTGTCAACGTCCCACGGGCCGGTGAATGACTCATACTTTTCGGGGAAGTTATGAGAAGTACCATTGGTACTCCAAGCACTGTTCCTTCCCGCATCAATCGCTGGATTGCTTCCGGTAAATTCCCCTTTTACTTCGGCTCGCAATGTCCGCACAGGATACGGCCTGATGGGGTAGGCAGGGTCCTGCGGAACTGTCCAGCGATGAAATGACGGAATTACCGATAGATTGCCCCCGTTATCCTGATATTGGGCGAGGAACATGTTCCGCTCGTCCGCCTTCGTGTAATCGGGATTCGTTAGTGTTTTGTTGTCGAGAGTAGCCAAGATCGGGTCGTCGATTCCGCTGTAAACCGGCGAGTTGATGATAAACTTGCAGCCGCTCAGTGCCAATGCTTGCTCGGCTGGAGTCAGACCAGTACCTAGAAATGGAACAAGATACAATCCCTTCGGGCTGCTATTGAAAGCGATTTGGTAAATGAGTGTACTCTGGTTTTCGAGCTTTTCGCGATTTGAATTTGTACTCCCCGAAATATCGGTAATGGTCAAGACGTGTCCGACCAAATCGAGATTGGCGAATGAAGTCATGGCAGTGGGAGTGACCAAAAAGGAGACTTTCAAGAGGATATCAACATCTGATGATACCCCGGATGGTAAAGTGACAGGTGAACTGGCCACATTTGCTGAGTCGATTGTTCCTTTCAGTGGGTCATTTGCCCCTGGCCCTGTTCCTGTGCATGGATGTCCGTACAAATTTTCGAGGAGGCTGTGCGCTCTGATTTTGCTGGGAGTTACGCCATCTTGTCCATAGAATCCGCCGACGAGGAGGGCGTACAAAGCGTCGTCAATGTTGGCACTCATGGAACTGGCACCATCGTTGGATTTGCCACCATCCAAAACGAATTGGGCCGACAATTGAGCGGTTTGACGTGCATTTGTTGTAACGACCATGAATGTCACGATCATCATGGCGAACATCGTCATTAGAGCGAGCACGAGAAGGAGTGTCACACCGCGACGAGTAGTCGCATTTCGCATCTGTTTAGCCGCGTTTCGCAGAAACGTGTTGTTTATCGTGTGGTTAGTGGGGAGTGTCATAATAATTCTCCTTGTGTATATGTGTTTCGAGCCGGTGCGTTAGCACCGGCGTTTTGTCGGTAATTGTTTATTTGTTATCGTTTTTGTTATCGTTTTTGTTATCGTTTTTGTTTATCGTTTTTGTTTATCGTTTTGGTTTATCGTTTTGGTTTAGCCCCGTTTCGTAGAAACGGGTTGTTTTTATGACGCAGCGTTTGCGAAACAACCGCTTTCTACGAAAGCGGGCTAAACGGGGTGCGGGCTAAAC
>JBOFGF010000046.1:0-5101 GCA_051649005.1 Thermoguttaceae bacterium | reverse complement strand
GTCGTTTCCTGTTTCATGGTGGACTTAGCAGCGTTTTGGCAGCAGGAACAGGATGGAAAGTTGGTGTTGCTCATCCAATTCGGCGAGGAAAACGTCTCGCTGAATTGAATTTATCTAATCAAGCAATTGGCACATCTGGTGCGGACAAGCAATTTTTCATGCACCATGGACGGCGATATTCGCATTTGATTGACCCACGAACAGGCGAGCCGGTGTCAGATGTTCTCGCTGTGACTGTTTTGGCTCCGAATGGAACAGTGGCGGAGCTTTGTTCGACGGCTTTTTTTGTTATGGGATTCGACTGGGCATCGAAATTTTGCGTCGAACATCCCGAACTGGCGGCTCTTTTCACACTTCCCGATTCGCGGCCAGTTGGTTTTCAAATCAAGCATTTCGGTTTTGCCTCTCAATCTGTTCAATTTTTTGAATACGAGTGAGATGGTATCCGCCAATAAACGATGTCGAAAACCATTTTTCTAAAATCGAAATAGTCGATTGTTCTCCAAGCAAATCGCCTGTCAAACAGAGGATATTGGCATCATTGTGCAGGCGACTTAATTCGGCGGCGACCTCATTGTGACAGAGAGCGGCACGAATTCCTAAAACCTTATTCGCGGCGATACACATACCAATGCCGGTGCCACAGATTAAAATACCACATTCATATTCTCCCGAACTGACTAATTTCGCCACTCGAAAAGCCACGTCGGGATAATCATTTTCATCGGGATTTTGACATTCGACGAGAAAGTATGTATGTTCCTGCAAACTGCTGAGTCGTTTAGTTATGAGAGTACAAACATTTCGGCCACGATGATCACTTCCCACGACGATTTTCATGTTTCACCTCATTGTCAGATATGAATATGAGCCATTAACAACACATGAACATTTTCATCAACGATTTCCTCGTAATTGCACAATCGATGTTATCGCACCACAGTTTTAGGTTTTCTCGCAAACTGTGGTGTGATTGTATCATATCTATTCGGCCATGCAATAGGGAGCGAATGAATTTTTTTGATAAACAACGATTTTTTCGGCCTGAAACATTATAATAAGGTGCGTTTATTCCGTGAACGTAAAAAATGCGGACTGTCAATAAACCATTTTCTACTTGCACGAGGATTGCAAAGTCGGAATTTTGACCATAACAGCCGGTAAACAGGCGAGCCGCCGACGTAAGTCGGCGGGTAATGAAGTAGATTTGAGCAGGGTCAACCCGCCAACTTACGTTGGCGGCTCGCCAATCGACAAAATCACGAAATACCGGCTTCTATTTTCTACTTGCACATCCCGTGTTTCTACTTGACAAACCATTTTATTAGTGATACAGTGCGATGACGATTGTGAAATTGTAAATCAGTTCCCGACCACGAAAAGCTGGTACAAAATTTTTGGCACACAGTCTTATACCGTTTTCATTTGATTGATCGAATTTGTTTTAGGAGACTTGATATGTTTTTGCGAAGATTTTTCTGTTTTGTCGCGGTCTATTGTTTAACGACGGGAATGTTGCTCTCTGAAATCGTGACAGTGACCGAGTCGTTCGAGACCGAACCGATTCCGGGCATGAAATTGATTGATGGCGTGAAAGGAAAGGCGGGGTTGTTCGATGGCGAATCGTCACTCGTTCTGAAAACACATGGACAGTGCAGCAGCTGCGCGGTCGAATTTTATATCAGCGGCGATGCCGTCGAACATTCTGGATCGGACTTGAAAGACTGGCAGCCACTCGTTCACGCCGGCTCATCCGGCTGGAATATCGGCGCGTTCCAAATCATTTTCCGAAACGGCAAATGTTCCGTCCACTTTCACAATGGCGGCACGAACCGGCTCGCTCTCGACACGCCGCCGCTCCAAAACGGGAAGTGGTATCACATCAAATTCGTCGCTGATGCGAAAGCGCATTTTGCCGCTCTGTTTCTGGACGACAAAGAAGTCGGTCGCGTCTCGATCAGCCCAGAAATCAAGTCGTTCGATATTGATTCTCCCTCCATCGGAGCAGGCAACAACACATTTTTGCGAGGCAAAATGGACGAATTGTCGTTGATATTGGATATTGTGCCGGAACATGTGAGCGACGATCCCCGGAACATCACCAAAGGAAGCGTGTTGCCGTGTGAAATGTACTGCGATCAGCCATATATCGTCGTACTGAAAGATGGGACATGGGTTTGCATGATGACGACCGGAGCCGGTCTCGAAGGGATGAAAGGGCAGCACGTCGTCGCAACTCGCAGCACGGATCAGGGAAAGACTTGGAGTGAGCTGATCGACATCGAACCAGCATCGGAGGTTTCGGCGTCGTGGATCGTGCCACTTCTCACTCCGTTTGGTCGGATTTACGGTTTTTACACTTATAATGGCGATGGTGTCAAACTGGGGCGGGACGACACACATGGCTGGTATGCTTATCGCTATTCGGACGACGGCGGTCTGACCTGGTCGGAGCGGCATCGGATTCCACTTCGCACGACGGCCTGCGACGAGTTGGAGAAGGATGGCAAACTCGTGCAGATGTTTTGGGGAATCTGCAAACCGCGAATCGAGGGGGACGATGTTTTCATCGCGTTCACAAAACTCGGAAAATACTTCCTCGAAAACGGCGAAGGATGGATTTTTCACAGCGACAACATCATGTCGGAAAAAGATGTAACGAAAATAAACTGGGAACTTCTGCCGGACGGCGAACACGGCATTCGGAATCCCGAATACGGCTCCGTTCAAGAGGAACACATCATCGTTCCGCTGGATGCGAAAGACAAATTCATGTGCGTTTATCGTGGCACGAATGGCTTTCCGAATATCTCATGGAGCACAGATCGCTGCCGGACTTGGTCACTGCCGGAGCCGATGGAGTATGCGAATGGCCGGATGGTTCACACGCCGCGTGCGTGTCCACAAATGTGGAAAGTCGGGCCATCTCGATATCTTTTCTGGTTCCACAACAATGCAGGCAAGTGGTTCGATAACAGGAATCCTGCGTGGCTTTCCGCTGGCATCGAGCGGGACGGCAAAATTTACTGGTCGCAGCCGGAAATCGGTATTTATTCAGACACACCGAAACTCCGAATGAGCTATCCCGATTTGGTCGTTCTCGGCGACAATTACTGGATTTCCGAAACACAAAAAGAGATCGCTCGCGTGCATGAAATCGATTCGTCGCTCCTGCGCGGGATGTACGAGCAATTGGAGCGGTCATTAGACCAGAAACCTGGCAATATCACGCAGAATGGAAAAATACACGAAACGACCCGATCTGCCCAAACCATCATTCCACTCCCCGCCTCGTTTGCCAAAGCAGTTGTTGGAAAGGGTTTTACGTTCGACTTCGATGTAATTGTGCCGGAAAACGGTTTGACAAGCGGGACAGTCCTGCTCGACAACCGCTCCGAAAACGGCGGCGGATTTTGCATCATGGCAGAAGAAGACGGCTCCATTCGGTTCCTTGTCCAAGACTCGTCGAACGACGACGATGCACGCATTGATTGGATGTTCGACCGAGGTCTTTTGACACCGGGATCACACCGAATTTCGATCATCGTCGAATCTGCGCCGCGAATTGTCATGGCCATCGTGGACGGACAGTTCGTCGATGGAAACGGCGAACGGGAATTCGGCTGGGGACGTTTCGACACGATGCCCGCCGCAATTGTCGGAACCGGAAACGTGGTCGTCTCGCCTGCTGTCGGGACACTTCGGATTTATGACCGGCCGCTTCGTATTTTTGAGGTTCTCTCGAATCAGGCGAGTGAAACACGAGCAAATGGCATTGAATGGCATTGGTAGCAGCGGAGCAGCGGCCGGATTGTAGCCGCCAACGTGAGTTGGCGGGTGTTTGACGAAACAATACTTCCGCAATTTTGCTGGAGTACCACTTTTTTATATTTTTCCAGCACGCTTTGTACTATGAAACCATTTAGCACCATTTTTTGGAAAGAATATCGGCAGCAATCTGCGTTTTTTGTGGCTCTGTTCGCCTTTGTGATTCTGCTGCAATTCATTGCCGTTTCCTGGGCCGCTTTTCAGCCAAATGAAATATATCTCGCATTGGACCCGGGCAAACTCATTTCAATTGCATTGGTAATTTCCGCTTTGTACACGACCGGTTCTGCGGCGATTATTTTTTGTAACGAACACGAGGAAAAGACATTCCCATTTCTGCGAAGTCTTCCCATTTCTCGATTGATACTATTTGCCGGTAAATTGACGTGGATCATCGCCAGTTCGACTGCCTTTCTCATTCTCACTGCTCTCGAATCAATTCCCTGGATGATTGCTGGAACCAATTTTTCGGTCGAATGGCAGAACTGGCAAAGTCCGCTCGAAATGATTGCCAATGCACTGGCGATTTATGCACTTGCCGTGTTGTTTCCGATGGCATGGGGACTTTTTTGGACAACACGACTCAGGTCGCAGATGAACGCACTCCTTTTTTCTCTCTTTTCAGTATCGTTTTCGATCTGGTTTGCTGTGATCGGTGCGCGACTTGGTTTCAATTACCAAGTCAGCAATAACACTGAATTGTATTTTAGTTTCATTATTTCGATTCTTTTGACCACAATTGCCGGTGTCTGGGGACTCATTTCGGCATATTATTGGTACGACATTTGGCGAGTGCGATTTGCCGACAAAGGAATGATCGAACAAGTCACGAAATTTTCCGCACAAAAATCGGTGAAATTGCGTCGTCCTTTTTCTGCTCTCTTTTTCCAGTCGATTCGACAATCACTGTCCCTGTTTTGGATCGCCACTTTCAGTGCTTTGTGCTTAGCAATAGTAATTGCCAGCGGATTTTTTCTCAATATCAGTCCGAATACAGATATTGGCTTGTTCGGAAGTTTTTTGACGTTTATATGTGGCATTGTTGGATTCATTTTTTGTGCATCGATTTTTTCATCAGATCACAAACCCGAAGGAGCGTTTTTTGCACATCATGGCATTTCGCCGCGCTCTTTTTGGTGGAGCCGCGCCCTCTCATTTGGGATCGCTTATTTCGGTCTCTTCCTATTTCTCTGCTGCGTCTTTTTTGTATCGACTGTCATTTGGGAATTAGTGTATATTCCCCAAATTAAATGGGAAAAATTCGTAGAAAACA
>JBOFGF010000045.1:0-31936 GCA_051649005.1 Thermoguttaceae bacterium | reverse complement strand
AAACGGTTGTTCGGACTGTTATTCAGACGATTGTTCAGAGTGATTGTTCAAACGGTTATTCAGACGCTGTTTTTTTTGACGAGCCAGTCGCCCAGTGACGGAAATAGTTGTGAAATGGCGAAAAGCAGTCGGGCCTTTCCTGGAACGATCAGCTCAGGTTTTCGATGGCGGCAGTAATCGAGAATTTTGATGGCGAGCTGATGCGGGTCAATTCGTCCGACTTTGACTCCTGCGCCGGGCGCACGAGCGGAATCGGGGATGTCTTCGAGACCTTCTAGTCGATATAATCGTTCATTATCACGTTTGATCGGACCGGGACACACGAGTAAAACGTGCAAATCGGGTCCTAATTCGAGCCGAAGTTGTTGTGAAAAAGCAGCGACCGCAAATTTTGAAACCGGATATGCACCGACAAAACGAGCCGCACTCTTTGCCGCAAGTGAACCTATATTGACGACGTGGCCTCGCTCTTTCAAAAGCAATGGAGCGGCCGCACGAGTGCATCGAATTGTACCGAGCACATTCAAGTCAAAAAGTGCCTGAAATTGTTCTGGCGTGGTATCAAGAATTTTGCCCCGCATCGACCTTCCTGCATTATTTACCAACACATCGAGACGATCATAATTAGATCGAACCGTTTCAAAAGCAGCGTCCACATCTTCTTGCTTCGTAATATCGGCCTGAATCGGCAAAACATCGCCGCCGAAAGAACGGAGTGATTCTGCTGCGCGATTTAGATCGTCATGTTCCAGT
The DNA here is from genome assembly GCA_051649005.1 of Thermoguttaceae bacterium. Classification (GTDB taxonomy): domain Bacteria; phylum Planctomycetota; class Planctomycetia; order Pirellulales; family Thermoguttaceae; genus WRKP01. The sequence goes on along the minus strand of JBOFGF010000045.1, from coordinate 31,183 downwards.
GCAACTATCGCCAAATTCGCTTTTTGCCTCGCAAATTCCTCGGCAATGATGAGTCCAAGTCCACTTGATCCGCCAGTAATCAGTACAGTTTTATTTTGCCAGTAAGTCATGGGGAGTTTTGAGTTTAGAAGCCCACTTTCGTAGAAGGCGGTTATTTTACAAACTGCGCAATAAAAACAACCCGTTTCCGCAAAACGTGATTAAACGTCGAATTGTCAATTATTTTTTCGGCGTAATTCTTGTAAATCGTGCGTTGTTTTCATCGCACAAAATTTTGGGCCGCACATCGTGCAATACTTTTCGTCACATGGTGCTGACACCGACGCAGCTTCATTCATTTCTGGATTGATGTCGTTCAGTTTTGCACCGACATTCTTATTTTGGCGACACTCATTATAATAGTCACGTGCCCGATCTGGATCGAGAGACAAACGGAATTGTTCCTCCCAGTCAAAAGCGAAACGAGCTTTTGCCATCGCATCATCTCGTTCACGAACATGCGGTCTTTTTCTTGCCACATCGGCGGCGTGCGCCGCAATTTTATAAGCGATGACACCATTTCGTACATCGTCGATGTTGGGAAGACCGAGGTGTTCTTTCGGCGTGACATAACAGAGCATTGCTGCTCCGTGCCAAGCTGCCAAAGTTGCCCCAATTGCACTGGTGATGTGGTCATATCCCGGAGCAATATCGCATACAACAGGTCCGAGAACGTAAAAAGGAGCACCGTGACACAATTCGATTTGGCGTTTGACATTCATTTCGATTTGATCAAGTGGAACATGTCCGGGGCCTTCAATCATAACTTGGCATCCGAGATTCCATGCTCTCTGCGCAAGTTTTCCCATAATTTCTAATTCTCCGAACTGTGCTGGATCGGACGCATCATGCAGACATCCGGGGCGGAGACCATCTCCGATACTCCAACAGACATCGTGTTCTCGCATTATCTCACAAAGTGTGTCAAAGCACTCGAAAAAAGGATTTTCTCGTTTGTGAGCGACCATCCATTTTGCAGTGAGAGAGCCACCGCGACTGACAATACCAGCGAGGCGACTGTCAATCAGTGGCAAATGCTCCTGCAAAAGACCGGCATGAATCGTCATGTAATCGACTCCTTGCTTCGCTTGATGTTCGACAGCATCAATAAAATTCTGCGGAGTCATGTCGAGAATGTCATCCAGTTCCTCACAAACCTGATAAAGAGGGACGGTCCCGACAGGAACAGAGACCGCATCAATAATTTTTTGCCGCAGTGAATCAATTCCAGAGCCGACTGAGAGGTCCATCACAGTGTCTGCTCCAAATTGAATTGCCATTTCGACCTTCGCAATTTCGGCGGCGGCATCACTGAGAAGAGCCGAGCTTCCCAAATTGGCATTGATCTTGGTGCGAAGCGACGCTCCAATTCCGATGGGATGCAACTTTTTGGCGAGATGGTGTTTATTTGCTGGAATTACAAGATGTCCGGCAGCAATTTCCTGTCGAACTATTTCGACATCGAGAAATTCCTGTTTGGCAACGATTTCCATTTCGGGACTGATATGTCCCTTTTTAGCTTCAAGATACTGAGTCATATATCCCTATTTTATGCGATATTTCGCAAATAGAAAGGGGAGCAGTCAAATCGAAAAGGAAAGGAGTCGATTTTTAATGCCATCCAAAATGTTGCAAAAGGTCATTCATACTCATTTTTTTGTTTTCAAACATGAGGTTTTTGGTTGAAAGTATAATAACCAAAATGGAGCACCCAAAATGGAGCATGTTTTGCATGTTCCACATGTTTTGCGTTTTATGAATGTTTTGTATGTTCCACATTTTTTGCGTGTTCTGCGTGTTCAGACGAATTGGTGAATTGGAATAAATCGTATTCGGTGGCAAATTTTTACCAAAACGACAACTTTGCATCTGATGTGTTTGAATCTTCCGCGTCAGTATGCCCCTCTTTGTATATGTATATGATGCGGTATAATTTAGAAATCGTTTGTTCTGCATTTCAGAGTTACAAAGCATGAGTTCAAAACATTTTGCCCTACTTTTGCTTTGAAACCTTGTTTTTTCGGTTAATACTTTCGTTTAATAATTTAGGGAGATATCCAATTATGACGGCAACTTACAATCCATTTCGTGTCGCACAGGACCAAATTGACAAAGCCACCAAAGCACTCGGATTCGATGAGGCGACACAGCAGTTTCTTCGCACTCCTCAGCGCGAATACTCATTTTCACTTCCAGTTCGGATGGACAATGGCAAATTCAAAGTATTTCAGGGATTTCGCGTCCAATACAACACCGCGCGTGGCCCAGCAAAAGGTGGAATTCGCTGGCATCCAGAAGAAACGGTGGACACTGTTCGTGCTCTCGCCTGCTGGATGACATGGAAAACATCTGTCGTTGATATTCCTCTCGGTGGTGGAAAAGGGGGAGTAATATGCGATCCAAAATCTATGTCCGACACTGAAAAAGAGCGACTTGCACGCGCATACATTCGCGCTGTCAGTCGTGAACTCGGAATCACGAAAGACGTGCCCGCCCCAGACGTTTATACAAATGGTCAAATTATGGCGTGGATGATGGACGAATATGAGACGATCATGCAGGAACATCATCCCGGCGTGATTACTGGAAAACCGCTCCCACTCGGCGGCTCAAAAGGACGTGGTGATGCCACTGCACGAGGCGGAATTTACACGGTTCGGGAAGCCGCAAAAGCCTATAATATTAAGTTAAAGGGAGAATCGATGGCAATTCAGGGGTTCGGAAATGCCGGACAATTCGCCGCCACTCTCGGTGAGAGTATTTTGGGAATGAAACTCGTCGCCGCCTGTGATTCGCAAGTCGGAATCCATAATCCAGACGGAATCAATGTCAATGAAATAATCGACTACAAGAGTAAGACCGGAAGTTTGAAAGGATTCAAAGGAGGAAAAGAAATTGCCTCGAATGCCGTTCTCGAAGTTCCATGCACAGTTTTGTTCCCATCAGCTTTGGAAAATTCAATCAACGAGAAAAACGCTGCGAAAGTGCAGTGCAAAATCTCGTGTGAATTGGCAAATGGTCCAACTACTCCCGAAGGAGATGCCATTCTCGATAAAAACAATATCATTGTTATTCCCGACTATTTGGCAAATGCCGGCGGTGTTACTGTTTCATATTTTGAACAATGCCAAAATGCCCAAAACTATTACTGGACGGAATCGGAAGTCCACGAACGTCTCGATGCAAAAATGACCGCAGCTTTTGCCGCCGTTCATAAAATGAGCGTCGAAAAGAAGTGCAATTTACGAGATGCCGCCTATTTGGTCTCGATTGCCAGAGTCGCCGAAGCATGCAAACTGCGTGGCTGGATATGATTTTTGGTATTCGGCCATCGACCGAAACACCCCTTCTTACAAAGAAGGGGTGCCCGCCGGGCGGAGTGATTCGGACTCCCAAGATGATCAAACCCAAACAAACCACCACTGCCTCTCCTTAAAAAGGAGTGGCATCCAAACAAAAACTCCGTGCATCTTCTATTTTTTTGACGGATTTTTTTATTTTACATCCCTTTTTACATTCCCTTATATTTATGGCACTTTTTGAAATCGAGACACAGGCGCACATTGTAATTGCATGGGCCAATGACGAAGAAGACGCATCCAATGTTTTGTATGGATATTATCCGACTGAAGAAATAGTCCGCATCACAAAACGTCCCCGTGATGCGTGGGTCATTTCAAAGTCGGCACTCGGAATCAGTGGCAAAGCAGATGCGTGCGACACTGCGAGAGAATGTCTGTCGAAAGCAACTGGCGACAAAGTTCATGCCATTCGCCTTTATATGCAGCAGACTGGCACTGATTTGGACCGCGCTAAGAAAGTTATTGAGTCAAATATGATTATCGGATGGTGACATCAGGGCATCTCTATTTATTCACTTTTTTGTCAAATTTGAATGTACAAACCCCGCACATTGCAGCGTTTGCTTTTTTGTTTGGTGAATTATTAGATGTGCCCATCAATTTGATTGGTCGGTTTTCTTTTTTGGGGGTGTCTGAAACACCCCGCTCTGAAAAGATGGCGTGTTGTTTGGATGGTATAATTTGGGCTGGAATGTGTTTATTGTGAGAGTCAATTTGGCTCCAAAACTGTTCTGATTCCTCTTGTCTCCGATGTACATCTCTTTTTTTATCACTTTGTTATTTACAGCGGTGGCACTGAGTGCGATGAGTCTGATTTTGCTGCTGTTTTATCGACGGCGCGGAGGACGACGATGTGCGTGCAATGAAGCAAATCAGGTCGCTCTGATGTTCGACGAGCGACGAAAAAAGACGATGTTTTCGCAGAAATACTCACCTGAAACCGTCGATCCAGATCACTTGCCGATTATTTGAAAAAATCTGTTTTTCATGTGGAATTGACCCTTTATTAAACTTTTATAAAAAAGCTGCTCAGTAGATCACTGTTCGTTTTACATCTGTGCATTGTATCTATTTACAAGACGAAAAATTGAGTATCCGATTTTCACACCATTTTCACTCTTTATAACGAATCAATAATGATAACAAGTGTCGTGCTCGCCGGTGTTGGTGGACAAGGTATTCTTTTAGCAAGCGAAATCATCGCACAGGCGGCGGTCGTTTCTGGCTTCGACGTGAAAACCAATGAAGTGCATGGAATGGCGCAGCGAGGCGGATCGGTAATCGCTCAAATTAGATATGGAGACAAAGTGTTTAGTCCACTCGTTCCAGGCGGAGAAGCGAAGGTTCTCGGAAGTTTGGAAAGGATTGAATGTCTCCGATATATTGATTACTTGGCTGATGATGGACTTACTGTCGTTTCGAGTCAAAAAATTGTGCCCGTTTCGGCTTCCAGTGGTGGAACAATGTATCCTGATGTTGATGGTGAATTTCTCAGTCACTACTTTCCGAATTTGATCTATCTGGATGCGGTCGAAATGGCGACAGAACTCGGCAATGCAAAAACTGCTAATTCGATTTTGCTCGGTGCGATGTCCATTTCACTCGATCTCGAAGAAAAAGCGTGGATCGAAGCAATTAAACGCAGTGTTAAACCTGCTTTTGTCGATTTGAATATTCGTGCATTTCAACTCGGATGCCAACAAGGAAAAAATAAAATATAAGTGAACGCATACATTTTTTATATGTGTTCACGGAGATTGTGTTTTTTTCATAACTTTCGATAAATTTTCACAAATACAGCAATAAAACCGCCGACTCACGCCGGCGGCTCGCCTGAAAGTACGCAACAAAATCCGCACTGATTTACTCCGATTTACACCGATTTGTCTTGCCATTTAATGGCGGCCAAATTATTATTGTTATTGAAACAATAATAATTTGATTTTATTGAGGCATTTCAGAGCAACAATCGTGGACGACCAAATTAACTGGGTGGTCTCCGTACAAGTCGTGGATTGTTTTGCCGTTCATTTGTGCTGTCGAGTGAACGGCAACTGTTCTGTTGACGCAAATAACTTTTTTCACACATCGAGATACGAATCCGATGTCGTGAGAAACCATCAAAATCGTCATTTTTCGATTCAGTTCGAGTAAAATATCAAAAAGAATCTGTTCCGATGTCGAATCGATATTATTTGTCGGTTCATCGAGAAGTAACATTTCAGGTTCGCCACAAATTGCGCGGGCAATCAAAACGCGCTGTCTTTCTCCTCCCGACAAATCGGGAAATGGTCTGTGTGCGTGCGACTCAAGTTTTAATGTTTGCAGGGCGGCAAATGCGGCTTCGTGATCGATGCGAGAATACCAAAGATGCCCAATTCCAGAGCGCAGACGTCCCATCAAAACAACATCGAGTACGGAAACTGGAAAAGCAAAATCGACACTCAAAAACTGTGGTGAATAACCGACGCGACTCCGACCTGCCACAACCGAATCATCGAAAAGTCGAATGGTTCCTTTTTGCGGTGAAATGAGGCCCAGAACTAATTTAAGCAGCGTCGTTTTGCCTCCGCCATTTGGGCCAACTATCGAAATGAAATCGCCGCGATGAACATCAAACGTCGCACTTTGGAGGACATTGTTGCACCCATAAAAAAAATCGACCGAGTGAAATTCGAGAGCATTCACAGACATTCACCTTGAAACGAAAAAAGCGGCCTGTTGAAGGCGGCCCCAATCACATGAAAGATGAAGTTTATGGCTGCTTGGTTTCCCACCTGACCCGGTTCACTGTCTTCCATTGACGGAGCCGCCTTCCACAGGCCGCATATATTTTTGATGCGACAGCCACTGGAGCGACCATCATTGAAACTATTCTAAGATATTTGAGAAAAAAAACAAGAGGGGGACATTTCGGAGTAAGACCGCGAACAAGTTTTACGATTTTGATGAAATCGACAAAATAGAAGCCGGAAAGGAGGTGCGAAGCACCGTATTGACGGTTTATTTTCGCACAGAGGCACGGAGGACACAGAGAGGCGGGAACAAATCCTCCGTGAACCCTGCGCCTCCGTGAGAGAAAAAAATTCCAACCGTTCAATAACAGCCGGAAAGGAGGTGCGAAGCACCGCATTGACGGTTTATTTTTCGCACAGAGGCACGGAGGACACAGAGAGGCGGGAACAAATCCTCCGTGAACCCTGCGCCTCCGTGAGAGAAAAAAATTCGTATGCGTTCACGGGTTTTGTTTGGCATCGGAATTCGTCCCTGAACACCAGCGGTGTTCAATTATGGTAGAAACGAATTGCCCACAAAAACACACAACTCCGTCGGAGTTGAATTATGGTCACCATTATTGAACCCCGAATGGGGTTCTGACGTTTTTGATGTTCGTGTTTCTACCAATATTGAACACCTCCGGTGTTCGGGAACATTGAACGCCGCCTCGGTTTTCAGGAACGAATTTCATCGGGATTTTAGAGCGGTTTCTGCCAAAATTTGCTTGCACGGAAATGGCATTTCCCGAATCCCGGCGGCGTTCAAAAACAAGTTTTTTCAAAAAAATTATTTTTTTGCGATTTTTTTGTCCAATTTTAGCAAAACCGGCTCTTTAGTATTAAAGAAGAGTGTAAATTGTATTTTATTGTTTTATCCATTTTCCAGATAGATTCCGAGGTGAGATTGATGTTCGTTTGTGAAAAATCCATGAGTATTCCCAATGATTCCAGAACAAGATGCCGTTTTCGGTAATCCATCTGAAGACTTTTTGCGGCTTTTTTCTGAGCACTCGCGGGAAATTTACGTCCACATTTTCCGTCTTGTCTTGAATCAACACGATGCAGATGATATTTTTCAAGAGAGCAATCTTGTCTTGTGGCGCGAGTTTGAATCGTTTCAAAAGGGAACTCACTTTCGAGCATGGGCATACAAAATTGCCACAAATCAAGTTCTTGCTTGGAGAAAGCGGCAGAAAAGGAATCGCCTGATTTTCAGCGAAGAATTTATCTGTCGCGTGGCCGAAAGACTGTCTGACCGACCTGCCATCGAAGAGCGGATGAATGTATTACAAGAGTGCATATTCCGTTTGCCAAAAAAGCACCAAGAACTGATTCGAGATAGATATGAACACCATCTCGATATTGAAACCATCGCCAATAAAAAAGGACGTTCTGCAAATGCCATTTATCGAGCATTAAATCGCATTCGCCGCTCCTTATTTGAATGTACTCAAAAGAAAATAATCGCCAAATAGTCCAAATACTTGCCCCATGAAAGACATCAATCATTTGCATGAACTGTGCGAAGCAGCCGTCGAAGATCGGCTCACTCTCGAAGACAGATGTGAGTTAGAACAAATCGTCCTGGCTGATTCCGAAGCGTGTGACTATTATGTCGATTATGTGACTGAACATCTGGCTCTCACGAGCTATTTTGAGCAACATCCAGAGAAATGGATGACTCCTCCGATGGAAACCGCCTCTCATCAATCTATATTAAGAGTGCAAACCAAGCGAAACAAAAAGTCGCAAACGCATCAGTCTCGGCAATTTTCGTCCGTTTTTTATCGCGGAAAAAGTATTATTCTGTTTGCGTTGCTCGGAATCCTTTGTTGCCTGTGTTCGTTCCCGTTGGTTTTGAAAAATAAACCCACGTCAACCGAAAGTTTCGGAAAACTAAACGAAAGTGGTGTCTGTATTTGGGGAGAAGACTCCAGTGCCATGCGAGAAAATAAACTGATCGGAAACGGTAATCTTAATTTGAAATCAGGTGTGGCACAAATTCATTTTGATCATGGTGCTGTACTAACATTAGAGGCACCAACTCGGATTGCCATTCTTTCCCGTGATCGCTGCGTGCTTCAATCAGGAAATGTCCTTGCTCATATTTCGCCCGAAGCCACTGGATTTACAGTCGAAACACCGGCCGCCAAAGTTACTGATATTGGCACCGATTTTGGAATTAAATATCACGAAGGCCAAAAGGCAGATGTTCACGTTTTTAGAGGCCGAGTCGATGTTTTGCCAGCAAATCAAACCGAAACAATTTCAGCGACAACCGGAAATTGGCTCCAATTTGAAAATGGTAAAAATATCCCCAAAAATCCAAATGACTTATTTCGTGCAACAACAAAAAATGGCGTGTCCACTTCGCCTCCGAACGAGGTATTTCATTGTTCGACCGCCGATGACACCAGTCAGGAGGCATGTATTATTTCCGGTGGTGATATTGAAAAATTACATTCAACCTTTGTGAGTCAGTCCGGTATTTTTACTCTCGTCAAAAACTCTCATGATTCATTGCCACAATGGCATCGAAAGGGATATTTTTCAATCGATTTCACTCGACTTGCCGAGAAATTTTATCAGGACGTGCAACTGGAATTGGTCTTTAATCCGACCGGTGTTGGTGTTTCGTCCAAAATTCCTGAAGTCTTGGAATTCACCATTTATGGACTCGTGGATGAATCTCTCGATCACTGGAACGAAGAAACAATTACTTGGGAAAATGCACCAGGTAATTTTCCAGGCGCAGCCGAAGTCGATCCCGCTGTAACAACAAAAATTTCGACATTTACAATCCATCGAGACACGGAATCTTGCCGAATCGTCATCTCAAATGACATTTTGGATGATTTTGTCAAAAAAGATACCAATAAAAAAGTAACTTTTATCGTCGTTCGGAATACACAGGAAATCGAGGGAAGTGGCTATTCACACGGTTTTGCGAATCGGCATCATCCAGAACTTCCACCGCCAACTCTGAGATTCTTCGATAAACCAAATAAACCAAAATCTATCAATCCAACTCATCAATAATTTTCACATTTTCATTTTTTCACATTTTCGTTTTTTTACATTTTTACATTTTCCCGTTTTCACCCCGTCCTATTTTTACATTTGCGGCAATGAAAGAAAAAATTCTTTTTGTATTCCTATTATTTCTGTGCTCGCTTTTCTGGAGTACGATTTCTTCGGCCGAACCACCGGAAAATACTGGCCAGTGGGAACTCGCCTTTGAAGAAAATTTTGACGGAGATTCACTCGATTGGAAAATTTGGGATTGTCAAAATGGTCCAAATAGCCACATTTTGAGTAGTCGCTGGAAGGAAAATGTTTCTGTTTCAAATGGACTGTGTCACCTGACTGCACGAAAAGAAAAACGAGGCGGACAAGATTGGACTGCGGCCTCCATTTGGGTACGAAAAGAACATTTCGAGCAAGCATTTGGTTACTGGGAAGCTCGATACAAATATGCACCGGCCACTGGATTGAACCAATCGTTCTGGATGATTCGACCCGGCTTTGAAATCGACATCAACGAAGGACACTGGAAAGGCGAAAAGCACGAAAAGTGTGAAATTAACACGAATCTTCATTATCTGGAAGGCGAAGCCAAGAAAACCGACAGCAAAGCGATTCCGGTCGATGCAGACCTTTCGGCAGAATTTCACACATTCGCTTGTTTGTGGACACCCGAAGAAATCGTCTACTATTTTGACGGAAAAGAAATTCGTCGAATTCCCACTCGAAATGCACAACTTCCGGTGACACCGATTCTCAGTCTTGCCGTTTTCAAGTGGGCGGGACCTGTCACGGATGAAATCGACGGAAAAAGCATGGACATCGACTGGGTTCGAGTTTATCGTAATAAAAAAGACTGAAAAGTTTTGCCACGTTTCGTAGAAACGTCTTGTTTTTATCGCACACTTCGCATTGTAAACAATCGCCGTCCGTCTCTTGAAAATTTTGTTAAATACGGTAAAATACATGAGCAGTTGTGGTTTATAATACGTTCAACAAAATACAAAGCAAAGGTGTAGTTATGTCGATCACGCTTGAAGATTCGGTAAAATTACTTATTGAAGGACTCGCCGAAACGAACCGTAGATTTGCGGAGGAAAATCGTAAATTCGCTGAAGAAAACCGGAGAATTTCTGAAGAGAACCGCATCGGTTTTGAGGAGCTACGCAAAAATCACCGAAGAATAGAAAACTCTTTCAATACCAAATGGGGCAGACTTGTTGAAGCTCTCGTCAATAATCAGGTTATTCCATTACTCCGAGAGCGTGGAATTCCAGTGCATCAGACATCGCAGCGAGTTCATGGCATGGCATCGGGAAATCGTAATTATGAGTTCGACATCATCGCTGAAAACGGGGACACCATTGTCGTCATTGAAGTGAAAACTACTTTGCGAGTCGAAGATGTGCGTGAATTTTTGGACGAGCTTAACAATTTCAAAAATTGGTTGCCGCGATATTCGAACATGAAGGTATACGGCGCAGTGGCTTTTTTGCACGAATCGAGTGAGGCTTCGAGTTATGCCGCGAAATCAGGTTTGTTCACGATTCTCGCAACTGGTTCAAGTGCTTCGATAACTAATCCACAAGAGTTCAAGCCACAAGCGTTTTGACCCGCCGAACAAATGCCGGTGTTCACACACCGGCTCGAAACGAAACAACACGTTTCTACGAAACGTGGTTAAACATTAACAATTTTTTCACAAAAGGAACCAAAAAATGAAGACGAATTTTATCGCAAAATTCCTCAGAAATGTTAAAATGGGGGGGGGGGGTAATTCAGAGAAAAAATGTCGTGGCTGTTTTTTTGCGGCTTTTACTCTTGTTGAGCTTCTGGTCGTCATTGCCATTATTGGCGTTTTGATTGCCTTGCTCCTTCCCGCCGTTCAGGCAGCCCGAGAGGCCGCCCGAAGAATGCAGTGTTCCAATAAAATGAAGCAATTGTCGCTCGGAGCGATGAATTATCACGACATCCACGCTCTCTTTCCGGCGGGTAGTTTTAGTAACGAATTAGACAACGGAACTGGGATTGTTTGGCCCAACTCGAACAGTGTGTGGTCTTATCATGCTTCGTGGGGAGTTTCGCTTTTGCCATTTCTTGAACAACAAGCCGCTTTTGACATGTACAATCCAAAGGCATCACTAGCAAATAATAATGCGACTGCATATCCACCGGGAAAAAATCGTGAATTGGCCGAGAGTCGTATGACCATCTTTGAATGTCCCAGCGACCTCGGAGCAGGAAACAAGCAAATTTCGAGGTCAGAGGCGGCCCAAACAGATTACACGCCCAAATTGAATGTGAACATGACCTCTTATCGCGGTGTCGGTGGTGCCAGCACATCTACTACTTGGTTTTGGGACCAAGCTGGTTATTTTCCCCGATTATACCAACGTGGAATTTACCACTTCGTCGGCCCACGTCTTAACAGTACAGCTGGAGGGGACCCACCAAGAGGGTATTCATTAAAACAAGAATCGATTTCAAGTGTTTTGGATGGCACAACAAATGTCGTTGCTTTTGTGGAACATCACGTCCCTGATATGGCACCCGAACGCGGAACATTCTGGTCACTTCCGCCGGTCAATCACATTTACACATCAGCACCTAAAACGTCAACATTAAAGTCACATAAATGGGATACTTGTTTAGCTACAACTGGGCAAACAAGTCCGAATGATATATATACATGTAATCGTTCTGCTGGTGCTTATCACATCGGCGGAATGAATGCCGCGCTGGTAGATGGCTCGGTTCGCTTTGTTTCTGACACAATAAATGTCGGAACAGGTGCGTATATCGGTGATCGAGTAGACATTGGTGTTTGGGGTTCTCTCTGTGGAGTTGATCTTGGTGGAACCAAAACTCTCCCATAATTTTTTCGCCTCATTTTATTCATCCGTTTTCAGTGAAATCGAGCTAAATATGATAAGAAGAATGACTAATAAAATCTCGTTGCTTTTTTTGTTACTGACAATTTGTTTCGTTATTTCGGGATGTGGTCCAAAAACCGCTCATGTGAGTGGAAAAGTAACTTACAAAGGAGAACCGGCTCCGAGTATTCGTGTACTTTTTCAGCCCAACATGACGACATTAACAATTCCAGAGCCAGCAATTGGCGAAACAAATGCACAGGGAGAATTTCAGTTACAGTTGGCAGAAAGCAAGAAAAGTGGTGTGGTTCCTGGTGACTACATCGTCTTTTTTTCGTGGATCGACCCGAATGCGGTGAAAAATCCTCCCGATGGACTGAAACCGAATCCGTCGCCGTATAAATTATCAAAGGAACTTGTGGAAAGCGGCATGAAATTCAATGTGCCTGAAAATGGAACGCGCGAAGCCGTTTTTGAATTGTGGCAAGAAAAAGTGGCACAATAAACAAATGATGCGTGTACGGAAATAGTGTGTTTTTGGGAATTTGTTTCTACCATTATTGAACACCGCCGGTGTTCGGGAATGAATTCCGATGTCAAAACAAAACCGCCGACTTACGCCGGCGGCTCGCCAAACAAACCCGCCGAACAAATGCCGGTGTTTACACACTGGCTCGAAACGTTCGCGGATCGCCAAACATGAATATCTCATTTCGATTGACTTTGATTTTTTTTGCCGTGTTATTATCGGCATTATTATCCATTTGCATAACAGCCGACTTGTTTGCGGAAAATGTTTCCATTTCGTCGAAAAAGCCGGTTATTTCTGGCATTTATCCACATTTGGCGATGTTCAACAGTGAAGCAGAATGTGGCACCGGCGCGGTGGTTCCTTATGCAGACCGGCTTTGGGCGCTCACTTATGGTCCACATCTGCCGCTCGGTTCGTCCGATAAATTGTACGAAATCACGCCGGAATTGGAGCAGATCGTCCGGCCTGAAAGTGTTGGTGGAACTCACGCCAATCGAATGATTCACAAAGAGTCGCAGCAACTCATCATCGGCCCATATATCATTGACAAAGATCGACAAGTGCGAGTCATTCATCCGAAAAAAATGCCGGGGCGTTTGACGGGAAATGCTCGCCATCTGCAAAATCCAGAACAAAAAGTTTACTTTGGCACAATGGAAGAAGGTTTGTACGAAGTCGATGTCAACACACTCGAAGTCGTCGGTCTAATCAAAGATGGCAACAAAAATGAAAAATCAGACGAAGATAATCCCGCAAAAATTGAGTCGCAGCTTCCTGGTTATCACGGAAAAGGGCTTTTTAGCGGACAGGGACGTTTGGTTTATGCCAATAATGGCGATGCTGGTCCCCGTGTCATGGTTGATCCGAGTGTTCCAAGTGGCGCACTGGCGGAGTGGCGAGGAAACGGAGCAAGTAGTAACCAGAGCAATACCAACGACTGGACACTTGTGCGTCGTAATCAATTCACTGATGTAACTGGTCCGGGCGGCATTTTTGGAAACGAAAAGCCGGAAACCGATCCGATTTGGTCAATCGGCTGGGATCATCGTTCGCTGATTTTAATGCTTCTCGATCAAGGAAAGTGGCACACATTCCGTCTTCCGAAATCGTCGCACACTTATGATGGTGCGCACGGATGGCACACGGAATGGCCACGAATCCGTGATATTGACGAAGAAAATCTTCTTATGACGATGCACGGAGCATTTTGGAAATTTCCAAAATCATTTTGCCTCTCCAATTCATCTGGAATTGTTCCACGCAGCAATTACTTGAAAATCATCGGCGATTTTTGTAACTGGAATGGACGCATCGTTTTTGGGTGCGATGACACCGCAAAATCAGAATTTACTAACAAACGAAAAGCAAAAGGAAAACTGATTGGTCCCGGTCAGTCACAATCGAATCTTTGGTTTGTAGAACCTGAAATGCTCGATAAATTCGGCCCCGTCATTGGACGCGGTGCTGTCTGGATAAATGATTCTGTTACAAAGAACGTCCCATCAGATTCGATGCTTTTTGCCGGATATGACTATCGCACACTTTTTTTGCGAAATGACGGCGATGCTTCGGTTTCTTTCACAATCGAAGCTGATGAAAAAGGGAACAACGAATGGAAAGCCGTGCAAACAATCGAAGTTTCAGCCGGAAAAACCGAATGGTGCGACTTTCCTGAAACGGAAAAAGGAGTGTGGATTCGTCTCATTCCTTCTGCGGATGCTGCCAAAGTTACAGCCATGTTTAATTATCGTAACAAAGACACTCGGTCAAACGAATCCGATTCCATTTTCGCAGGACTTGCAAAACCAGACGACGAGCATGTTTCTGGTGGCATAATTCACGCACGCGGCGAAAACCACAAAACACTTCGTTTTATCGCCTCAAATGAAGATGGTGAACTTGGTTGTTACGATTTCGATGCTGAAATGCAGCTCAAAAAAGTGGCGGATGTCTCTGGAATGGAGTGGACACGAACGAACGCCGCCATTATTACAGATGTTTTGGTGAAAGATGCCGCGTCCATTTTGTATGAAGACGCAAAAGGTCGATGGCGACTTCCTTATGGAAATGCCGCTTTTCGTACAAATGGCCCACTGGGAGAGGAACGTATTTGCCGCGAAGTTTGCACTGAACGAGATTTGTTCAATGCGGGTGGGACTTTTTTCGAGTTGCCGACTGAAAATGCGGAGGGATTTGCAAAAATCAGGCCGTTGTCAACTCACAATCGACGTATCAAAGATTATGCCTCTTATCGCGGGATGGTCGTTTTGACTGGAGTAAGTGCGGCGGCTATTTCGGGGACAAATTTACCAGAAAACCCACATATTATCAAAAGCGATGACGGCAAATGCGCTCTCTGGATCGGTGTCGTCGATGATCTGTGGAAACTTGGAAAAGTGCGTGGAATTGGTGGACCCTGGAACGAGACACCAATTGCCGCGAATGTTCCGTCTGATCCCTATTTGATGACCGGATATGACAAAAAAACGCTGACTCTTTCTCATTCGAGTCCAGAATCTGTCGATATGCGAATTGAAGTTGATTTGACCGGAACTGGAATTTGGAGCGAACACATCATTTTAGAAGTGCCGCCGAATCAAGAGCGGAAATATGTTTTTCCTGATTCTTTCTCTGCATATTGGGTGCGTCTCGTTCCAAACAAAGAGACGACAGCAACTGCGACATTTATTTATGAATAAAATGTTCGACATATTGGCACATCTAATAATTCATTTTTCAAAAACACCGACTTCGTAATTTGCGGGGTTTTTGTGTTCAAAATTTGGCAATTGGTGACGAAATAGATGTGCCCATATTGCCGTGAATTTTTTCGTTTGGGGCAAAAAAGTCTCGCGGCAAAGTGTCCTTCGGCAAACAGGCCTCTCGTGTGGGGCTTGTTGAAAACCCATTTTGGTGTAAAATGGTGGAAAAAGTTGCGGTGCCACTGATAAAAATAATGGATGAATTCAGATTTCCTGTTTCATTCAATTGTGATTTTCATGTTTTTGCAGCTTTCGTGCAATCGCAGCACCGCTCCGTTTTGCACGTTTAACACCGAGTCACCCTTTTTATATTTTTGCCCCAGATGTCATCTTCTTCTCGTTTGTATAATTTTTCAGCCGGTCCCGCCACATTGCCTCTTCCTGTTTTGGAGCGAGCACAAAAAGAATTTCTTTGTCTTCCCGGAGCAGGTGCGTCGGTATTGGAAATATCACATCGTACAAAACAATTCGATGCGATTATCAATGAAGCGGAGGCAAATACACGGAAATTGCTCAGTATTCCAGAGAATTATCGCATTTTGTTTTTGCAGGGAGGTGCTCTTCTCCAATTTGCGATGATTCCAATGAACATTCTTTGTGGAAAATCGGCCGATTACATCGTCTCGGGTTCTTGGTCCAAAAAAGCTCTTTCCGAAGCAAAACTCGTCGGAGATGTTCGCGTCGTCTGGGACGGCAAAGATACAAATTATCGCCGAAAACCCAGTGCGTCGGAAATAACACTCAGTTCTGACGCGGCATATACTTATATCTGCTCGAACGAAACGATTGAAGGCGTGCAATATCCTCAGATTCCAGACACCGGCAACATTCCACTCGTTTGCGACTCGTCGTCCGATTTTTTCAGTCGCCCTCTCGATGTCTCGAAATTTGGAATTTTGTATGCGTGTGCCCAAAAAAATATCGGGCCAGCCGGAGTAACTGTCGTCGTGATAAGAGACGATTTGGTCGCTCGCAGCGACGAAAAAATCCCGTCGCTCCTGAATTACAAAAAACTTTCAGAGGCGGGATCAATGCTAAATACGCCGCCGTGTTTTGCCATTTACATGGTCAAACTCGTCACAGAATGGCTTTTGAATGATATTGGCGGCATCGAAAAAATGCACAAGATGAATCAAGAAAAAGCCGATTTATTGTACAATGCCATTGACTCATCGAACCATTTTTATACAGGGCACGCAGAAAAAGCATTTCGTTCTCTGATGAATGTTCCATTTCGACTTCCCAGCGAAGAACTCGACAAAAAATTCCAAGACGAAGCAAAACAAGTCGGCCTGATAACACTGGGCGGTCACCGCAGTGTCGGTGGTCTGCGTGCCTCGATTTACAATGCGATGCCACGCGAAGGAGTTGTGGCTCTCTGCACTTTTATGGAAGAATTCGCAAAGAAAAACCGGTGATTTTGTGTCAAAAAATTCCTCGCGAAAACCTCGTCATACATTTCGGACAATTTTGTTCGTGCTGATTTTCCTCACAGGAATCGGCGGCGGGGGATTTGCAGCGTGGAAGCGTTTGGCAGCTGTGGTACATTCAGACCCACCACAGCAGGTTTCGGTTCGCCGAGAAATGTTCATTCATGAAATTCTTGAACGAGGAAGTGCCGACAGTGCCAGCAACGTCGAAATTCGTTGTCAAGTGGAAAGTGCTGGCGGACTCACCATTCTTTCCGTTATTCCCGAAGGAACTGTCGTCGAACAAGGTGATTTACTTGTCGAACTCGACTCGTCCACACTTCGTGAAAATGTCACGAAGCAGCAAATCACGGTCGAAACCAGTCGTGCTTCTGTTGCACAGGCCGAAGCTGACTTGGACACTGCCAGATTGACATTACAAGAATATCTCGAAGGAAAATTTCTGCAAGAAGAGAAGACAATTCAGAACGAAATTTTTGCCGCTGATGAAAACGTCAGATCGCTGAAAGATACGATGAAACACAGTGGCCTCTTGTTTGAGCGGGGCTATATTACTGACACAAAATTGGATGCCGAACGCATTGAATTGGAAAAGGCGATCAATGCTCTCGAAATTGCACAAGTGAAATTGATGGTTTTGCAGCAATATACGAAGAAAAAAAGTGTCGTCCAATATGAAGCGGCAATCAAAACGGCAGAAGCAAAATTTGAATCGACGAAAAAAAATTTCCAGCTCGAATCAGACCGATTAGCACATCTTGAAAAACAACTTGGACTTTGCCAAATTCGCGCACCACAAGATGGCCAAGTCGTCTATTACATGCCACGATGGGGAGGCGAGGAAGACATAATTAAAGAAGGCAAAAAGGTATTTGAACGACAAATTTTATTGCGACTTCCCGATCCTTCGCAAATGCAAGTCAAAGGACTTGTCAATGAAGCAAATATTCGCCTCGTAAAAGTCGGGCAAACTGCCTCAATTCGGCTCGAAGCATTTCCAAATCAGGTTTTTGCAGGTGCTGTCAAAATCGTAAATGATTATCCTGAACCGGGAAATTACATGGGAGGTTCGATGTCAAAAGAATATATGACGACAATCACCATTCTCGATGCGCCAGATGGAATAAAGCCCGGATTGACTGCCGAAGCAAAAATCGTCGTAAATCGAATTGCCGATGCGCTCGTTTTGCCTGTTCAGGCCGTTTTTGAATATGGACGACAAACTTATGCAATCACATACAAAGAGGGAAAATGGAGCAAAGTCGAAATCAAGACTGGCCCCACAAATGACAAACAGGTCGTTATTCTGTCAGGATTGACGGAGGGAGAACAGGTCGTTTTGGGTGCGTGGGGAC
This sequence comes from Thermoguttaceae bacterium, assembly GCA_051649005.1. Lineage (GTDB taxonomy): Bacteria > Planctomycetota > Planctomycetia > Pirellulales > Thermoguttaceae > WRKP01. The sequence goes on along the minus strand of JBOFGF010000045.1, from coordinate 13,029 downwards.
ATCGTGATAAAATTGATCTCCCCAAATTAACTCCAGAAGAAGAAAAGAAAATCCAAGAAGAAAAAGAAGCGGCCGCTGCTGCCGAAAGACCAAAAGATGAGAAACCAAAATCAGAAAAATCGAAACAGGATAAACCAAAACCAGAAAAAGTGGAACCAGACACGACAACATCTGAAAAATCGACCACATCTTATTCTGCAATTGAATCGATGCAGAATTTCTGCTAAAATGGCTGAACAAGACCCTGTTCTAATTCCAAAATAAAAATTTGAGTACCAAAAATTACAGTCAACTTGCAAGATGAACTATTGCACACGATTTTTGGATTAGAAAAATGGTCCCCCTTTTCGCTTTTCATTTTTCATTTTTCTTTTTTCGCTTTTCACTTTTCACACTTAACTCTCAGCTCTTAACTTTTCACATTTTTTTATTTATTTCTAAAATGCCAGACAAAAAATATGACATTGGTTTAATGGGACTCGCTGTGATGGGCCAAAATTTGGTTTTCAACATGGTCGATCATGGTTTTGATGTCGCCGTCTTCAATCGAACGACGAGCAAAGTCGATGAATTTCTCGCTCTGCCAGAAGCAACTGAACGAAAAGAGCATCTGACCGGTTCGCACTCACTGGCAGAACTCGTCTCGAAACTGAAATCGCCAAGAAAAGTGATGCTAATGATTCAGTCGAAAGATGCCGTGCCAGCACCAGAAGTCGCGTTGTATCCGAAAGTCGCTGCTGTCGATGCGGTCATCGAAGAGCTTTTGCCATTGCTGGACAAAGGGGATGTCATTATTGACGGCGGAAACACTCACTTCAAAGACACCGAACGACGCACAAAATTTCTCGCCGAAAAAGGGATTCGTTTCGTTGGAACTGGAGTTTCTGGCGGCGAAGAAGGCGCACGCCGTGGTCCAAGTATCATGCCGGGCGGCGATCCGGCGGCGTGGGAATTGGTCAAACCGATATTTCAGTCGATTTCGGCGAAAGTCGGACCAAACAAAGATATTCCGTGTGCCGAGTGGGTCGGAGATCGCGGCGCAGGTCACTATGTCAAAATGATTCACAATGGAATCGAATATGGCGACATGCAGCTAATTTGTGAGGCTTATTGGCTTCTAAAAAATGTTCTCGGTCTCTCGAACGAACAACTTTATGAAGTCTTCCGTGACTGGAATAAAGGGGAATTGGACAGCTATCTAATTGAAATAACTCGTGATATTTTTACTGTTGCTGTCCCAGCAAAAGAAGCTGCCACGAAAACGTATCTGGTTGATCTTATTTTGGACACGGCGGGCGCAAAAGGGACGGGAAAATGGATGAGCCAGCTCGCACTCGATCTCGGTGCTCCCAGTACACTCGTGACTGAAGCTGTTTATGCACGCTGCATTTCTTCAATGAAAGATGAGCGAGTTCGGGCATCCAGCATCTTGTCGGGGCCAAAAACTACATACAAAGGAGACCCAAAAAAGTTTATTGAAAAGGTTCGAGCCGCTTTGTATGCGTCAAAAATTTGCAGTTATGCACAGGGATATGTGCAGATGCAGAAAGCGGCCAAAGAATATGATTGGAATCTGAATTATGGACAAATTGCGATGCTCTGGCGCGGCGGATGTATAATTCGAGCCGTCTTTCTCGAACGAATTAAAGACGCTTTTGACAAGTCGCCGAAGCTCGAAAATCTCCTTCTCGATCCGTATTTCAAGAACGCAGTCGAGTCGTCCCAGGAGTCTTGGAGACACGTCGTCACTACTGCGGTGGAAATGGGAATCCCTGCGCCGGCTTTTATGACCGCACTTTCGTATTACGACAGTTATCGATCAGCATCATTGCCCGCGAATTTGCTACAAGCACAGAGAGACTATTTCGGAGCACACACATATCTTCGCACAGATAAACCAGGAGAAGGACCTTTCCACACCGACTGGATCAACGAACGCACTGTCGAAAAGTAAGAAACATTCAAATGCCACAGCGAGCCACCGATGTCAATTGACAGATAATTTGACATTTGCGGCGTGCAAAATCACGGGACTAAACGTCCCCGGCTCGCTGGGAACCGACACTGCAGTGATTAAAACCGGTTAAATGGAAATATCCCTTGTTATTTTCATTTAACCGGATATAATCTAACTGAGTTCCTGTTTTTTTTTCCTGTTTTTTACTTCCCATTTTGTGGTCTTTTGGAATGTCCGATTCTTCTATTTATATTCCTATTGAAGAAGGAAGCGACGAAAATGTTTCCCGACGAAAACGTGGAGTTCCCGAAGGTCTTTGGGTGAGATGCCCCGGCTGTCAGGCAACTATTTTTCGCAAAGAAGCAGAACGTCGATTCAATGTATGTCCTGAATGTGATTATCACTGGTATATTTCGTCGCAGCAACGAATCGCACATGTTTTCGATGAAGGAACATTTGAAGAAATTGATGCTGACATACTCACGGCAGACCCGCTCCTTTTTATGGATCGCAAGTCGTATCCAGAACGTATTCAGGATGACCAGCGTCTCACCGGTTTGAAAGAGGCGGCAATTACTGGAGTCGGACGTGTCCGCGCTCGACGAGTGGCTTTTGGTGTCACCGATTCAAGATTTATCATGGGAAGCATGGGATCGGTCGTCGGTGAAAAATTATCTCGAATCATCGAAAAAGCACAGCAAGACAATTTGCCACTTGTAATCGTTTCGGGAAGTGGAGGCGGTGCGCGAATGCACGAAGGAATTTTGTCTTTGATGCAAATGGCGAAAGTGTCGGCATCACTGGCGCGTTTTCATGATTCTGGAGGACTTTTCATTTCCATTTTGACGAACCCGACGATGGGAGGAGTGGCGGCCAGTTTTGCTTCGCTCGGCGATCTTATTTTTGCCGAACCAAGAGCACTCATCGGTTTTGCAGGACCACGCACCATTCAAGCAACAATGCGAATCGAATTGCCAAAAGGATTTCAAACAAGTGAATTTCTCCTCGAACATGGATATATCGACAGAATTGTTACTCGCGCCGACTTGAAAAGTGAAATTGCTCGCGCCATTGATTACTGCGGCAAATAAATTTTGTATCCGTTCATGACAACAAACTCCCCTCCTTAAAAATGAGGGGTCCCTGAACAAATATCAGTGCATGGTTTCACGCACCGACTGCGCGGGAGTACCAACGACAGCAATGGTTCTTCTACGAAACTTAGTACATTTCATTTCATTTTATTTTATACCAATTGTCATAATTTTTTTTCATGCTTAAAATTGGAATTATCGGTGCTGGACGACTCGGTTCATTTCATGCAGACAAAGCAGCGACCAATTCAGAGGTGGAATTGGTCGGAGTGGCCGATCCGATTGAAACAAATAGGAAAAGTATTGCCGAGAAACATGGAATTCGTTGCTTTGCGACAAATGACGAACTTTTGTCACTTGTCGATGCGGTAATTGTCGCAGCTCCGACTTATCTTCATTTCGATATTGGAATGGAATGTTTGAAGCGGGGGCGGCATCTGCTCATGGAAAAACCGATGTGTACTTCTCGAAAAGATGCGGAAAAATTGATCGCCGCCGCCAAACAATCGAGAGTTGTGTTTCAAGTCGGACATGTCGAAGCATTTAATCCAGCATGGGAATTTGTGCAAGATGTTCTCGAAGATGCAAAAGCTGGAAAACCGATCTTCATTGATGCGACACGAAATAGTGGTTATACGTTTCGCAGCACCGATGTTGGAACCGTCTTTGACATGATGATTCACGACATTGATCTGGTCTTGTCTCTCATTCCGTCCGCTGTTTCTTCAGTGCAGGCAGTCGGTTTTAACGTCATTGGTGGGCCACATGAAGACATTGCAAGTACACAAATTCGGTTTGAAAATGGAAGTTTGGTCAATCTATTTTCGTCCCGAGTTGCCCAGTCACCGAAACGAACAATGCAAATAACACTGCCAACTCGTTCTGTTTTCATCGATTTTGCGACTCGCCAATCGACCATCATTTCTCCCACTTCTGCTGTGCAGCGAGGTGAATTTGCCCCAGATCGACTTTCTCAGGAGCAAGTTGCGAAGCAGGCTCCAACATTCATGTCTACTCAATTTACTACTGAAACGGTGCAGCGAGATGCGGTCGATGCATTGGCCGCTGAACTCGATGATTTTGTGCAGGCGATTCAGTCGGGGCGACATTCCCGGGTTTCCGCTGATCGAGCACTGGCAGCAGTAATTCTTGCAGAAGAAATTGTACAAGCAATCAAAATATCATTCATTGCAAGTTGAGATGTGGTCGTGCGATTGAAAACAGTAATAAATTAAAACCTGCAAAAACGCTCACTCCTTTTCAGGAAGGAGCAGACATCGGACGGAGTGTTTTGGGCCGCGAACACATCCCTGATTTGCGCTATTTTTTATTTGACTGTTACTCCATCTTTTCTGTGCTGTGAACCTCGAAACCATTCAATTTTTTTGCGCCGATGATTGATATTGCTATAATTCCAGTTGCTGGACGCGGAACAAGTTTATTGCCGCTCACAAAGTCACAGCCAAAAGAAATGTTGCCTGTCGGCTGCAAACCTGTGGTGCAATATGTGGTCGAAGAACTGATTGCATGCCAAGTGAACCACCTTCTGTTCGTCACTGGCCCCGATAAATCGGCAATTGAAAACCATTTTGACATCAATCATGAATTGATTCAGCATCTTCGATATTCAGGAAAAGAAAATGTTTTGCGGGAATTGGCTTTTGAAAGAGAAGATGCCTCCTATTTTTTCACTCGACAGCGACATTCAAATGGTCTCGGACATGCGGTTCTGTGTGCAAAGCCATTTATTCGTGATAATCCGTTCGTCGTGGCACTTGGCGACACAATTCTCGGTCTGAAAAAACGATCTCGAATACTGGAACGTATGATCGCTCTGTTCGAGCAAGAAAAATCGCTCTCAGGTATTATCGCATTTGATGAAGTCGCACGGGAAGATGTTGTAAATTATGGAATTGCCGAAGAAAAAAAATCAGGAACCCAAAATGCTGATTTCAAAGAGGACTATTTTGAACTTGCCGATCTCATCGAGAAACCGAGCATCGACGAAGCACCGAGTCGTTTGGCAGTCGCGGCTCGATATGTTTTCTCGCCTGAAATTTTTGGATACATAAGTCGAACACCTGTCGGTTTCGGAAATGCACTTCAACTGACAGATGCCGTTCAAATGATGATTCGTGATGGCAAAAAATTTCTCGGTGTCCGTATTCCTGAAACCGAAAAGCGATATGATATTGGAAATTTCGATTCATATTTTCGTGCCGTCAATGATTTTATACAATAGACTTGGGCACCTCTATTTCGGAGCGGGTTGTTGTGTTTCTTAACCATTTTCAAAAAGTGTTCAAAACATGTCAATCGAATATACACGGGAGTCCGAGAAGTTTTTGGAGAAACACAATGCCGCTCAAACGAAACGTATTCGACGAGCTGTCGAAAAATTGCCTGATGGCGATGTCAAGAAATTAAAAGGACTTCCGAACGCTTTTCGACTCCGTGTCGGCGATTTTCGCGTGCTTTTTTATAAAAACGATGGCGACATTACCGTTTTTGAAATCGATTTTCGCGGTAACATTTACAAAAACTTATAACAATACAGGTGCTAAATGTATGTAAAAGACCAATTTATGGGTGTTCTCGAAAATCTAAACGAATCCCAGTTAAAACATCTGATGATTTACGCCCAATGTACGTTTTCACCAACGCCAAAAAGTTGGGACGACATTGAAGAAGATGAGCCGACGGACGACGAAGTCGCTGCGTATCAACGGTTTATCGCGTCAATGGCACATGAAAGCGGTGAACGGAATAAGGATTTGTGTTGAAAGTTTTGTATCCGTTCACGAAATGTGGTCAATGTTTTAGTAAGAGTTAAAAATTAACTGTTTTTAGCCGCATAGCGGCGACCGGATTGTAGCCCAGTGCAACAAGATGTACTTATCGCAGCACTGGGGAATTGTGTAACAATAAAAATTCAAAACCCCATCGGGGCGACCTAATTCCGAAACAAAAATTAGGTCGCAGCTACGCAGCTCCCTGTTTTGTTGGGCGACATTCCCCCCGTGTTTCGACGAGTACGTCTCACACGGGGCTACAATCAGGACACTGCTAAGCAGTTACAATAATTCAACGTCCGGCATTAAATAGCATTAAATCCGTGAATGGATAACAAAAACCGTCAATGCGCTCCCTGTGATTGGTGCTTGCCGCACGGGCGGAAGATACTTTCCGGCTCCTATTTTTGTCAATTTCACCAAAATCGTAAAATTTGTTGGCGGGTTTATTCACGCACCAGATGGCCATTCATGTCACTTATTTTCGTCCGGCAAATTCGATCATTCCGATGAAAAAAAGGAGGAAAAACGTTTGTATGCAAATGAGTGTTGCTCCCCAAAATGAAACTTGATAAAGAAGCAGCGAGCTTATTGTTACAGATGCGGTCAAAAGATAAATGAGTAAGACCGCCTGTGTCTGTGAAAATCCGAGATCGACTAATCGATGCGAAAGATGGTTTTTGTCGCCGACAAAGAGACTTTTTCCATTTTTTGTACGAATAAGTAGAACGGTTGTCATATCATAAATTGGAACAGCGAGAATAAGAAATGGGGCAAAAATTCGTTCAGGAGCTTCGTAACTTGAAAAGGTTGCTCCCAGTGTCATTGTCGCCAGTAGAAACCCGATGAAATATGCGCCGCCATCTCCCATAAACAGCGTGGCTCGAAATGGATTGTTCCAGACAAGAAAGCCTGAAATTGAACTAAGAAGTATGAAAAGAAATCCAGCGACAAATAATTGTGGCTGCGACGACTCTGGATTCGGTGAAAGAAACATGACGGCGGCGAGAAAACTGGTGCATATTGCGGCCACTCCCGCAGACAGCCCATTCATGTTATCGAGCATGTTAAATGCGTTTATGAGTCCTACAATCCAAATAACACTCAAAAAGCCGGTCAAAATCGGAATATCCATAAAAAGAGTGAATTGCCATCCACACGCGACTGCAATTATGGCGACCAAAGTTTGTACGAAAATGCGGAGCTTCCACGAAAGATTCCACTTGTCATCGAGAGTGCCGAGTATGAGGAGCACATTTCCGAGTCCCAAAAGTATCCAAAGTTGTCTGCTTCTAAATATGAGTCCGTCCCAGTGTTCATTGACCAAATCAGGAACAAACGAAGCAAGTAAGAAAGTGGACGATTTTTCTGATGTTGACAGCAATATCAGGAGTAGTTGACCGATTGCAAACGTGATTAATACACCGAAACCGATGCCGAGACCGCCGCCGGTCGGAATCGGAGAGGAATGAATTTTCCGTTCGCCTGGTTTGTCGATCAGTCCGAATTGCACAGCCGTTTTTTGAATCAACAGACAGATTGATACACTTATCAAAAACGCGCAAAAACCAGCCAATAAAAAGAAAAGTATCATACAATCAAACTTGCAAGAGCGTAAAACGAAGCTGAATACACGCATTTAGAAACTATAAAACATTCAAAGTCGTCAAAAAACCAACAACACCACACCTTTTTATGAAGGGGTGCCCGATGGTTTATTTGCAACAACACATATCTGTTTTGCGACACTTAATTTTTACTGTTTCTAACTTTCCGTCAAAGCGAAAGTCGTCTTGGTGGAAAAAGTCTCCAGCGAAGCAAAATGCGCAACTTCTGAATGTGTGAAATAGAGAAACGACCTGCCAACATTCGTTTTGGATTTTTCTTCAATGTGCGGAAAAGGGTGAAATAACGATCCCACATCATGCCAAAGACACGGCGTGCATCCGGCTGAATGAGTTGGTACAAAGGAGCAGCCGACATATAATAAATCTCACATCTCTCAAATTGTTTGTCGAGAAAGCCACGCATTTTTTTTTCATACTGTTCCATTGTTCGCACACGATCAAAATGTGCGCGCTGTTCAATGAAGGAATCGTTTTTTTCCTTCGTTTTCGACGATTTCCAGACTTTTTGAGCGTTCCAGCTTTTTTGATCGAGCATTTCTCCGAATTGATTAACTGTCAGACCAGCGCGACTCAATTCATCTTGTGGCAAATAGATGCGTCCTTGTCCGAAATCTTCAACCAAATCTCGCAATATATTGGTCCATTGGAATGCGATGCCACATGCTTTTGCCGCTTTCACGACGACATTAGAAAAGAGCGGCTCGGTCGTTCCCCAAATTGCCAGTGATGCAAATCCGACTGAAGTGGCAACTTGGTGGCAATAATCGGCGCAGTCTTCGAACAATTCAAACTCGCGGGGATTTATGTCGGATTCAACTCCATCAACCAAGTGGAAAAGAGGTTCCCGAGGAATTTGGAATTGTTCGACAATCATTTTGAGGGCGGGGAGTAATTCGATTCCCAAACATCCTGGAAACTGTTCAGCCATTCGCTGAAAATCCGATTCTGTCCGTGGATCGAGAGTGGCATCGTGTCCACCGACTTGTCCGAAAACCGATTCGATTGCCGAAACCCACTGATTTAATTTTTGCATTTTGCCACGATTTGACAACGACGCATTTTTATCGACAAGATCGTCAGTGAATCGTGTATACGCATACAAAACATGCATTGCTTCTCGCTTTTTTTCGGGAAGCAATGCAAAAGCGGGAGCGAAACTCGAATTGGACGTGCGAGTCAACTCAGTACAAAATCGAATACTTCGCTGTAAAATGATATTTTCATTCATTGAAAATACAATGTCTCATAAATGGACACAATAAAAGTTGCGAGAATACAAAGGATTCTCAGTCTTCGCACTTCTTGATTTTACAGGGATTATTGCAAGTATCAAGTAGTAGATGCGAAATTTCACACTGGGTTGTTTGTGTAAAATACGCAAAATCTGTTTTGGATTTGAAACTTGGCGCAAATTACGAAAATCGAGAAATTTTGCCTAATCAGAAAAATTTACCGAAAATTTGTCTATCATTTTTTTTCATTTTTTAGTAGAATAAGGTGAAACTGTTTTCAAGTTGCAGTGGTTTTCCATGAAAACCGGATAAATGTCTCAAACAAAAAATGCCACATTCCGACTATCAGGGATGTTTTGGCCACATATCCACGAGGAAATAATTATGTCACATCTATTAAAATTGATTTGCGTCATTGTACTCAGTTGTTTGTTTTCTGTCCAGACTGGCTCGACACAAGAAGTTGCCGCACCAGTTGCACCGGAAACAACGTCCACATCGGAAGTTGTTGCCGCACCAGTTGCACCGGAAACCCCGCCCACTTCAGAAGTTGTTGCCGCACCAGTTGCACCGGAAACCCCGCCCACTTCAGAAGTTGTTGTCGCACCAGTTGCACCGGAAACCCCGCCAACTTCGGAAGTTATTGTCGCACCAATTTCACCGGAAATGGAAGCAGCCAAAAAAATGATTGATCCCGAAAAAGGTTATTCCAAATTGGCACACCCATCAGTTGCAGCACGAATTGGCCTTTCTGATGCCCAGCGAGCCGAAGTTCAGCGACTTTTGATTTTGCGTTCGCAGGAATTAGCAAAATTTCCCGAGTCGGAATGGACGAATGTTATTCAGCAAAGTGAGGCGAAACTTGCCGCTGTTCTGACTCCTGCGCAGCAAACATTGTGGCCGAAAATTTTTGAATCACGTCTAATTCGCGTGAATTTCAAACTGCAAAGATGGTCGGACGTTTTGCAGTGGTTTGCCGAACAGGCCGGCCTTCAATTAGTGATGGATTCACCTCCTCCTGGAACATTTAATTACGCAGATCAGCGAGAATATACTCCGTCAGAAGCGATTGACCTTTTGAATAGCGTTCTGCAAACAAAAGGATATACACTGGTTCGCAATGACAAGATGTTGATGCTTTTCGACCTGAAACGAGCGAGAATTCCGGTGCAATTTCTCCCGAAGTTGAAGCCGGAAGACCTCCCAGATCGTGGTAAATTCGAGTATACGACAGTCATTTTTCCGCTGGAACGTCGTATTCGTGCCGATGTGATTCAGACAATTGACCCGTTCAAAGGACCTTATTGCCAAGTGGTTCCAATGCCGGGAAATTCTCTCATGATCACCGACACAGCCAGCACGCTGCAAGTCCTGCAAAAAGTGATTGAATCTGTTAATAATCCACCCGCGCCGGCACAGCCCGCCGCAGGTCCGCCGCCGCCCACTCCGACTGTTTGGAAAACGTACAAAATCGAAAAAAATGATCCGACCAAAATTGCCACTATTTTCAAAGAATTTGCGCCGTCAGCAAAACTTCTCCGAATCGGCAATTCCAATGAAATTCATATTCTCCTTCCAGAAGCAGAACAAGTTCAGCTGGATGCTATTTTGACAATGCTCGAAGCAGATTCAGGTGTGGAAGGGAGTGCTTCGACTCTTGTTGGTTATTCAATTGCATCTTATTTGTCGCCGACTCCGCAAAATTTGTGGCGTCTTTCACGTCGTGGTGCATCTGGTCCAGGCGGACAAATAGGCGCATCTGGTCCAGGTGGACCAATTGGCGCGGCAGTGCCGGGGGGCGGAAATGGGATCACTCCAAATTCATTTGAAGCAGGAGGATTTCCAGGCGCAGAAATTATTGCACTGCTCAGACAGTCATTTCCAAATGCAATCATTTCTGAAAGACCAGTTGGCGACAAAGTGGTGGTTTTTGCATCGAAAGGCGAACATTCGAAAATTTCAGCTTTTTTTGAATCGCTCAATCAAATGCCGAAGTCAGATTTGGAAGGCGTGTGCAAATTATATCGCTTCAAAGATTCCAATCGGAAATTGGACGCGGATTCACTTCGTTCTTTTCAGGCAATTGCTCCGCAGGCAGTTTTGTCGCTTGATTCACATCGGGGCCAAATTTTAGTCGTCGCCATCGACAAAGACCACGCACGACTGGCGGAGGCACTGGTCGAACTGGAAGCTGCCGACATTGCCGAGAACGACAAACAGGTCGTTTCATATCAGTTGCCTGCACAACTTGCGACACGATTTTCAGGGATGTTACAACAGCTTGTAACAAAAAATGAAATTGCTGATGTACTCGATCTAAAAGATTCACGACGAGGCCGAGTGACCATTTGGGCCACTCCAACGCAGCACGAAAAAATACGAAAACTGATCGAAGAACTGACTGGAACATCACAAGACGGCGCAGACTCCTCCGAAACTGCGACACTAAAACCGATTCTCAAAGTTTATCCACTAGAACGCGGATATGCTTATACTGCGCAGCAAGTTCTCACCAGTTTGCTTCCAGATGCCGAGTATTCTTATGATTATCGAACCAATTCCGTGATTGTTGTTGCCACTCCAGAGTTACAAGAAATGATTGCCAAAGCAATCGAAGAACTTGACAAAGGAATCAATGAGGACATCGCATTTTTCCCGATCAAAATGGCCACATTTGATCCTGCTATTTTACAACAAATAGCTCGGATTGCTCCTCGCACAATTGTCGTTCAGAGACGGCGGAGTCAGCAACTTGTGGCAACTGGTCCCAAAATTGAACTCGACAAAATCAAAGCACTGCTCCATGTTGTTGAAGATGTGGCAATGTCAAATGAAATGGTGGTTCACTCACTCCGCACTGTCGCACCTTCCACCGTTGTTGCCGTTTTGGCCGACATTTTCCCAGAAGTGCAGGTCACTATCAATGCTGCAAATAACCAACTCGTATTGCACCTCGACAAAATTCTGAAAGAACCAGTCATTAAACTCATCGAAGAAATGGACGGCAACTTGGAATTTGTTTCCGTCACAAAAATTCCATCACCTGAATTGATGACATCACTTCAAACGATGGCTCCGCAGGCACGCATTTTGTTTGATCGAGACAATGCACAAATCATGTTACAAGGAAGTAGTGTCGATATTGACAACATCAAAAAACGAATTATTGAATCCGAAAAAGCGACACCACTTCGGGATCACATTTATGTCCACACTTTCAGATTTGCATATCCATATTATGCCGCCTCCGTGCTAAATGCCGTTTATCCCGAAGTGAAAGTGGCTGGTTATCCATCTCAGAATCAACTGGCAATGCGACTGCCTCCCAGTCTCGAACAGGACGTTATTTCGTTACTCGAACAACTGGACGGAGACATTGATTTTATTCCTCTCAAAAAAGAAGTCTCTGCTGAAATTAAAGCATCTTTTGCACAACTTGCTCCAAGAGCAAATGTGTTTTACGATGCAAGACGTTCGCAGATCATGGTTTATGGTCCGAAGCCAGATGTCGAAACGGTTCGCAAAATTGTAACAGCGACGGAAACAGCCGCTCCTCTCGACGAAGAAATTTATGTTCATACGTTCAAAAGCGCACAGCCAGTACAAGTTGCGGCCGTGATTCGAGAGATGTATCCAGACATTAAAATAGGAACAATGCCGGCGGCAAACCAATTGACACTTCGGCTTCCTCCCGAAATGAAAGAAAAAGTAATTCCCATTCTCGAAGAGATGGACGGCGACATTGTATTTCATCCACTCCAGAAAGAGTTATCAGTTGAAGTGCTAAATGCTTTTCCACGAATTGCTCCGAATGCAAATGTTGTTATTGATAAACAAAATGGACTTGCAATGATTTTTGGTTCCAAACCAGATATTGAACGGATTCAAAAAATTATAACAACGTCAGAATCAGCGACTCCTATGAATGAAGAAGTTTATGTCCACACATTCAGACAAGTTTATCCATATTACGTCGTCGCCATTTTGAATGCGGTTTATCCCGAAGTGAAAGTGGCTGGTTATCCATCACAGAATCAACTGGCAGTGCGTCTTTTGGGAACGAAAAAAGAGGATGTTATAAAACTTTTTGAGCAGATGGACGGCGACATTGCCTTCATTCCTCTGAAAAAAGAGTTGCCTCCTGAAATAGTGGCTTCGTTTTCACGAGTCGCCCCACTTGCTGCAATTGTCCACGACAAGAAAAATGCGCAGATCATGGTTTATGGTCCGAAGCCAGATGTCGAAACGGTTCGCAAAATTGTAACAGCGACGGAAACAGCCGCTCCTCTCGACGAAGAAATTTATGTTCATACGTTCAAAAGCGCA
>JBOFGF010000044.1:0-10503 GCA_051649005.1 Thermoguttaceae bacterium | reverse complement strand
CTCAAAAAAATTCCACGCGAAGAAATATCCGAAGTTCTAATCGACAAAGCGAACAAACACATCGACTCGATTGATTTGGAACTCGGACGCGAATTGTTGCAGCCCGGATATGGAATGAAAATGGCACTGGCGTGGCTCCGCAAAAAATTCGACATCGCTCTCGACTATGAAGCCGTCCGACACTTGGAATCGACGCAATTTATGGAAAAACTCCAAAAATTGACGCACGAAAAATATCGTGAAAAGGAGATTCAGTTTCCCGTTCTCGGTGGATTATATCATTTCACTGTGGAAGACGCACAAGGTCGTCGTTATAACCGCGAAGGACTCGTCGATTGGGCGCGGGCACGTTTCGCCGTCAATCTGGATGTCGAAGACCTTAAAAGCAAACAACGCCATGAAATTGAGGCGATCATGTTTGCGCAGAGTCGGCACACATCGGATCATGTGCCGGACATTTATAAATCGCTCCGCGAACGATTAGATGCACTTCTTCTGGCAAGTGGCGTGGACCCCGAAACAATTCGGCGAGAACTGGCGGAACTCGTGGCAAAAACACAGGCAAGTGGAAAAGTCTCGGCTGGCTCGAAGTTTGCTGCTCGAAGTGTGACCAAACAACCGGCGAGATACACCGGCAAATATGCTTCCAATCGCGTCGCTGGTGCGGATAATAACATAAAAAATACTCCCACTCTTAAAAATAATCCTGAACTGAGAGAATTTTGCGACTGGGCAAACAGCGAATTTGCAAATGGACCTGTTGCTCCTCTTTCGCCTGAAATGATTCTTTCATGGGAAATTGTTGATATTGAAGATCGACTTTCTTCTCTTATTGAAGATCGATTCAATCCCGAAATGCGAAAAATGGAGCGAGCTCTCGTGCTACAAATTCTCGATACAATTTGGAAAGATCATCTTCTGGTGATGGACCATTTACGTTCGAGTATCGGACTGCGTGGATATGCGCAAATTGATCCGAAAGTCGAGTTCAAACGAGAAGGAATGCGTATTTTCGGCGACATGTGGAATTCGATTTATTCTCGTGTGACCGACTTGATTTTTCGCATGGAACAACTAGATCCGGGATTTGTTCGCTCCACTTGGCAGGAAACCGAGGCCGTCCACGAAGAAGTCGCCGCCGGATCGGCACTCAGTGATTTCGCAAAACAGCAGACTGACTCCGCAGATTCGGTCGCAACTTCCGACAAAAAACAGGAACCGATTCGCAATAAAACACCAGAGGTTGGTCGAAACGATTTGTGTCCATGTGGAAGTGGAAAAAAATACAAAAAGTGTTGTATGAAGTCGTGAGTTCTGGCTTTCGACAAAAATGACATGCCTCATAAACATTCAAAAAATAAATTCCACAAATGCACTACAAACGCAGATAAAATCTCGTTTTTTGTTGTGGCAAGTTTGTGGACATTTACTTGCTTTGTTTTGCAAAACAACCGATTCGAGCGAACGCAGAATAAACTTTTCGCTTTATTCATGCTATTGTATTTGTTTCACACTCATGCTAAATTGGATGTGTTGTGTTTTGTACAACAACATTGGAGTTTGTCTGCTCACCTTCAACCAGTCAGGAGTTTTTTATGAACATCGCACGTCGAAATCTTCTTCGGAACACCGCCGTTTTGAGTGGCGCTGGTATTTTGACCTCTCTTTCATCCAATCTTTTTGCACAGGAATTGCCGCATCAGTCAACGCAGTTGCGACACCAGTTAATTTACAGCAAAATGCTCGGATGGGATATTGGACCACAAATTTATTCATTCCGCCTATTTACCTTTGAAGAGGCAATAAAAAAAACAGCAGAAATTGGTGCTCGCACATTTGAAGTATTTTGCGGACAACGTCTGAACAGTGCATCGGAGAACAAAGTTGGTCCCGACATGTCAAAGTCTGATTTTAAGTTGATGCAGCAGTATATTGCTGATTCGGGATGTGTGCCAGTGGCAGTTGGTGTGTGTGGTGCTGACAAAAAATTCTTTGACTTTGCTGCGTCGCTGGCAATTCAAGTCATCAATAGTGAACCTGCTTTCGAACAGATGGAATCTGTAAATAAATTGGCAGACGAATACAAGATCAATGTCGGTCTGCATAATCACCCGAAGCCATCCAGATACTGGGACCCCGATGTTGTTCTCGAACAGCTCAAAAATTGTGGATCACGAGTCGGTGCGTGTTGTGACACGGGGCACTGGGTGCGAAGTGGTCTTGATCCGGTCGAATGTGTAAAAAAATTGCAGGGAAAAATCATTTCATTTCACATTAAAGACCTAAATTCCGAAAAACGTGATGTCCCGCTCGGAAAGGGAGTTTGTCGGATCGCTGATGTATTAAAAGAAGCCGCAAATCAACATGTTCGTGGTCCGTTTTCCATTGAATATGAGTCTGACTGGGAGAACAATGCGCCATTTATCGCAGAAGGAATCCAATTTTTCACGCAAACATCAAAGGATATTTTGTTTGGATGATGTGGACGTTCCAGCGAACCATGTATGACGTGTGATGGACAAAATATCCGGGGACATTGGTCCTCGGATATTGCGATGCTTGTTTCCACCGCCACAACTCTCACAACTCTCCTCATTTTTAATGAGGCACGCCCAAAAATGGTGTGGTGGTTGGACTCTGCGACCAACTTTTTCCTTTTAGGACACCTATTTATTCGCCTATTTATTCACTGATTGCCAAAAATGGAACACAAAAACATCGTAAATTACGGAGCCGGTTTTGTAAAATACGAAGCCGGTTTTTTTGAAAAATGAATTTTTATATGTGTCCCTTTGTTTTCCGGCGAAATTCAAACCATGACAAAATGAGATAAACGTCAATGCTTTCAAGAATTTTTGCTCTTTTTTGGTGGTTGTTTGGCGTTTTTTTTCCAATTTTAATTGGGACGCATTTCATAAATGCCGACGAATCTCCACTTGTACTGGACGGTCCCCGATTGTCTCGTCTGGATGTCCCTCCGACACAAGAGGCGATTCAAAAGTCGATTGGACACGGCGTAAATTTCTTGCTCGAATACCAAAATTCTAATGGTTCTTGGGGAAGTATGAAACGCACAAAAGGATCGGATATTTATACTCCGGGTTCGTCTCAGGACGCTTTTCGAGCAGGCACATCGGCACTTGCACTCGCGGCACTAATTGAAGTCGAAGCCGCCATCAAACGCTCAAAAGAGCCATTGAATCCAGAAGTAATCGGAATTGATCTCGAAAAATTGGAAGAAGCCATCGAACGAGGCGAATGGTGGATACGAGATCATCTGCCGAAACTGCGTCGCTCATCAGAAAATTGTCTTTATAATGTGTGGGGACATGCTTTTGGAATTCAGACTCTCGTGCGGATGCTCCATCGATTCCCAGATGATGCGTCCCGAAATGACGAAATTCAAGAGCTGATTCGCGGACAAGTCGAAATGCTGCGCCGTTTTGAAACGATAAATGGTGGCTGGTTTTACTACGATAACAACAAAACATCTCCGCCATCAGAAACGACCGCCTGTTTTGTTTCAGCAACAGGTCTTATTGCACTGAACGAGGCGCGGCAAGTCGGCATCGACATCCCCGAAAAAATGGTGAAAACGACCAAACAGTCGATTTTGCGGCAAAGGCTCCCTGATTTTGCTTATTTATATGGCGACTACTTGCGACTTGTTCCGCGTGCTGAAATCAATCGTCCCCCCGGGAGTCTGGGACGTTCCCATGTGTGCAATCTTGCAATGCGACAATGGGGAGATGAAACCGTGACTGATGCCATCATTATTTCGTGGCTTCATCGACTTATTGCTCGAAATGGATGGCTCTCACTCGGACGTAAAAAGCCATATCCGCACGAATCATTTTTTGCAGTGGCGGGCTATTTCTTCTATTATGGACATTATTATGCGGCGTGTTGTTTATCAGAAATTCCAGAATCGGAGAGACCGCTTTTCCAAGAACATCTCGCTGATGTTCTTTTGGGACTCCAAGAAAAAGATGGTTCTTGGTGGGACTTTCCGATGTTCGATTATCATCAGTCATACGGCACTGCTTTTGCGGTGATGTCGCTCCTTCGCACTTTGCAACTTTCGCCCAAAAACATGTAACAAACCCGAAACATGTAACAAAACCAGAAACATGTAACAAACATGAATCTTCAAACAACTCACCTCATTTTTAACGAATGCTGCCCGAAATGACGGGGTGTTTTGTTTTCCAAAAGATGCGAAAACATACTTCTGTTTTACGACACATATTATTTTATCGCATAATTGAAAAATTTTTGTTAGATACGATTGAATACTTTGCAATTTTTTAGTAGAATGTTCGTGTGGCTTTGAAAAAGGATGGGAGTGCCATTTCTGAATACACATGAATTATATTGAATCAGTGACGAGCAGTTGTCTCTGTGAAAATTGGCAATCACTCCTGTTTCGATGTCTCGCACCGTCCCCTTTTTACAGAGTCTTTTTTTACACAGTCTCTTTTTACACAGTCTTGTAATAACACGAAAGGAAAAACAATGAATCGACGCAAACTGATCCAAAATGTTCTTGGTGGCACTGTTGTGGCCGCCGCCGCAGCAGCCACTGGAGCCGATCTTCTTGCCCAACAAGGACGTGGACGCTCAACTAGACAAGGTGGACAGCAAGGAAAAAAGAATCAGGGAGAAATCAAAAAATACGACAATTCCCACTTTTACAATGCAGATGGCTCATTCAATAAGGATGCCGCCAAAAAAGCATACATCGAATTGTTCAAAAAACACAACTACTCACTGGCGAGTGTCGTGGATGATGATCGATTTTGGGTTCAAGATTTTGGTCTCGGAGATTTCGCCAATGTCGGAATGGGCGGCATTTTCTGGTTGAACGACAAAGAACATGGCTATTTCGGTCATGAAATTTATTTGTTGCCATTCCAGATGATTCCAGAACATGCACACGAACCAGGTGAGGGCAAACAAGCCAAACACGAGTACTGGCAGGTTCGACATGGCAGCATTTTCAACTTCGGCGAAGGTGGAAGCAAAGACGACAAATTGCCGGTCGAACTCCCCAAATCACAACTTGATGACAATGCAATCACAGCTTTTCAGTGCAAAGAATTGAAAGCCGGATGTGGCGAAAACAGCGAAGCAGCCCTGAATCGGCTCGGTGCATATCATTTCATGATGGGCGGCCCAGAAGGTGCCATCGTCACTGAATACGCCAGTTATCACTCAGGAGAAGGACTCCGACTCCAGAACAAAAAAGGAAAACTGTAATTCAGTAAAACTCTGTAATTCAGTAACATTTTGTAATTTGGCAAAACTATGTAATTCTGTTACATTTTGTAATTCAGCAAAACTATTATCTATTAAACTATAATTCTGCTGAATAACCCCCTCCGTTTTAAGGAGGGGGCAAAATCAAAATCTCCTTGAACACAGGAAACTCGGTCAAACGGGACTTTTTTCACATTATCTCTTTTCAATAAAACATTATGCAATATCTTCATTTTGGTGTTCCGACGACGGAAAATAAAAACTGGGCAGGTCATCTTCCCGACATGAAAGTTCACTATTCTGATCCATCTTTGGATGCGTTTGGAATCGAATGGCTGAAATTCGACGAAGGGAGTCCGATGCACGAATTGATTCGCACAAAACCGCACGTCGCTTTTGCTGTTGACGATCTCGATGCGGCCCTGAAAGGCAAAAATGTCATTGCACCGCCATATTCTCCGATGCCCGGATTTCGTTTTGCTTTCATCGAACACGATGGACTTCCGATTGAACTGACCGAGACAAAACCGGTTAAATCGTGCTGTTGTGGATGTGGCAATTAGTCATTTGGTTCGCACACTTTCCTTTTTTTGCATGGAAAATCAGACAAAACTCCAGAACTGGTTTGCTGCGATTCGGTCCTGTGTGATCGGTTTTTCGGGTGGTCTTGACAGCACTGTTTTGGCAAGTGCGGCGAAACAGTTTTTGGGAGAGCGAGCTGTTTGTGTCATGGCTGTGAGTCCGACATCGACAGAACAGGAAAAAATGGCGGCGATTCAAGTGGCGGCGGCGATTTCCGTTCCTCTGGTCATTTTGGCGAGTGACGAGATGAGCGATCCTCGTTTTGTGCAAAATGACGCAAATCGCTGCTATTATTGCAAACGTATTCGGTTTTCGTCGCTGAAATTATATGCACAGTCGGAGGGATTTGATGTCGTGCTGGATGGTTCTCATGCAGACGACCAACACGATTATCGACCTGGAAAACAAGCACTGGAAGAACTGGGAGTTCGCAGTCCGTTCGCCGAATTAGGAATGTCAAAGGAATCAATCCGTGATCTGGCCAGAAAATGGCGTTTGCCGAATGCGGAAAAACCGGCGAGTCCTTGTTTGGCGACCAGACTGACATACCAACTTGAAATCACTGAACAACGTCTCCGAATGATTGACGAAGCCGAGCGCTTTCTTGGATCGTTCGGTTTATCATCGTTTCGGGTTCGACTTCATCAAGATTCTCTGGCGCGAATTGAAATAGCGGCAAACGAAATAGATCATTTTGACAATTTAGAATGGCGAGAGTTGGTTGTCAAAAAATTTCGAGAGATTGGTTTTCTTTTTGTCACGCTCGATTTAGAAGGATTTCAGTCGGGAAGCATGAACCGTCTTTTGAAGTTTTCCTAGAAAATGGTTATTTCGTGAAAACACAAGAATAAACAGCCGCGATTATGTTGCACTGCGCACCGAGATGAAACGATACTTTTTTTAGTGTAATTTTTTTAGAAATTTGCTTTGTTTTAATTGCTTTGTTTTAAGAAACGCCAGCTTTCTACGAAAGCTGGTTAAACATCTAATTGATGACGATGCACAGTATTTTCATCTCATCACAAAGTGATATTTTTGTGTGGCAAATCGTTTAACGATCCAAGTCCAAAAACTTGCAAAAACATTTTCGTCGTGCCATATAAAAAAGGGCGGCCCAATTCTTCCGTTCTTCCAACAATCCGCACCAAATCACGATCCAGCAATTGTCGAATTAGCTCGCCACTTTGCACGCCCCGAATACGTTCGATGTTCACACGTTGAATCGGTTGTTTGTATGCGATGATTGCCAGTGTTTCCAATGCAGGAATACTAAGTCGCACTGTTGTAGGAACTTCCTGAAGTCGAACGAGCCAGGGAGCAAATTCGGGACGAGTTCGTAGCTGGAATCCGCCGGCCACTTCGACAACACAAAATGCTGAATGTGAGCGATTATATCGATCATTCAGGTTTTGTAAAAGCGTGCGAATGCGAATTCCGCTCGGCAAGTCCGCCAGTTGTGCCAGTCGCCGCCCAGGAAGTGGTTCTCGGACAACGAATAATATCGCTTCGATCATCGGCAAAAAATCATTTTTTGCATCATTTTTTGCATCATTTTTTGCATCATTTTTTAGATCGTTTTTTACATCGTTTACTAAATCATTTTTGGTGTCATTTATTGTTTCAGTGTCAGATTTCATATCTGATTGATTTGGAATCTCACCCGAATCAATTTGTGTGTCGGCAATCTGTGATGTGGATGCAAAACTTGAATGACTCGAAAAAGAATTGATTGATCGAGACACCCATGATTTCCTACATGATTTCCAAAAATCATTCGATTGCCGGATATTAAACGGATGTCGGCAGAAAAAATGACGATTCATACTTGTTTTATAATAAATAATATCGATAAAAAAAACATTTTACAAAAGCATTATTCTGAAGTCGCTTGTGTTGCTTCTAATTCTTTGAGTAGTTTTTCAGCTTCAATACGTTTTGGAAAGTTGGTGGAACTTTCGAGAATTGATTTGAGAAACAATATCGCTTCTTTTTTTCGGTTTTGACGCGAGTAAATTGATGCGAGAGTATATCCACCAGCTGAATTTAGTTCGTTCGCATCAAAAAGTCGGAGGAGTAATTTTTCTGATTCCTCGACTTGGTCCATTTTCATCAAAATCCATGCCAAAGTGGTCTTTGCATCGACCGAATTGGGATTTCGACTGAGATGGCTCCGCAAAATAGTCAGAGCACGCCGCAGCTGCGCCGCATCATTTTGTTCAGAGAGCGACAGTGCCAAACCGATTATACTGCGATATTGTTCTGGATTCAATTGAAGTGCGGCGGTGAAATGCTTTTCGGCATTTTCATATTCATTTTTATACAAATCAAGAAGTCCGAGAAATGCCTCGACTTCGGGAGAATCAGGAAGCATTGTTTGGGCTTTAATAATGTTTTTTTGGGCTTCATCAATTCGATTCCAGCGAAGTTCAAGATCGGCGGCAGCAAGAAGAACCTGCGGATTATCACTCTGCATTTCCATCGCTTCTTTCAAAAACCTCTCAGCTAATTCTCGATTGCCATTGTATTCGGAAAATTGGGCGAGCAAAACACTGGCAGGAAGGATATTTGCATCCTTTTGATTTGCCATATTCAGCGATTGAATGGCTGCTTCGGTCTCTCCAAGTCGAAACTGGGCCAGTCCCAGCCGGCACCAATTTTGTGCATTGTTCGGCTCCAATCGAATCAGTTCTTGCAATCGCACTACTGTTTCTTGCCACTGTTCTTTCTGCTCGGAAATTTTTGCACGAATATGTGCCGCCTCGATTGACATTTCAATTTGTCGCAGCGCATTTGAGTGATAATTTTCGATTAGAGGAATTGCGCGATCTACGAGCATCGTGCTTTCAAAATAACGTTCCTCATCGAGAGCAATTTTTGCCAAAAGGAGAAACGCCTCTGGATCGTTCGGATAATCTTCTGCCGTTTTTTCGAGCCAAAAACGCAATTTTCTGAATGCACTATATTCAAACGATGGATCAGTGAAAGCCAGCGCGGCATCAATTCCGCCGGGGCGAATACCATTCTGATTTGCTTCCGCAAATAATCGAGCAGCCTCGTCGTTCTCGCCTCTGAGTGCTGCCCGAATGCCTTCGAGCAAAAGCGGATTGTTTGGTGGTGTTGCTTGTATAAGTTGATTCGACTGTCCCAAAATAGAATCATCACAGAAAAAAAAGAAACATAAAACGAGTAAAAAACTCGATAGAACGCAAAAACAAGTAGATGTTTTCATTATTTGGCTTTCGCTAATAAGTTTTATATCAGAGCATTTTTTGCCATTTGTACTACCAATCCATGACATCTCCGATGTCAAAAAACAAAACTCCGTGAACGCATACTTAAAAAGTTTCTAAGCGCGGGTGTTTTTGTATGACACCAAACAGTATACAACGAGTTGATTGATTATTCAACATTGGCAGTTGGCAACTTGGAGCACGGTTTCTGGGGCAGTGGCGATTCGGTGTAAAATCACCTCCATTCGCATTGTCCATTCCACGATCAGTCCGACCAAAGAAGTTTGCCGTCCTGAAAAAATATCGATCAGCGAAGTGATTGGACGTTTTGCAAAATCATCAACAAATTCAGCGGGAACCTCTCCAATGTGATTGTTCACGTTGATTCCGACTCCAATGACGACGTGATTCGATGACGGCGATTCGATCAGTATTCCCGCCAGTTTAGAATCTCCAAAATAAATGTCGTTCGGCCAATGAATTCGTACATTGTTCCTTTCCACTTTTTTTCCAGATTCATCGGCAAAAATATCTATTCGCATTCTGATCATTTCCAAAAGAGTCAGGCCAACACCGATGGACAATGTGGAATTGTCATTTCTCGAAAGCGAATATTTTGACAAATCGAGTCCGAGTGAACAAGCGAGCGAACCATCAGCAGTCCACCATTTTTTTCCAATGCGGCCACGACCGGCTGTTTGCGAACGAGCGACCGCCAAAATAGGAAGTTCTGGCGGTTTTGGTTGCTTCAAAAGTTTTACTAGATGGTCGTTTGTCGATGAAATCGTGTCGAAATACTCAATTGTCGGAATTCTCATTTTGTACGAAGATGCTTCTACTTTCAAAGACAGCGAGCTAAATAGTTGTTTTCATTTTTTATAGTTTCGGAGAATCTACTTGCAGATTATTTTGGATGCGATCAATTCCGGGTTCGAGGCGGAGGAGCATTTCCATCACACGTCGGTCTTTGGTCGTCGGAACAGTGCCAGATAATGTCGCCGTGTTGCCAGTCGGTGTCTGCATTATTTTGACATCAATGTTTTCGGGCACAATACTTGGAAGCGAAAGTCGATTCAGTCGGGTTTGAAATCCGATGGCACGATCATTAACTTCAAATGGCGAAAAATCAAAGCTCGAACTTGTCGCTGCGCGGACCGAACGTGAACCGGCAGTGTTCATGCCACTCACTCCAAGTGTGTTTCGCCCAGTGTTTCT
Source organism: Thermoguttaceae bacterium (assembly GCA_051649005.1). GTDB lineage: Bacteria > Planctomycetota > Planctomycetia > Pirellulales > Thermoguttaceae > WRKP01. The sequence continues at coordinate 217 of JBOFGF010000044.1, read as the reverse complement.
CGAAGTGGTTACTCTTCGAGTCGTTCCAGTTGGCGTTGTTCGCATCGAACTTGTCGATGTGCTGCGTCCGTATTCTGGTATTTGGCGACCAATGAACGAGGCATTCGGATCATATCCGGCAAAGGAATTGTCTGTTGTCGCCTGAAAACCTTGAAAAGTGGGCGATTGAACGGTCGAATCGAGTGATGTCGTCGAATTATTCATTCCAGTACTCACA
>JBOFGF010000043.1:0-5789 GCA_051649005.1 Thermoguttaceae bacterium | reverse complement strand
CAGTCAGATAAATCGAGAGGTTTCGCATTTGGAATCTGTAATTTGTCAATTATGAGCTGATCGAGTTTGTTTTCAGTGAGACTCAGAGGCACTTCATAAATCGAAAAATCTTTGTCTTTTTCTTCGATGACCGCTTCAGTGGCGACATTACAAAACAGGCCGATTTTGGCACGTTCTTCCGGCGACATGCTGACTTCTGTGCGACACACGAGAAAGTCCGGCAAAATTCCGATTTGTCTCAGGCGTTCGACACTGTGCTGCGTCGGTTTCGTTTTCAGTTCTCGCGCTGCTTTCAAATAAGGAATCAGCGTCAAATGGATGTAAACACAATTTTCTTTGCCGACTTCAAAAGCAAATTGTCGAATCGCCTCCATGTGCGGAAGACTTTCAATGTCGCCGACTGTCCCACCAATTTCGGTGATGGCAACATCCACACCTGGCCCGCCCAGTCGCCGCAGACACTCCTTAATTTCGTTCGTGATGTGCGGAATGACTTGAATCGTCGCTCCTTGATATTCACCTTGCTCTTCCTTTTTGAAGACTTGTTTGTAAAGCTGGCCAGTCGTCCAACTACTATTTTGCGTCAATTTCGTGTTGGTGAATCGCTCATAATGTCCCAAATCGAGATCGGTCGTGCTGCCATCATCGAGAACATAAACTTCCCCGTGCTGTGCCGGCGAAAGCAGACCTGGATCGACATTGATGTACGGATCGAGTTTTTGAAGATGAACATTCAAACCACGATGTTCGAGGAGCATTCCAATCGAGGCACTCGTCAAACCTTTTCCGAGAGAACTGACAACTCCGCCAGTCACAAAGATATATTTTGTCATAAAATGTTTTTTGCCAAAGAACGATTATTTTGTTTTCTGTGTTTAGAATGCGTGATTAAATCACGCCGAGGACACGTTCGAGCGAACCGGGGACATTAGTACCCAGATTATGTCTCACAGAAAAAGAATTGTAAATCCAAAATGGATTTGTGTCAACTAGGGTTTCAGTCCAGTCCACTAACAAGTTTTGTGAACTTCGGAATTTTTTACCACAGAGGGCACGGAGAACACGGAGAACACGGAGAATACAAGACACTCTGTGAACGCTGTGTCTCTGTGGTGAAAACTTGTTAGCAGACTGGGTTTCAGTCCACTAACAAGTTTGTGATTTTGATGAAACTGACAAAATAGGAGCCGAAAATTGCATTTCCGAATCCCGTCGGGATTCAATAATGGTAGAAACACGAACATCAAAACGTCAGAACCCCATTCGGGGTTCAATAACGGTGACCATAATTCAACTCCGTCGGAGTTGTGTGTTTTGGTTGGCAATTCGTTTCTACCATAATTGAACACCTCCGGTGTTCAGGGACAAGAAATCCGCCGAATAAACCCGCCAACTTACGTTGGCGGCTCGCTGCGCCGGCGGCTCGCCGAACATGCTCGCCTGACAAAACAACCGCCGAAAAATAATTTCGCACTACTCGAATTGCATGAAAAAAAATGATACAATATGCTTCGAGGTTTTGTAAACACAATTTATCAAGAATGTCACCACAAGTGATGTTTCCAAAAACGATTCATAGCATGTCAACTGGTCTCATTTCTTTGTATTTGCCGAGTGTCCCGTTTATTTTGTTCGGCATTGTTGCAGCTCTTATACCAATTTTGGTGTTGATAATTGTCAAACAGCACCGCGACTTACTTGCCACTGGTGAACAATTGGAGTATCAAAAATTTATGGCAAACAGCAATCGAATCCTTTTCGATTCTGCTCCGTTTGGCTGTAAAATCTATTCCGACAAATTAGAAGTGCTCGATTGCAATGAAGCGATGGTGCGTCTTTTTGGTGCATCATCGAAAGATGATTTTCTTAGTCGAGCATCTGATTTCATCCCTGAATTTCAGCCGGACGGAAGTCGGTCATCGGATTTGCAAAATCAACGATTAGAAAAGGTTTTGCAGACCGGATACGAACGATTTGAGTGGATGTACCTCGACTCTAATGGAAATGATCTGCCAATAGAAGTTGCGCTCATAAAATTAAAATATGGTTCTCGAGATGTTGTTGCCGTTTACAATCGTGATCTGCGCGAAGAAAAAGCAATTGCGGCAGAGAGAAATGAAATAAATGACCGGATTCGCATTCTTTTCGATGCCGCCCCATTTGGATGCAAAATTTATACCGATAAAATGGATATTGTCGTTTGCAATTCCGCCATTGTACGGCTTTTCGGTGCTAATTCCAAAAAAGATTTTATCAGTCGCGCATCCGATTTCATTCCAGAATTTCAGCCGGACGGCACTCGGTCTCTCGATTTGCAGCAGCAACATTGCAACAAAGCTCTGCTTCTTGGACATGACCGATTTGAGTGGATGTACATCGACGAAAATGGAGAATCGCTCCCAACTGAAGAAACACTTATCAAGTTGAAACATGGTGGCCGGGATGTCATCGCTGTTTACACCCGCGATCTTCGAGAAGAAAAAGCAATGCAAAAAAAGGTCGACAAAGCACTCGAACATCAACAACTGATGTTTCAGTCGGCTCCATTTGCATCGGTTTTGTTCGACTATGACACTCGCACACCAATCGACTGTAATCAGAAATCACTTGATCTGCTCGGTGCATCGTCGAAGGCTGATTTTCTCGAAAATTTTCTGGACTATTCACCAGAAATACAGCCCAATGGAATCGAATCTTCCAAAATGGTTGATGACATATTTGACCGAATTGCACCAAATGAAGTTGATGTGATCGAATGGATGCACCGCAAATTAGATGGCACGTTGATTCCAACCGAAATCACACTCCTCAAAACAGATACTGGTGAATCTTGTTACATTTCCGTTTTCATTCGAGATTTGAGAAAAGAAAAAGAGTTGCACGCAGTTCAAGAGCAAATTTACAATCAAGTAATGATGCTCTTCGATTTAACGCCACTTACTATCACACTTTTCGACGCAAATTTTTTGCCGAAAAATTGCAATGCCGAAGCTGTGCGAATGTTTGGACTAAAAAAACGGGAAGAATTTTTGGATCAATTTTACCAATTTTCTCCAGAATTCCAGCCGGATGGCCGCAATTCAAGGATTGTTTCCATCGAAAAATTACAGCAGGCATTTGATAAAGGGGCGATTCGTTTTGAATGGATGCATCACACAGCGGCCGGAAATGATCTTCCAACCGAAATTACGTTGGTCAGAGCCGAACTGGGCGGAGAACCTGTCGTGGCTGCATACGTTCGAGATATGCGAGAACTGAAACAAATGCAGGCAGAATTAGCACGAGAACAAGAAGGACTGCGAGAAGCCAAAGAGGCGGCAGAAAAATCAGCCGCTGCAAAAAGTGAATTTCTTGCAAATATGTCGCACGAAATACGAACACCGATGAATGCTATTCTTGGTATGACATATCTCTGCTTGAAAACATCACTGACCGACCAACAGAGAGATTATCTCGAAAAGTCGCAGGTGTCGGCAACAAATCTTCTCCGAATCATTGACGACATTCTCGACTTCTCGAAGATTGAAGCCGGAAAGCTCGGAATCGAAAATGTTAATTTCCAGCTTTCATCCGTTGTTCACGAAATCACTGATGTTCTCGTATTAAAAGTGAAGGAAAAAGGTGTTGAACTCACCGTTCACATCGATGAATCGGTCCCAGATCATCTTACTGGAGACCCACTCAGACTTCGCCAAATCCTCCTCAATTTGGCAAACAATGCGGTCAAATTCACTGATCACGGACAAGTTTCTATCTCGGTTTCGCTCGCAAATAAAAATTCTGTTGACAACAAATTTTTGACAGAATATGACCAAATGCCACATCCGTCTCCCCTTCATGCAAATGAAGTTCATCTGTATTTCGAGGTGAAAGACACAGGAATTGGCATGACACCTGAGCAGGTAAAACGTCTCTTTTCATCTTTCTCGCAGGCTGATAGTTCGACGACGCGCAAATATGGCGGAACAGGTTTGGGACTAACAATATCGAAAAATTTAGTCGATTTAATGGGCGGACAAATTGGCGTTTCAAGTGTGTCAGGAGAAGGTTCGACTTTCTATTTCACTCTTTGTTTCAGTCGAGCAATTTCAAATAATGTCAAAAGGAACAAGACCGATTACTCAAATCTACGCATTTTGTATGTTGACGACGATCCTAATGATCGGGAATATATTCGTGAAATTGTAATCGCTTTTACCAAATCCGTCGATGTAGTCAGCAGCGGCGCAGAGGCCCTGGATGCCTACTTGCAATCCGAAAAAGAGATGCGTCGATATGATCTTGTCATTGTCGATTGGAAAATGCCCCACATGAATGGAGTTGAATTGATTCAAGAAATAAAGAAAGCCTCAACTTCATCTCATTTGCCTGAATTTATTATCGTTTCAGCGTATGACAAAGCCGAATGTATGAGACAAACCGAGGGACTTGATATTGCAGGATTTCTCGTCAAACTCGTTTCGCTCCAAGATTTTGAGGAAGCTCTCGATATGGCATTTGCCTCGAAAAACAATGAGAACAAACAAAAGAAAAATGTGGCCGCAGCTCCGAAAGATATTCGTGGTGCAAAAGTCCTTTTGGCAGAAGACAACAAAATCAATCAAATGGTCGCACGAGAAATGCTCCGTATTTACGGAATCGAATTAGCAATTGCAAATGACGGTGTTGAAGCAGTCGAAATGGTCAAAAATAACGACTACGACCTCATTTTAATGGACGTGCAAATGCCAAACATGGACGGTTTAGATGCCACAAAAGCTATTCGAAAATTGAGCAAACCAGGAGCAAGCTATGTCCCAATTCTCGCCATGACCGCAAATGCAATGAATGACGATTATCACAAAAGTTTGTCCGTCGGAATGAACGATCATTTGACGAAGCCGATAAACCCCGAAAAACTACGAAAAGCTCTCGAAAAATGGATCGTGAGATGACTCAAACGGCGGTATTTATCGAGTCGCTGCGCTTCGAGCCGGTGTGTGAGCACCGGCATTGAAAGAACAATTCCGCACATGCAAATCCACTATTGACCAAAAGAAGAATCAAAACTTCCATCCGATTTCAAGTGAAAGTCGAAGGTGTTCCGTCCCTTTTTAACAGTTACAGAAATCCCCGATTTTTCAGCGTCTTCAAATTGTTTAGGAACAATATAACGAAACTTGGGCGGGCCGACCATCGGTTTGATGATGTTACCATTTTTGTCGGCCACCGGAGCATTCATTATATCTTTCTTCGTAATCGAGATATGATATTCACCCACTGTTGTACCCGCACCTATTTTTCCACCCTGCATGGCTGAAATTCGATAATTTCCCTGTGCATCCGTCGTGCCACTTGCAATAAGTGGCACCTTCACATTATTCGGGTTCGACGAATCGGCCGGCTGGACTGGCGTAAAACCAACCAGCGCGTTTTCGACTGGCGAACCATCAACGGTCACGATGCCACTTATGTATTGTGTATCAGGCCCCTTTGGACCACATCCAAAGGAACAGAGAATTACCAAAATTATCGAGAAAGCAAACAATGCCTGAAAAGAAGGCCGATTCATTTTTAACTCCTTAGAAACAGTAAAAAAATTAAAACCATCACTTAGGCTTTCGCCAGAAAGTTTGATACCTGTTTTTTTGTGAAAATTTCGTGCAAAGTTTCGTGTATTTCGTGGTGAACATTCCCGTGCAATGTTTTTTCCGGTTTCATTTTTTTCGCACAGGGGCACGGAGGACACAGAGAAATGACGACAAATCCTCCGTGTCCTCTGCGCCTCTGTGAGAGAAAAATCTTATTTT